>NZ_JADOTX010000001.1:0-308533 GCF_015751765.1 Micromonospora ureilytica
TCCGGGCCCGCACCGCCGCTACGGCGCCGACCTGGTGGTGCCCCGACTGGTCCGGGCGCAGTGCGCCCTGCTCAAGGGCATCGCGCTGCGGTACGTGATGCGTCGCAGTGGCTTCCGGGGTCGCTACGAGCGGCAGCGCACGATGCTGGCCGAGGTGGTCGCCGCGCTGGTCCGGCGCGCCCCGGAGGGGCTTGATCCGATCTTCGCCCCGCTGTGGCGGGCCGCACCGGACGACACGGCCAGGCTGCGGGTGGTGATCGACCAGGTGGCGTCGCTCACCGACCCGGCGGCGGTGACCTGGCACACCCGCTTGGTCGGCAACGGGACACCCCTGACGGACAACTAGCCAGCTTAGGCTAGCCTAACTGGCATGACGGAACGCCCCAGGAACGTCACCTCGGCCCAGGTGCTGCGCACCGAGCGGCCCACCCCGCACCTGATCCGGCTCGTCCTCGGTGGGGACGAGCTGGTCGGTCTGCCGGTGGGCGAGTTCACCGACCACTACATCAAGGTGGTGTTCCCGCAGCCGGGTGTCGCGTACCCGCAGCCGTTGGACCTCGCCGCGATCCGCCGGGACCTGCCCAGGGAGCAGTGGCCCCGGCTGCGCGCGTACACGGTGCGCCGCTGGGATCCGCTGGCCGGGGAGCTGACCGTCGACGTGGTGCACCACGGCGACGAGGGGTTGGCCGGCCCGTGGGCCGCCGCGCTGCGCCCCGGCGATCCGGTGCACTTCGTCGGCCCCGGCGGCGCGTACGCCCCGAGCCCGGACGCGGACTGGCATCTGCTGGTCGGTGACGAGAGTGCCCTGCCGGCGATCGCCGCCGCCTTGGAGCGCCTGCCGCTGGGCGCCCGGGCCCACGTCTTCGTGGAGATCGCCGACCCGGCCGAGGAGCAGAAGCTGCTCAGCCCCGGGGCTGTGGAGTTGACCTGGCTGCATCGCGGCGATCGCCCGGTGGGCGAGGCGCTGGTCGCGGCGGTGCGGGCGTTGGAGTTCCCGGCTGGCCAGGTGCACGCGTTCGTGCACGGCGAGGCCGCCTTCGTCCGGGAGTTGCGCCGGCTGTTGCGCGGCGAGCGCGGCATTCCGCTCGGCCAGCTCTCCATCTCCGGCTACTGGCGGCGCGGCATGGACGACGAGGGTTGGCGCTCCACCAAGGCCGACTGGAACCAGCAGGTGGCGGCCGAGGAGGTAGCTGTCGCGGCGGCCTGAGCGCCGGTCATCCCTCGGGCGTGTTCGCCTCCTTGCCGGCCCGGGAGAGCCGTCGGCTGAGCAGTACGGCGTACCCGACGACCGCCAGGGAGAGCAGCGACAGCATCAGCCTCGGCTGGTGCACCGTCGCGGTGATCAGACTGACCGAGACCACGCCGTAGGCGGCGATCGCCAGCCGGGCGGCGCTCGGTCGGGTCCACAGCCAGTACAGGGCGAGCCCGCAGGCCGTCCACACCACCATCGAGGCGCCCAGCAGCAGCCGCAGCTCCAGCGGTAGCCGTGCCGCGTTGTCGTCGACCAGCCGGACCACCTGCCCGAGCGCCCAGCCGAGCAGCAGCAGGGCACCGCCGAGCGGGATGTGCAGATAGCTGTACGCCTGCCCTCCGCGCAGGCGGTTCTGGAGGAGTCGGGTGGTGACGAAGGTGGTGTAGACCCACCAGACGGCGGCCGGGATCAGGAACGCCATCGCGGCGGTGAGGATCATGTGTGGCGGTGGGTGGTCCGGCACGGCGAAGAGCAGGCTGGCCAGCGCGCTACCCAGCACGATGATGGTGAACTGGCCGATCCGCTCGGGCAGGTGCCGGTTGTCCACCGGCCAGCGGTTGAGCCAGCGCGCGCCGACCCACGGCGTGGCCAGTTCGATGACCATCGCGACCACCCACAGCGTCGGGCGCCGCTCGGCGGGGAGGGTCAGCGACACGAACCAGATCAGCCAGCCCGACCCGAAGCCGATCAGGTAGATGGTCGTCACCAGGCGGGCCATCGGGCTGGTCGGCCGGGCACGCAGGTACAGCAGGAGCAGGACGCCCCGCACGATCAGGTACCCGACCGGCAGGAGCACGCTCTCCGGCACCTCGTCGACGCCGAGCGTCATCGCGCCCGCGCCTACCAAAGCGACAAGCACCAACAGCCGGTGCAGCGCGTCGTCCGGGTCGAACCGGGTGTCGTAGAAGACCTGCCCCACCCAGGCCCACTGGATCACCACGAAGAGCCCGATCACGGCCAGCACTGCCGTCGGCGACGGGGTCGGATCGCTGCCCAGTCGGGCCACCACCGCCGCCAGCGCGTACACGAAGATGAGGTCGAGGAAGAGCTCCAGCCAGGTGGCGTGCCGGTGGCCGGCCTCGTCCGTCTCCGGGGCCTGGCCGCTTAGCCCCAACCACGCGCCGAACCATCGCGGCACGTGCGGGCCGTCGGTCCGTACCCTGCGCATCTGGTCATGGTCCCCGCGCGGGCCCGGCTCCCGGGCCGGAATCGCGCAGCCGGGGCAGCGGCCGCCGCCACACCGGCGTCCCCCGGCCGGCGTGTCGTCGGTCCGGCAGGGCAGGATGTACGGCGAGGGGGTGGCGCATGGCTGGGCGGATCCGGGACGAGGACATCGCACTGGTCCGGGAACGCACCTCGATCGGGGATGTGATCTCCGAGACGGTCACCCTGAAGTCCGCCGGCGGCGGCAACCTCAAGGGTCTGTGCCCGTTCCACGACGAGAAGAGTCCGTCGTTCAACGTGTCTCCGGCCCGCAACGTCTGGTACTGCTTCGGCTGCGGGGCCGGCGGCGACGCGATCAAGTTCCTGATGGACGCCGACCACCTCAGCTTCGTGGAGTCCGTCGAGCGGCTGGCCGGCCGCGCCGGCATCCAGCTGCGCTACATCGAGGACGACAAGGGCGCCCCGCGCCCCCGCCCGCAGCAGGGTCAGCGGCAGCGCCTGGTCGCCGCGCACGCCGCCGCCGTCGAGTTCTACCGCGCGCAACTGAGCACCGCCGGCGCCCGGCCGGCACGGGAGTTCCTGGCGCGACGGGGCTTCGACCGGGCCGCCGCCGAGCGCTACGGCTGTGGCTTCGCCCCGGATGGTTGGGACCTGCTCACCAAGCACCTGCGCCAGCAGGGCTTCACCCACCAGGAGCTGGTCACCGCCGGGCTGTCCCGGGAGTCCCGCTCCGGCACCCTGATCGACAGGTTCCGTCGCCGGCTGCTCTGGCCGATCCGCGACCTCGCCGGTGACGTGATCGGCTTCGGCGCGCGCAAGCTCTTCGATGACGACGACGGCCCGAAGTACCTGAACACCCCCGAGACGCCGATCTACAAGAAGTCGCACGTGCTCTACGGCATCGACCAGGCCAAACGGGAGATCGCCAAGCAGGGGCGAGCGGTGATCGTCGAGGGTTACACCGACGTGATGGCCTGCCACCTCGCCGGGGTGACCACTGCGGTGGCGACCTGCGGCACCGCCTTCGCCGCGGACCACATCTCGGTCCTGCGTCGGCTGCTGTTCGACAGCGACGAGGTGGCCGGCGAGATCATCTTCACCTTCGACGGCGACGCCGCCGGGCAGAAGGCCGCGCTGCGCGCCTTCGAAGACGATCAGCGCTTCGTCGGGCGCACGTTCATCGCGGTCAGCCCGGACAACATGGACCCGTGCGACCTGCGGCTGGCCAAGGGCGACCTGGCGGTGCGTGATCTGGTCGCCCGCCGCGAGCCGCTCGTCGACTTCGCGCTGCGACACGTGATCAGCCGCTTCGACCTGGACACCGTCGACGGCCGGGTGGAGGCGATGCGTCACGCCGCGCCGTTGGTCGCGCGACTGAAGGACCGGGAAAAGCGCCCGGAGTACGTCCGCAAGCTCGCCATGGACCTCGGCATGGAGATCGAGCCGGTGCAGCGGGCGGTGCTCGCCGCCGGCAACGCTCCGCCGCCCGGCACCCGCGATTCCCGCGACGCCTCCCCCGCCGCTCGGCCGGCCCCGGCCCGCCCCGAGCCGGCACTGGACAGCCCGCTGTCGATGGTCGAGCGGGAGGCGCTCAAACTCGCCCTCCAGCAGCCGGTCCTGGCCGGGCCGATGTTCGACGCGGTCGAGGCCACCGAATACCGCCACCCGGTGCACGTCGCGGTGCGGACGGCCATCGCGGCGGCCGGTGGTGCCGCGTCGGCGACCGGCGGCGCGGTCTGGATCGAGTCGGTCCGGGACGCCTGCGACGACCTGGCGTCCGCGGCGCTGGTCGGTGAGTTGGCCGTCGAACCGCTGCGGATCGACGGCGAACCGGACCCGCGCTACGTGTCGATCACCATGGCCCGGGTGCAGTTCGGGTCGGTGACCGCCCGGGTCCGGGACCTCAAGTCGCGCATCCAGCGGATCAACCCGGTGAACAACAAGGACGAGTACTTCGCCGCCTTCGGTGAGCTGCTGTCGCTGGAGCAGCACGCCCGGGCGCTGCGCGAGCAGGCTGCGGGAGGCCTCTAAATGGGACTGTTCAGCCGCAAGCCGAAGCTGCCGCCGGCCGACCGGCCGCCGCTGACCGCCGACGAGCGGGTGTTGGCCTGGGCCGCCGCCGGCAACGGCGAGGGCGACGGGGTGGTGGTCGCCACCAACCTCGGGTTGTGGCTGCCCGGTCGAGGGCAACGGCTCGGCTGGCACACCATCCTCAAGGCGGTCTGGTCCGGGCGGGAGCTGACCGTCACACCCGCCGAGCCCGTCGTCGAGCGGGACGGCTACACGATGGTCGCCGACGGTCCGGCCGAGACGTACCTGCTGCTCGACCCGGGGGAGCTGCCCCACCAGGTGCGGGCCCGGGTGACCCGCTCGGTCGCGTACACCGAGCACCAGCCGGTGCCCGGCGGTGCCGCGCGGGTCGCGGCCCGGCGCGTGGCCGGGGTCGACGGTCTGACCTGGACGGTCCGACTCGACCCCGGCACTCCGGCGGACGACGAGGCCCTGCTCGCCGAGACCGACCGGCTGGTCGGCGTGGCCCGCGCCGCCACCGCGCCGGCCGACGTCTGACCGGCTGGGTCAGTTCGCCCCGAGGTCCTTCAGCGCCTTCTCGGCACCGCGGTGCAGCGGCACCGGCAGGGTCCTGCGGGCATTCTCCAGCGAGATCCCCTTGGCCGCCGGGTTGGCCTGGGCCAGGGCGTCGCGCTTGTCGAACACCGTCCGGGTGATCGCGCAGGCCACGTTGGCGTCCAGGTCCTTGCGGACCAGCAGCACGTTGGGCACGACGATGGTCGGGGTGTCGGTCGCCGTCCGGTACGCGTCCCGCCCGATCGTGCCTTCCTGGTAGCCGGGGCTCAGCGCGGTCAGCTTCGGCAGCAGCGGCGAGATGTCGACGAACCTCACCGAGTCGCCGGCCGTGGTGAACAGGTCGGTGAGGCCACCGGTGGGCAGACCCCCGGACCAGAAGAAGCCGTCGACGCTGCCGTCCTTGATCCCCTCGACAGTCTTGGTCAGGTCCAGTCGCTGCGCCCGGATGTCAGTGGCCGGGTCGAGGCCGGCGGCCTCCAACAGCCGGTTGGCGATCACCTCCGTGCCGGACTTCGGCGAGCCGGTGGAGATCCGCTTGCCCCGCATGTCGGCCACCGAGGTGATACCGGAATCGTTGCGGACCACCACCTGGGTGTAGTTGTCATAGATGCGGGCCAGCGCCTCCACCGGCTGCGGCGCGGTGAAGCTGCCCTTGCCCTCGACCGCGTTGACCGCCGTGTCGAACAGCGAGAACGCCACGTCGTACTGGCCAGCGACGAGTTGCTCGACGTTCTGCACCGAGGCGCCGGTCTCGGCGGCGGTGCCGGTGAGCTTGCCGCCGGTCGCCCCGGACAACTGCCCGGCCAGGGCGTTGCCGACCACGTAGTAGACGCCCGTCGCGTTGCCGGTGGCGATGCCCACGCGGGTCTCCCGGGTCACTTCGCAGGTGACCTCGCTGGCCGCGTCGTCGGTGGCCGCGCCGCCCTGCTGACCTCCGCAACCCGCGGCACCGACCGTGACGAGGGCGAGCACGCTCAGGCCCGCAGCGAGCCGTACGTCGATTCGTCTCACAGTTGTTCCTCCACAGGGTTGGCTGGTGATCCGGACGATGGCCGACCGGCGGATCTCCGTCGGACGAACACGCCCGCCGCCGCGACGGCGGCCAGCGTCGCGCCGACAGTGACCGGCACGGGTTCGAGCCAGAGCAATGTGACGCCGGCGACGGCGCCGATGGTGCGTTCCGGGGGGCCGGCGGGGCCCACGCCGGGCAGCCAGCCACCGGCGGCGACGGCGAGCACCGCCACGCTGAGCGCGACGACCACTGCCGCGAAGGCGATCCGCTGGACACCACCGATGCCGAGCAGACCGAGCCCGGCCGGCGTGATGACGAACGCGACAGGGGTCAGGTACGCCGGCAGCGCGTACCGCAGGGTCTGCCACATGGTCGGCACCAGCCGGCCGCCGGTGACCGCGGCGGCAGCCACCGCGGCGAGTGCGGTCGGTGGGGACACCTCGGACAGCACCGCGAAGTAGAAGACGAACATCGCCGCCGCCGGCGCGGTGACGCCCAGGTCGAGCAGGGCCGGACCGACGATCACCCACCCGATCACGAACGACGCGGTGACCGGCACGGCCAGTCCCAGCAGGGTGAGCGCCACTGCGGCGAGCAGCGCGGTGAGCACCAGCACCAGCGTCGGGTCCGACGTGGCCGCCTGCGCCCCGCCGATCAGCAGCGCCGCCGCCTGCGGCCCGAGGCCGGTCTTCGTGGTGGTCGCCGTGATGATGCCGGCGGCGGCGCAGACCGCGGTGACGGCGAGGACGCCGCGTACGCCGGTGACGAGCGCTGTCACCAGCCGGCCCGGGGTGAGCCGGTGGGTACGGTCCAGGAACGACAACGCGACGGTGAGCAGAATGGCGAAGACGACAGCCCTCGTCGCGGACACGCCTACCGCGAGGAACACGATGATGGCGATCAGCGAGGCGAAGTGGTAGCCGAACCGGGCCAGCAGACGCCAGGGTGAGCCGACCTCGATCACCACGGGGCGTACGCCGGAGCGGCGAGCGTCGATCTCCACGGCGAGCAGGATGCCGAGGTAGTAGAGCACCGTCGGCACGGTTGCCCAGCCCAGCACCTGGAGGTACGAGACGCCCAGGTACTCGGCGATGATGAACGCCGCCGCGCCCAATGTGGGCGGGGAGAGGATGGCGCCCACACCGGCCGCGGCCAGCATGCCGCCGGCCCGCTCCGGCGGGTAGCCGGCGCGGCGCAACAGCGGCCAGGTGACCGCGCCGATGCTCACCGTCGTCGCCGCGCCGGAGCCGGAGACGGTGCCGAGCAGGAAGCCCGAGGCCACCGCCGTCCGACCGGCGGCGGTACGCGAGCGCCGGAACGCCGCGGCCGACAGCTCGACGAAGAACCGCCCGGCCCCGGACAGCTCCAGCGCCGCGCCGTAGATGGTGAACAACACGATGTACGAGGCGGCCACGTCGAGTGGCGTGCCGTAGAAGCCGCTGTCGGAGTTGTAGAACGCGTCGACCAGCTGACTGAAGTCGAGCCCGGAGTGCGCGACCGGCCAGGACTGCGGCAGCAACCCGCCGTAGTAGCCGTAGCCGAGGAACAGCAGGCAGACAGCGGGCAGGATCCAACCGGTGGTACGTCGACACGCTTCGAGCAGCAGGAGCAGCAGGACGGTGCCCAGCACCAGATCCGTCGGCGCCAGCAGGCCCTGCCGGTCGAGGAACGCGTTGTAGCCGCCGCCACCGCTGCCGATCCGGATCGGCAGGACGGGGTAGAGACAGGCCGCGACAGTCAGCGCGACCAGAACCCAGTCGGTCACCGTGGGTCGTGTCGACGCCTGTCGCGACCGTGCGCTTGCGGTGTTCGCGGCGTTGTCGGTCTTCTCGGCGTTGTCGGCGCGGCGTCGCCGGCTGCGGAGGCGGGCCGGCAGCCGCAGGTCGGCCGGGTAGGCGAGGAAGACCAGCGGGAGTACGCCGGCCAAGAAGATGATCAAGTAGTACTTGCTGCCCTGCGACAGAGGGCGGAACACCTGCCACAGGGCGAGAGCGCCGACCGCCAGCGCCGCCGAGGTGAGGAGCAGACCCGCCGGCCCGGAGAGCACGCGTCCCGGTTTCTCGTCCTCGAACTGGGCGGCCAGGTCCCGGGTCGCCCGCTCGGCGACGCCGGGCTCCGTCGGCTCGGCTCCCGGTCGTGGTCGGGGTGGCGCGCCGCCGGGGCTCGCCGCGGGCCCACCGGTGGGAGAGTTGGCTGGTCGGGCAGCTGACGACGAACCATCGGGCGCGCTGATGGGCGACACGAAAGGACGATACACGTCGATTGGCTGACGGGTGGGGCATCGAATGGCGTTTCGCCGTCAGTGGTACGGACGCCGGGGTGACCGGCCGGTCGTCGGGCGTATTGGCGTGGAGGGTTGTCGGATCCGGCGGTTAGGGTCGGGCGGTGACTTCGGGGCGACCACTGATTCGGGCTCGCGGGCTGGTGAAGCGGTTCGGCGATTTCACCGCCGTGGACGGCATCGATGTCGACGTGCGTCCGGGTGAGGCGTTCGGCTTCCTCGGGCCCAACGGCGCGGGCAAGTCGTCCACCATGCGGATGATCGGCTGCATCTCCCCACCCAGCGCGGGGGAGCTGCGCATCCTCGACATGGATCCGGTGGCTGACGGGCCGGCGATCCGGGCGCGCCTCGGTGTGTGCCCCCAGCTGGACAATCTCGACCCGGAGCTGACCGTCCGGGAAAACCTGACCGTCTACGCCCGCTACTTCGGCATCTCCCGCCGGGCGGCCCGGGAGCGCGCCGCCGAGCTGCTCGACTTCGTCCAGCTCACCGAGCGGGCCGACAGCTTGGTCGAGCCGTTGTCCGGTGGGATGAAGCGTCGGCTGACCATCGCCCGCGCGCTGGTCAACGATCCGGAGATCGTGCTGCTCGACGAGCCGACCACCGGGCTCGACCCGCAGGCCCGGCACCTGGTGTGGGAGCGGCTGTTCCGGCTCAAGCAGCAGGGCGTGACGCTGGTGCTCACCACGCACTACATGGACGAGGCCGAGCAGCTCTGCGACCGCCTGGTGGTGATGGACGGCGGACGGATCGTCGCGGAGGGCTCGCCCCGGGCGTTGATCGAGCAGCACTCGACCCGCGAGGTGGTCGAGCTGCGCTTCGCCGCCGAGTCGCAGGAGCCGTTCGCCGGCAAGCTCGACGGGCTGGGGGAGCGGGTCGAGGTGCTGCCCGACCGGGTCCTGCTCTACGTGCCCGACGGCGACGCGGCGGTCACCGAGGTCACCGCGCTGGGTCTCCAGCCGGCGAACGTGCTGGTGCGGCGCAGCGGCCTGGAGGACGTCTTCCTGCACCTGACCGGCCGCACCCTGGTCGACTGACCGCCCGCGATTGATCGTTGGCAGCGTCGCACGGTTGATCTGCCGGCGGCTCCAACGTGCCCGTGACCGCCACTCGATCCGCAGATCTTGGACACTTTCCGTTAACAGCTAACGGAAACTGTCCAAGATCTGCTCATGTCGCGGGCGATGTGCAGGGGAGCTGCCAACGATCGCCGCTCAACGGGCTCTGGCCCAGGTGATGAAACGGTCGGTCAGTCGGTCGTGGCCGGCGAGATCCCCGGCCGCCTCGTAGAGCAACGTGGCGAGGTAGATGAGCAGGCCGATCCGGTCCTCGCGGTACTCGCCGAGCAGCGCCAGGCGGGCCGGCGAGCAGGGCCATGCGGCGCCGCAGACCCGGCAGCGCCAGGACGGGCGTGCCGCCACGTGTGGGCGGTACCGCGGCATCAGAGCCCGCCGCTGTGGTGAGCCGACCAGGCGAGTCGCACGAGGAACCTCCATCGGGTGGGTGGGAGCGCCCCGGATCGGGGGTCACAGGGCGCTCCCGGCCTGGTTCCGCCCGCCGTCTGGATCCCGTGAGCGGTTCCGCTGCGTGACAGTCTGGTGAGGATCCGACTACGGTGGGAGGTTCCGCACGCCGACGACCAGGGCGTACGGCGATCGGCCCGGCACGGTACGAGGATGTACGGAGGCTGTCCGTGGAGAGTTCGTCCATGCTGGAGCACTTCGCCGAGGAGTTGCGGCTGGCTCGGGCCGCCAACGGGATGTCACAGGCCGCGCTGGCCGAGGCGTTGAGCTATTCCGGAGCGTTGGTCGCCAAGGTGGAGACATCCGAGCGGCGGCCGAGCCTGGACTTCGCCCGCCGGTGCGACGCCGTGTTCGGGGCAGACGGGCGGTTCGAGCGGATCCAGCGGCGGATCAGCCGGGAGGCCGTGGTGCCGTGGTTCCGCGACTGGGCCGGCATCGAGCAGGAAACCACCGCGCTGCGGTGGTTCGAGCCGCTCTACGTGCCGGGCCTGGTGCAGACCGAGGATTACGCCCGCGCCATCCTGGCCGGCGCCGGGCTCTTCGCGGCGGACGAGGTCGAGCAGCAGGTGACCGCCCGGCTCGATCGGCAGGGCGTGCTCACCCGGGACCGGCCGCCGCTGCTCAGCGTGGTCGTCGACGAGTACGTGCTGCGCCGTCACATCGGCGGGCCGGAGGTGATGCGCGAGCAGTTGCGTCACCTGGTGAAGCTCGGCTCCGCCCTGCCCCGGGTCCGAATCCAGGTCGTGCCGCTGTCCGCCGGTGCGTACGCTGGGCTCGATGGTCCCTTCGTGATCGCCACCGCCGCCACCGGTGAGGATGTCGTCTTCCTGGACGGGCAGCGCCACGGCCAGGTGATCGACCGCGTCGAGTACGTCCGGCAGATGGTCGAGGTGTGGGAGTCGATCCGGGGTGAGGCACTATCGCAGCAGCAGTCCCTCGACCTGATTGCGGAAGTGGCGGAGACATGGAGCTGACCGGCGCCCGCTGGCGCAAGAGCACCCGCAGCAACGGCAGCGGCGGTGCCTGTGTGGAGGTTGCCGCCAACCTGCCCGGGCTGGTGGCCGTCCGCGACTCCAAGGACCCGGCCGGCCCCGTACTCGTGTTCCCGCCCGACGCGTGGCGCGCGTTCGTCGACTCCGACTCGGTCCGCAGGTGACCGGCGGTCCCGCCGTCTAGATCCACTCGGCTTTCAGGAAGCCGGGGCATTGAGGTCGCTCTGACACCCCGACTTTCAGGAAGCCGAGTCGATCAAGTGCGACGCGGCGACGCGGCGACGCGGGGCCCAGGGCGACGCGGCGAAACCCGGGCGACACGTCGGTGGGGTCGTCGTAGGGTGGCCGGCGGTCTGTCGTACCCCGGGGGTAGACAGGTCGTGGTGGTCGGCGCGGTGGGCGGGGTGGTCGGGTGAGTGCGGCGGGGTCGGCGCGGTTCCCATGGGTGCCGGCATATGCGGTGTTCGAGCACTACCTGGTGGGGCTTCGACGCACCTGGCGGGCCGGGGTGTTCTCCTCGTTCCTGCTGCCGGTGCTGACGGTCCTCGGCTTCGGGGTCGGCGTCGGCGCCTACATCGACCAGGGCGTCGGGGGTGTGCGTTACCTCGACTGGCTGGTCCCCGGGCTGATCGCCTCGACCGCCCTCCAGGTGACGGTCGGTGACTCGACCTGGCCGGTGTTCAGCAACTTCCAGTGGGTCAAGACCTACTTCGCACAGGGCGCGTCGCCGCTGCGAGTCTGTGACATCGTGGCCGGGCACCTGGCCTTCGTGTTGTTCCGGGTGCTCACCACGATCGCGGCGTTCCTGCTGGTCACCGGGCTGTTCGGGGCGTTGCGATCGCCGTGGGCGGTGGCCACCCTGCCGGTGGTGGCGTTGCTCGGGCTGGCCGTCGCCGCGCCGACGTTCGCGTACGCCGCGTCGGTGTCGAGCGACAACTGGCTCGCGATGCTGTTCCGGTTCGCGGTCATCCCGATGACGCTCTTCGCCGGGGTGTTCTTCCCTGTCGAGTCGTTGCCGGACGCGCTGCGGTGGTTGGCGTACGTGACGCCGTTGTGGCACGCCGTGGACCTGTGCCGCGCGGCCACGCTCGGTGTCGCCCCACAGTGGTCGATCGTCGGGCACCTTCTCTACCTGGCCGCCTGGGCGGTCGCCGGCTGGTTGCTGGCGGTGCGCGCGTTCCGTCGCAAGCTCGTCGTCTAGGGAGGGAGGGTGTCGTGGTCACGCTGATCCTGCCCCGGCTGGTCGACGTCTCCGCCGCGTCCCGGCGGTCGGCGTCGGTGTTCGAGCGCAACGTCGCGGCGCTGAAGCCGGTCTACTGGCTGCTGCTGCTCTCCGGCTTCGTGGAGCCGCTGCTCTACCTGCTGTCCATCGGGGTGGGCGTCGGCGCGCTGGTCGGCGACCTGCCGTTGCCGGGCGGGCGGCTGGTCTCGTACGCCGAGTTCGTGGCCCCGGCGATGCTCGCCTCCTCGGCGATGACCGGGGCGATCTCGGAGACCACCTTCAACTTCTTCGGCAAGATGAAGTACATGAAGCTGTACGACGGGGTGATCGCCACCCCGGTACGGCCGTTCGAGATCGCCGTGGGCGAGTTGGGTTGGGCGATGCTGCGGGGGAGCGCCTACTCGGCGGCGTTCCTCGGTGTGATGGTCGCGCTGGAGTTGACAAGCGTCACCCGAGCGCTGACCGCTCTCCCGGCCGCGGTGCTTGTCGGGTTCGCGTTCGGGGCGCTCGGCATGGCGATCTCCACCTTGATGCGCAGTTGGCAGGATTTCGACCTGATGGCCTCCGCGCAGTTCACGCTGTTTCTCTTCTCCGGCACCTTCGTTCCGGCGCAGGCCTACCCGACAGTGCTGCACTGGCTCGTCGAGATCACCCCGCTGTACCGGTCGGTGCACCTGATCCGGGGGCTCGCGCTGGGCGGTGACGGCTGGCTCTGGCTGCTCGACGTGCTCTACCTGCTGGCGATGATGGCGGCCGGCCTGCTGGTGGCTTCCCGCCGAATGGCGAGGTTGCTCTACAAGTAGGGGTTATCCGCGCCCGTCCACGGGGCATGTCCGGAGGTGACACTGCCGACCAGGAGGAGGGGCGATGACCTCGGACGAGTCTTCCGCCCAGCGTGAGCGTGATCCGGCCACCGCGCCGGTCGGGCCCGACGCGGGCCCGGACAGCCCCACCGACCTGCCCGGCAGTGGCTGGAAGGCGGCGATGCGCCGGACGATCACCGAATTCCAGGACGACAGCCTCACCGACTGGGCCGCCGCGCTGACCTACTACGGGGTGCTGTCCATCTTCCCCGGCCTGCTGGTGCTGATCTCCCTGCTCGGCCTCCTCGGCGAGAGCGCCACCGAGGGCGTCAAGGACACCGTCGACCAGGCGGTGCCGAACGACAGCATCCAGGAGATCATCGAGGGCGCTATCAACACCGCCCAGCAGAACGGCGGCCTGGCCAGCATCGCGGCGATCGTCGGTCTGTTGGCCGCGTTCTGGTCCGCGTCCGGCTATATCGGCGCGTTCATGCGCGCGTCCAACACCATCTACGACGTGCCGGAAGGCCGGCCGATCTGGAAGACGCTGCCGATCCGGGCCGGTGTGACCGCGGTGATCGGCGTGCTGCTGCTGGTGTGCGCGGTGATCGTGGTCTTCACCGGCCGCCTCGCCGAATCGGTCGGTGACGTGATCGGGCTCGGCTCCACGGCTGTCACGGTGTGGGACATCGCGAAGTGGCCGGTGCTGCTGATCCTGGTCAGCCTGATGTTCGCGATCCTCTACTGGGCCTCACCGAACGCGCGGCACGGCGGCTTCCGCTGGGTCAGCCCGGGTGGCGTGCTGGCCGTGGTGATCTGGCTGGTGATCTCCGGCCTGTTCGCCTTCTACGTGAGCAACTTCGGTTCGTACGACAAGACGTACGGGACGCTGGCCGGGGTGATCATCTTCCTGGTCTGGCTGTGGCTGAGCAACATCGCGATCCTGCTGGGTGCGGAGTTCGACGCGGAGTTGGAGCGCGGTCGCGCGATCTCGGCCGGGCACGCGGTGGACGACGAGCCGTACGTCGAGTTGCGCGACGATCGCAAGCTCCGCAAGAAGCGCAACGCGGCGGGTCGCCGCTGACGGTCCCGCCCCCCAAAACGCCCCGCCACCGAGGATCGGCTGGCGGGGCGTTTGCGTGTCCGTCGATGGAACTGCGGGCGAGGGGCCGCGGGCCGTCCGTGATCCTTTCCTTGATCGACTAGTAGCTTTTGTTCTTTCGGACAAAAGTTGGTCGCGAAACGGTTGAAGCTCTGGACAGGCGGCGTGGAACGCTCTTACTGTGTCGGACACAACACATCGGCATTGCGTCGATGTGAACGCTGCCAAAGAAGAGGGGGCTCCCGGTGCGGACCGTCGACCCCCTACACGTGCGCCTGTTGCGGCTGCTTCGCGACGAGGGCGCCGTGTCCCGGGCCGAGCTGGGCGACCGCCTCCAGATGCCGCGTCCCCGCATGCTGGCCGAGCTTGATCGCCTGGTCGCGCTGGGTTACGTCGCCGAGGCCGGGCTCGCCGCATCCCGAGGTGGGCGTCGCTCGACCCTTGTCGAGTTGAACCCGAAGCTGCGCTTCGCCGCCGTCGACCTCGGCGCCAGCTCGATGGACGTCGAGGTGGTCAACGGCCGCCTCGAACCGGTGGCCCACTACGCCGAGGCGGCCGACATCCGCAACGGCCCGAAGGTGACCCTGCAACGGGTCAACGAGCTGCTGCACAAGGCCCGGGTCGACGGTGCGTACGAGCGCCTGGACGCGGTCGGCATCGGCGTACCCGGCCCGGTCAGCTTCCGCGACGGCGTTCCGGTCTCACCGCCGATCATGCCGGGCTGGGACCGGTTCCCCGTGCGTGAGCTGCTCAGCCGGGAGCACGGCTGCCCCGCGGTGGTCGACAACGACGTCAACATCATGGCCATCGGTGAGCGGCACGGCGGGGTCGCCCACTCGGTGGACGACTTCCTCTTCGTGAAGATCGGCACCGGCATCGGGTGCGGCATCTACCTCACCGGCGAGGTCTACCGGGGCACCGACGGCTGCGCCGGCGACATCGGCCACATCCAGGTCGACTCGCACGGTCCGATGTGTTCCTGCGGCAACGTCGGCTGCCTGGAAGCGCTGTTCAGCGGTGCCGCGCTGGCCAAGGACGCTGCCGCCGCCGCCCGCAGTGGGACGTCGCCGGCGCTGGCCGAGCGGTTGGCCCTGCGCGGTGTGGTGACCGCGCTGGACGTCGCCGAGGGCGCCGTCGAGGGCGACGTGACCTGCATCCAGTTGATCCGGGACGGCGGACGGCGGGTCGGCGGAGTGCTCGCCGGCCTGGTCAGCTTCACCAACCCGTCGATGATCGTGATCGGCGGCGGGCTGGCCCAGCTGGGCCACATCCTGCTCGCCGAGATCCGCAGTGTGGTCTACCGCCGGTCGCTGCCGCTGGCCACCGGCAACCTTCCCGTCGTCCTGTCCGAGCTGGGCGGCCGTGCCGGTGTCACCGGCGCGGCGGTGCTCGCGAGCGACGTCGCCTTCGGGGAAGCATCGTGAGCGCGAGGAGTGAGCCGGGTTTGCGAGCCCCGCAGTCGCGAACAAAGGCCGGCACCGTGAAGCTGTTCGAGATTCCGTCGTGAGCGAGGAGGAGACTGTGGCTCTGCCCGAGGATGACCCCGCCACCGCGTCGGCCGAGGCCGTCGCCGAGGCGCCGCTGGTCGAGGCTCCCGCCGACACCGTCGCGGGCGAGGTGGTCCTGCGCCTCACCGATGTGGTGAAGACCTTCCCCGGCGTACGCGCGCTCGACGGCGTGCAGCTGGAGGTGCGTGCCGGCGAGGTGCACTGCCTGCTTGGGCAGAACGGCGCCGGCAAGTCCACCCTCATCAAGGTGCTCGCCGGAGTGCACCAACCGGATTCCGGGCAGGTGGAGTGGCGCGGTGAGCCGGCCACGTTCGCCAACCCGCAGGCCGCCATGAAGGCCGGCATCGCCACGATCTACCAGGAGCTCGACCTCGTCGAGGACCTGTCGGTGGCGGAGAACGCGTTCCTCGGGCACGAGTACCGCAACTTCGGGTTCGTCCGGCGCGGCCGGATGGCCCGGCACACCCGGCAGATTCTCGGCCGGCTCGGCCACGGTGAGATTCCGCCGGGGCGGATGGTCCGGTCACTGCCGGCGGCGGGCAAGCAGATCGTCAGCATGGCGCGGGCGCTGTCGCACGAGGCCCGACTGATCATCATGGACGAGCCGAGCGCGGTGCTGGCCCACGACGAGGTCGGCAACCTATTCCGGATCATCCGTGAGCTGACCGCGCAGGGCATCGCCGTCATCTACATCTCCCACCGGTTGGAGGAGATCCGCGAGATCGGCGACCGGGTCACCGTACTCAAGGACGGCCGGACCACGGCGGCGAACCTGCCGGCGCGCGACACCCCGACCCGCGACCTGGTGAGCCGGATGACCGGCCGCACCATCGAGTACGTCTTCCCGGACCGGCCGACCGAGGACCCCGCGGGCGCCGACCTGCTCCAGGTGGAGGGGTTGACCCGCCCGGGCGAGTTCGCCGACGTCTCGCTGAGCGTGCGTGCCGGGGAGATCGTGGGTATCGCGGGGCTGGTCGGCTCCGGTCGTTCCGAACTGCTGGAGACGATCTACGGTGCCCGCCTCCCGGAGGCCGGCACGGTGCGGATGGACGGGAAGGTCCTGCGTCCCGGCGTCGGCGCTGCGGTTCGCGCCGGCATGGGGATGGCCCCGGAGGAACGCAAGAGTCAGGCGCTGCTGCTCGGCGAGCCGATCTACCGCAACGTCACGCTGGCCACCTTCGGCCGGTACGCGCGACTCGGCTTCACGAACGCCGCCAAGGAACGCGCCGAGGCGGACCGGATCGCGGAGACCCTGGAGCTGCGGCCCCGGGACGTCGACCGGCCGGTACGCACGCTGTCCGGCGGCAACCAGCAGAAGGTGGTGGTCGGGCGTTGGCTGCTCGGCGGCACCAAGTTGCTGCTTCTCGACGAGCCGACCCGGGGCGTGGACGTGGGCGCCCGGGCCGAGCTCTACCAGGTCATCCGGGCATTGGCCGCTCAGGGCGTGGGGGTGCTGCTGGTCTCCAGCGAGGTGCCTGAGGTGCTGGGTCTGGCCGACCGGGTGCTGGTGATGCGGGAAGGACGGGTCGTCCGCGAAGCCGCGGCCGGCGAACTCGACGAGAACACTGTGCTTGACCTCGTTATGGCGGGGTCCTTGATGGAAGGCGCACCGGCATGAGCGACGCGACTCCCACTCCCACCGCGACACCGGAGCGCCCGCAGCTTCCGGCGCAGTCGCCGCCGGTGGATCCGGCGGAGACGGCGGTGGCCAGCAACAAGTCAGGTTCTGGGGGCAAGCTCTCCTGGTGGCGGGGTGACGGTGGCGACGGCGCCAAGCGCAACCTCGGTCTGATCGGGGTGCTGGCCGCGCTCATCGTGGTCGGCGCGGTCACCAAGCCCGACCTGTACGGCGACCCGAACTGGGTCTGGAACAACGTCCTGGCCATCCTCCAGTTGGCCTCGGTCGTCGGCGTGGTCACGGTCGGGATGACCTTCGTGATCATCGGTGGTGGTATCGACCTGTCGGTCGGCGCGATCGTCGCGCTGGCCGGGGTCTGGTGCACCACGGTGGCCACCCAGAGCTACGGCGCCGCCGGCATGATCTTCACCGCCCTCGCGGTCGGCATCTGCGTCGGCCTCGTCAACGGTGTGCTCATCTCGTACGGGCGGCTGGTCCCCTTCATCGCGACGCTCGCGATGCTGGTGGCCGCGCGGGGGCTCGCGGCATCGATCTCCAACAAGCAGACCCAGGTGTCGAGCAGCACCTTCATCAACGACATCGCGGCGCGCAAGGTGATCGGGATCCCGATCCTCGTCTACATCCTCGGCGCGGTCGTGCTGGCCGGTTGGGTAGTGCTCAACCGCACGACCTTCGGCCGGCGGACCATCGCCGTCGGCGGTAACCCGGAGGCGGCCCGGCTGGCCGGCATCAACGTCCGGCGGCACACCATGCTGCTCTACGCGCTCTCCGGTCTGTGCTGCGGAATCGCGGCCATCATGCTCACCTCGCAGGCCACCTCGGCACAGGCGGCGATGGCCAACCTGTACGAGTTGGACGCTATCGCCGCGGCGATCATCGGTGGGACGTTGCTCAGCGGTGGTCGGGGCACGATCGTCGGCTCGCTGCTCGGCGTCATCATCTTCGCCACGATCACGAACCTCTTCGCCATCAACGGCCTCTCCATCGAGGCGCAGAACATGGTCAAGGGCGGCATCATCGTCGCCGCCGTCCTGGTCCAGCAGTTCCAGTTCAAGTCCGTCACTCGGCTCCTCGCGCGGAACAGGGTCACCACCGCAACCTGACGCACCGCACCGTTGTCCTGGCGACGTCGAGACATTTCGACGCTGGCCGGGCCTCGCACACCCTCAATAAGTCAAATCCCGCTCCCAGGAGGTCATTAATGACCCAGCACAGTCGCGACCTGTCGCGCCGCCGGTTGCTCTTCGGTGGAGCCGCGGTAGGCGCTGCCACCCTCCTCACCGCCTGCACCAGCAACGACACCCCGGCCGCCAGCACCCAGACCAAGGCCGCCGGAAACAGTGAAGGCAACAACGCCCCGGGCAAGAAGGTCGTCATCGGCTTCTCCGCCCCGGCCGCCGACCACGGCTGGATGGGCGCGATCCACGCGAACGCCAAGGCCCAGGCCGCGGCCTACTCGGACGTGGAGTTCAAGGAGGTCGACGGCGGCTCGAACTCCGAGGCCCAGCGCTCCACGCTCGGCACGTTGATCGCCCAGAAGCCGGACATCATCGTCGTGCTGCCGCACGACGGCAAGGAGGTCAACGCCGTTGCCCTCCAGGCGATGCAGGCGGGCATCCCGATCGTGAACCTCGACCGGGCGTTCCCTGACGCGCTGGCCTCGCGGCTGGTCATCAAGGGCGACAACTACGGCATGGGCGTCTCGGCCGGGCACTACATCGGCAAGATGCTCAAGGACAAGGGCGTCGCCAACCCGATCATCGGTGAGATCGCCGGTCTGGAGATCCCGCTGACGGTCGAGCGCAGCGAAGGCTTCAAGGCCGCCCTGGCGACCTACGGCTTCAAGGTGAACAACCGCCGCTCGGCGGAGTTCACCTCGGACAGCGGCCAGCGCGAGGCGTCCCAGCTGCTCCAGGCGCTGCCGAAGATCGACGCCATCTGGAACCACGACGACGACCAGGGCATCGGTGTGCTCGCGGCCATCAAGCAGGCCAACCGGTCGGAGTTCTTCATGGTCGGCGGCGCGGGCTCCAAGCTCGCGATCGACGCGATCAAGGCCGACAACACCGTGCTGAAGGCCACTGTCACCTACAACCCGTCGATGGCCTCCTCGGCCGTCTCGCTCGCGCGGCTCGTCGCGCAGGGTCGGGGCCTGGGCGACCTGACGGAGCTGCAGGTGCCCAAGGAAGTGACCCTGGCCTCGGAGACGATCACCAAGGAGAACGCGAGCAGCTACGACAAGCTCGGGTTCTGACATACCGGGGGGAGACCCACCTTGTCCACGACAGACAAAGAACTGCGGGTCGGCATGGTCGGCTACGCGTTCATGGGCGCCGCGCACTCACAGGCGTGGCGCACCGTGAACCGCGTGTTCGACCTGCCGGCGCGGGCCCGGATGGCGTTGATCTGCGGCCGAGACACAGCGAAGGTGGCCGACGCCGCCGACACACTCGGCTGGGACGCGTACACCACCGACTGGCGTGACCTGATCAACCGGGACGACATCGACGTCGTCGACATCTGCACCCCGGGCGACAGTCACGCCGAGATCGCTCTCGCCGCGTTGGCCGCAGGCAAGCACGTTCTGTGCGAAAAGCCGTTGGCCAACTCGGTGGAGGAGGCACGGGCGATGACCGCTGCGGCGGATGTCGCCCGGGCCGCCGGAGTGCGGTCGATGTGCGGGTTCAACTACCGCCGGGTCCCCGCGGTCACGATGATGCGCCAGTTGGTCGCCGACGGACGGCTCGGGGTGATTCGACACGTCCGTGCGACGTACCTGCAGGACTGGATCGTGGACCCGCAGTTCCCGCTGGTCTGGCGGTTGCAGAAGGACAGGGCGGGCTCCGGCGCGCTCGGTGACATCGGTGCGCACATCATCGACCTGACCCAGTTCGTCACGGGTCAGCGGATCAGCGGCGTCAGCGCGGTCACCGAGACCTTCGTCAAGGAGCGGCCGTTGCCGGCCGAGTCGAGCGGTCTGGCGGCCTCGGTGGACGGCCACACGGCGCCCACCGGGCCGGTCACCGTCGACGACGCCGCGGTCTTCGTGGCCCGGCTCGACGGTGGCGCCCTGGCCACGTACGAGGCGAGCCGGTTCGCGACCGGCCGTAAGAACGCGCTGCGTGTCGAGATCAACGGCTCGTTGGGCAGTGTGGTCTTCGACCTGGAGCGCCTCAACGAGCTGGAGTTCTACGACGCGACCCGCCCGGCCGTGGAGCAGGGCTTCACTCGCATCCTGGTGACCGAGGGCGAGCACCCGTACATGTCGGCGTGGTGGCCCCCGGGCCACATCATCGGCTACGAGCACTCGTTCACGCACGAGATGCGCGACTTCATCGAGGCGGTCGCCACCGGCGTGGACCCGACTCCCTCCTTCGCCGACGCGTTGCAGGTCCAGCTGGTGCTGGACGCTGTGGCCCGCTCGGCGGAGCTCGGCTCCTCGTGGGCCGAGGTGGAACCGACGCTGACCGCGGCGGCTGTCTGACCATTGACCATCCGCGATGGCGGTGTTCGCGCCGCCATCGCCCGACCGGCTTTCCGAAGCCGACCGGCGAGGGACCAGCCACGGATTGCGCCCCGTGGCCGGGACAGAGGTCGGAATCGGAGAGCGTGCAGCCGGGCCGTACGGCCCGGTGGCGCACGAGCAGGACGGTCGTCCGGTGCGACCGGACCGGGATTCCCCGGCCGCACCGGAGGACCGCCACCGCCGGTGAAATCCGGCGGTCTGAGACGCCCGGCCGGGACGTGCCAACGCCCCGACCGGCCGGATGCGGGGGAGGCAGGGTCGAGACGCCGACCCGACCCTGCCTACCAGCCCCGTCTGCTCGCACCTGCCGGGATCCGGTCCGGTGTCGTCGCCGCCGACGCCGACGTCGGAAGCCGGTGCTGTTCCGGTGTGGGCGGGCGGACGGGGCCATCCACCCGGCCCGAAAGTTTTCCGAAACCGGGCCGTATCTTTCCGAAACATATTCTGATATTCCTATATTTAGCGGTACCGACGGTTCCTCGTGATTGGGGAAGGAGCACCATGCGAACAGGTGTCTGGCTGGTAGGAGCGCGCGGTTCCGTCGCGACCACCAGCATCGTCGGGGGGCTCGCGCTGCGGGCCGGCCTGGCCGGGCCGACCGGCTGCGTCACCGAGCTTCCCGAGCTGCGTGGCCCTGCCCTTCCGGCCTTCGCCGATCTGGTCTTCGGCGGGCACGACCTGGCCACCACCCCCCTGTGCAAGCGCGCCGAGGCGCTGGCCGACGCCGGTGTCATCCCCTGGCGGCTGGTCGCCGCGCTCCGCGACGAGCTGGGAGTGGTCGACCAGGAGCTGCGCCCCGCGCCGGTCGGCGAGACCCAGGCCGAGCGGGCCGCCGCCGTGGTCCGCGATCTGACCAGCTTCCGCGAGCGGCACGAGCTGGACCGGGTGGTGGTGGTCAACGTCTCCGCCACCGAGCCGGCCCCCCTGCCGCACCCCGGGCACGCCGACCCGGCCGCGCTGCGCGCCGCCCTCGACGGGCCGGACGAGGTGCTGCCGGTCAGCTCCCTCTACGCGTACGCGGCGGTGCTGGCCGGCTGCCCGTACGTCGACTTCACCCCGTCCACCGGGCTGCGGCTGCCGGCGCTGGCCGCGCTGGCGGAGGAGGCCCGACTGCCGTACGCCGGGCACGACGGCAAGACCGGGGAGACCCTGGTCAAGTCGGTGCTCGCGCCGATGTTCGCGATGCGCAACCTGGACGTGCGCTCCTGGTCCGGGGTCAACCTGCTCGGCGGTGGCGACGGCGCGACCCTCGCCGACCCGGCCGCGAACGCGGCGAAGGTGCAGAGCAAGCAGCGCGTGCTCGGCGAGACGTTGGGCTACGTCCCGCAGGGCGGCACCCGCATCGAGTACGTCGAGGACCTGGGCGACTTCAAGACCGCCTGGGATCTGATCACCTTCAGCGGTTTCCTCGGCACCGGCATGCGGATGGAGTTCACCTGGCACGGCTGCGACTCCGCGCTGGCGGCGCCGCTGGTGCTGGACCTGGCCCGACTCACCGCCGCCGCGCACGCCGCCGGGCAGGTGGGGCCGCTCGCCGACCTGGGCTTCTTCTTCAAGGACCCGCTGGGCTCGCCCACCCACTCGCTGGGCGAGCAGTGGGCCCGGCTGACCGCCTTCACCCGACACCTGCACGACGGCCGGGACGGTGTCCATGACAACGTTGGCTGATCTCGCCGAGTTGGTCCGGGCGCCGGCCGCGCTCTCGGTGCCCGGTGACGTGATCGCCGGAGCCGCGGCGGCCAGCGCGTTGAGCCCGCGTACCCCTGCCCTGGCCGGCGCGTCGGTGCTGCTCTACTGGGCCGGCATGGCCGCCAACGACTGGGCCGACCGACGCCTGGACGCCGAGGAACGGCCCGAGCGGCCGATTCCGAGCGGGCGCGTCTCCCCGGCCGCCGCTGTCGGTCTCGCGGCGGGCCTCACGGCCGCCGGCGTGGGCCTGGCCGCCGCCGTGGGCGGTCGCCGCGCCGCCGCGCTCGCCGTGCCGCTGGCCGCCACCATCTGGGGGTACGACCTGCTGGCCAAGAACACCGCCGCCGGCCCGGCCGTGATGGCGGCCTGCCGAGGGCTGGACGTGCTGCTCGGCGCGTCCGGCGGCCGGATGACCCGGGCGTTGCCGGCGGCGGCGACCGTCGCCGCGCACACCTGGACGGTCACCGAGCTGTCCCGCCGGGAGGTCACCGGCGCCGACGCCACCCTGCCGATGCGTACCCTCGTGGGCACCGCGTTGGTCGCCGCCAGCGCCGCCGTCGCCGCACCTCGGCGGGTTGGGGTGCTGCCCGCCGTGCTGGCCGGCTGGTACGCCGCCCGGTACGGCGCCGCCCAGGCCGAGGTCGTCCGGGACCCGTCGGCCGGACGGGTCCGCGCGGCCGTCGGCGCCGGGATCACCGGGCTGCCGGCCCTCCAGGGTGCCCTGACCGCGCGGGCTGGAGCAGGTCTGCTCGGGGTGGCCGTCGCGGCGGCCGCGCCGCTGGGTCGACGGCTGGCCCGGAAGGTCTCCCCGACATGAGCGTCCCCGAGCCCCGGCCCGGCGCGTCGGCCGCCGACGCCACGACGCTGCGACTCGGCTACGGCACGAACGGCTTCGCCAACCACCGGCTCAACGACGCGCTCGCCGTCATCGCCGATCTCGGCTACGACGGGGTGGCGCTCACCCTGGACCACGACCACCTGGACCCGTTCGCGCCCGGGCTCACCCGCCGGGTCGCCGCGGTCGGTCAACGGTTGGAGTCGCTGGGCCTGGCGGTGGTCATCGAGACCGGGGCCCGCTACCTGCTCGACCCGTGGCAGAAGCACGCCCCCACGTTGCTGCACGACGACCCGACCCGGCGCATCGAGTTCCTGCGCCGGGCCGTGCGGATCGGCGCCGACCTGGGCGCGGAGGCGGTGTCGTTCTGGGCCGGTGTCCGACCCGAGGCGGTGTCCCAGCAGTGCGCGTGGGACCGGCTGGTGGCCGGGTGCGCCACAGTGGTCGACGCGGCCGACACCGCCGGCGTCACAGTCGGCTTCGAACCGGAACCGGGCATGTTGGTGCAGGACATCGCCGACTGGCGTCGGCTGCACGCCGCGCTCGACAACCCGGCCCGCTTCGGCATCACCCTCGACATCGGCCACTGCCGGTGCCTGGAACCGTGGCCGGTGCCGCAGTGCGTCGCCGAGGTGGCCGACCACCTGGTCAACGTGCAGATCGACGACATGCGCCGGGGCGTGCACGAGCACCTGGAGTTCGGTGTCGGCGAGATCGACTTTCCGCCGGTGCTGGCCGCGCTGCGCGACGCCGGCTACCGGGGGCTGGTCGCTGTGGAGCTGCCCCGCGACTCGCACGCCGCGCCCGCCGTGGCCGCCCGGTCCATCGAGTTCCTGAAGGCCGCCGCGGCCACCGACAGCCACCCCGCCCACACCCTTTGCTCTGCACCCGCCGAGGCGACACCCGCCGAAGAGGCCCCGGTGCATATGTAGGTGCAGAGCAAAGGCTGGCGGGGCACCGGGGAGCAGCACAAGGGGAGGAGACGGGATGACACCGGATTCACTACGGGCCGCGCTGGGAGGCGTACCCGATCCCGATTGGCTGGACACGGCGCTGCGCCGGGTCACGGCCGAGCCCACCGCGATCGCCCGGCTCTTCCCCGCCGTCGGCCGCCGCTGCGGTCGAGCCGCGCTGCCCGACGCCCCCGGCTGGACCGCCGACGACGCGGCCCGGGTGCTGCTGCTCACCAGCCTGCCCGGCGACCACGCGGCGTACGCCGAGCGCCTCTACGAGCACGGTGACGCGGCCGAGCGACGAGCCGTGCTGCGGGCCCTGCCGCTGCTGCCGATCGGCGCCGACGCGGTTCCGTTGCTGCACGACGCGATCCGGACCAACGACACCCGGCTGGTCGCCGCCGCGCTCGGCCCGTACGCGCGGCACCTCGACCCGGCCGCCTGGCGTCAGGCGGTGCTCAAGTGCGTGTTCAGCGGCGTCCCCCTGGCCAACGTCGCCGACCTGGACACCCGGGCCGACGGGGAACTGGCCGCGATGCTGGCCGCGCTGGCCGCCGAACGGCACGCCGCCGGCCGGGAGTTGCCCGCCGACGCCACCGACCTGCTCGACCGGCTCACCGCCGCACTGCCCCGGGAGGCGTGAATGCGCATCTTCGACCCCCACATCCACATGACCTCACGCACCACCGACGACTACGAGCGGATGGCCGCCGCCGGGGTACGCGCTGTGGTGGAGCCGGCGTTCTGGCTGGGTCAGCCACGCACCAGCGCCGCCTCGTTCACCGACTACTTCGACTCGCTGATCGGCTGGGAGCCGTTCCGGGCCGGGCAGTTCGGGGTGCGCCACTTCGCCACCATCGCACTGAACCCCAAGGAGGCCAACGACCCGCGCTGCCGTCCGGTCCTCGACCTGCTGCCCCGCTACCTGGACAAGGACGCGGTGGTGGCGGTCGGCGAGATCGGGTACGACTCGATGACGCCCGAGGAGGACGAGGCGTTCGCTGCCCAACTCGCCCTCGCTGTGGCGTACGAGCTGCCGGCGCTGGTGCACACCCCGCACCGGGACAAGGCGCGCGGCTGCGAACGAACCCTCGCCGTGGTCGCCGAATCCGGCATCGACGCGGGCCGGGTGGTGGTCGACCACCTCAACGAGGTGACAGTCAAGCTGGTCCGCGACAGCGGCTGCTGGCTGGGCTTCTCCATCTACCCGGACACCAAGATGACGCCGCAGCGAATGGTGGAGTTGCTGCGGGAGTACGGCACGGAACGGATGCTGGTCAACTCGGCAGCCGACTGGGGACGCTCCGACCCGCTGCTGACCCGGGCCACCGGCGAGGCGATGCTCGCGGCCGGCTTCAGCGACGACGACGTCGACAAGGTGCTGTGGCGAAACCCGGTGGAGTTCTACGGGCAGTCGGGGCGGCTCGACCTCAGCGACCTGGACGTCGCCGCCGCCGTGGACCCGCAGACCGGCAACTCGATCCTGCGCGGCGGCAGCTGATGCGGCTGCGACATGCCGGCGGCGAGACCGTCCACCTCGGCTACTGCACAAACGTGCACCCCGCCGAGGACCTCGCTGGCATCCTCGGTCAACTGGACACCTACGCGGTGCCGGTCCGCGAGGCGCTCGGCAGTGACCTGCTCGGGCTCGGCCTGTGGCTGGCCGCCCCGGTCGCCGCCGAGCTGGCCGCCGACCCGACGCTCCGCCGCCGGTTGCGCACCGAGCTGGACGCACGCGGGCTGGAGGTGGTCACCCTCAACGGCTTCCCGTACGCGGCCTTCCAGGCCCCCGTGGTCAAGCAGGACGTGTACCACCCGGACTGGACCACCGAGCAGCGCCTGACGTACACGCTGAACCTGGCCCGGGTGCTCGCGGACCTGCTGCCCGACGACGCCGCCCGGGGCTCGATCTCCACCCTGCCGCTGGCCTGGCGGCAACCATGGGACACCGACCGGGCCGACGCGGCCCGACGCCGGCTGGACCAACTGGCCGCCGGCCTGGCCACGGTGCAGCGGGACACCGGCCGCGAGGTGCGGATTGCCTTCGAGCCGGAGCCCGGCTGTGTCGTGGAGAGCACCAGCCAGGCCGCCGAGCTGCTGTCCGGGATGGACACCGACCGGCTGGGCGTCTGCCTCGACCTGGCCCACCTGGCCTGCGCCTGGGAAGAGCCCGCCGAGGCGCTGGACCGACTGCGGACGGCCGGACTGCCCGTGGTGAAGGTGCAGGTGTCGGCCGCCGTCGAGGCCGCCGACCCGGAGGGTGGGGCCGAGGCGTTGCGCCGCTGGGTGGAGCCCCGCTTCCTGCACCAGACCCGGGGCGCCGGTTGCGCCGGTCTGGCCGACCCGGCCGACCCGACGTACGCGGCCGACGACCTGGACGAGGCCCTGGACAAGGCGCTACCCGGCCCGTGGCGGGTGCATTACCACGTGCCCCTGCACGCCCCACCCGAGGAACCGCTCGGCTCGACCCTGCCGGTCCTCCGCGCGGCCCTGAGAGCGCTCTTCGACGGCCCGACCGCAGGCTGCGACCACCTCGACGTCGAGACGTACACCTGGGGGGTGCTGCCGGCCGCACGACGGCCCGGCACCGACGCGGAGCTGGCCGCCGGCATCGCCGCGGAGCTGGCCTTCGCCCGAGACGAACTGGTCGGCCTCGGCCTGACCACAGAGCGAACCGTGAGCATGGGGGTGACGCGATGAGCAGGCGACTGGTGGTCCTCGACGTGGTGGGGTTGACACCACGACTACTGGCGCACATGCCTCGACTGCGGGGTGTCGCCGACGGCGGCTTCCGGGCCGAGCTGGGCACCGTGCTGCCCGCCGTGACCTGCTCGGTGCAGTCCACCTTCCTCACCGGCGAGCCGCCCAGTGGGCACGGCATCGTCGGCAACGGGTGGTATTTCCGGGACCTGGGCGAGGTGTTGCTGTGGCGGCAGCACAACGCGCTGGTCGGCGGGGACAAGCTGTGGCAGGCCGCCCGTCGGGCCGAGCCCGGCTACACAGTCGCCAACGTCTGCTGGTGGTACGCCATGGGCGCGGACGTCAACTGGACGGTGACGCCCCGCCCGGTCTACTACGCCGACGGGCGCAAGGAGCCGGACTGCTACACCGACCCGCCGGAGCTGCACGACGCGCTCACCGGGCGGCTGGGCACGTTCCCGCTCTTCACCTACTGGGGGCCGACGGCCGGGCTGCCGTCGTCGCGGTGGATCTGCCAGGCGGCCGAGCAGATCCTCGCCGACGTGTCACCCGACCTGACGCTCGTCTACGTGCCGCACCTGGACTACGACCTGCAACGCTTCGGTCCCTCGTCGGCCCAGGCCGCCGCGGCGGCAGCGGAGCTGGACGCGGTGCTCGGCCCGCTCCTGGACGCCGCCCGGGCCCGGGACGCCACGGTTGTGGTGCTGTCGGAGTACGGCATCACCGACGTGTCCCGGCCGGTGGACGTCAACCGGTTGCTGCGCGCCGAGGGCCTGTTGCACGTGCACACCCAGGCGGGCATGGAGTACCTCGACCCGTGGACGTCGAAGGCGTTCGCGGTCGCCGACCACCAGATCGCGCACGTCTACGTGAAGGATCCGGCCGACGTGCCGGCCGTGGCGAAGCTCTGCGCCGGCCTGCCCGGGGTGGCCGAGGTGCTGGACGCCGAAGGCAAGGCCGCACACGGTCTGGACCATCCGCGCGCCGGTGAGCTGGTGCTGGTGGCCGAACCGGACGCCTGGTTCACCTACTACTACTGGCTGGACGACGCCCAGGCACCGGACTTCGCCCGGCTGGTGGAAATCCACCGCAAGCCGGGGTACGACCCGGCGGAGCTGTTCTTCGACCCGGCCAACCCCGGTGCCGCGAAGGCCCGCGCCGGTGTGGCGCTGGCCCGCAAGAAGCTCGGCATGCGGTACCTGATGAGCGCTGTCGGCCTGGACGCCGGCGCGCGGGCGGTGCGCGGCTCGCACGGGCGGCTGCCGGACGACCCGGCGGACGGCCCGGTGCTGCTCTGCTCCGACCCGACCGCGGCCCGGGACAAGATCGCGGCCACCGAGGTCAAGGCGTTGCTGCTGGAGCTGGCCGGGCTGAGCCCCGGCGGTGCGGGCGGGTCGGGGGAGGGCTCATGACTGTCACTGTCGCGCCCACCGACGCCAGCGAATTGCGGGCGCGCTTCGACGCGGAGCTGGCCGGGTTTCTCAGCCGGCAGGGCCCGGACTGGCCGGATGGAGCGCCGCGCGGCGTGTTCACCGCGCTCCAACGGTTCGTGCTGGCCGGTGGCAAGCGGTTACGACCGCTCTTCTGCTACTGGGGCTGGCGCGGCGCGGGGGCCGCGGACGGCACCCCGATCGTGGTGGCCGCGGCGGCTCTGGAGCTGTTCCACGCGTTCGCGCTGATCCACGACGACATCCTGGACGGCAGCGACCGCCGTCGGGGTGAGCCGTCGGTGCACCGGCTCTTCGCCGACCTGCACGCCCGCTCGTCGTGGCGCGGTGACCCCGAGGCGTACGGCCGCAACACCGCGCTGCTCTGCGGGGACCTCTGCGCGGCCTGGTCGGATCAGATGTTCCACGAGTGCGGGCTGAGCACCGAGCAGGTGCACCGGGGGTACAGCGTGTTCGCGCTGATGCGGACCGAGGTGATCGCGGGGGAGTACCTGGACCTGGTCTCGGGCGTGGGTGACGGCTCGGTGGCCAGCGCGCTCACCGTGATCCGGATGAAGGCCGCCAGGTACACGGTGACCCGCCCGTTGCAGATCGGCGCGGCCCTGGCCGGCGCGGAGCCCGAGCTGATCGCCGCGCTGGGCGAGTTCGGTGACCCGCTTGGTGACGCGTTCCAGCTCCGCGACGACGTCCTCGGTGTGTTCGGCGACCCGGCGGTCACCGGAAAATCGGTCCTGGACGACCTGCGTGAGGGCAAGCCCACGGTCATGATGGCGCTGGCCCGCAGCGCCGCCGACCGGCCCCAGACCATCCGGCTGCGGGAGCTGTTCGGCAACCCGGCGTTGGACGCCGAGGGCGCGGCGGAGCTGCGTGACATCATCGAGGCGACCGGCGCCCGGGAGCGGATCGAGCAGATGATCCGGGTCCGGACCGAGGCCGCGCTCTCCGCCCTGCAGAGCGCAATGGTGGCCGACGAGGCCCGCGTGGCCCTGGTCGCGCTGGCCGGGCAGGCGATCGACCGACGCGCCTGACCGGCGACTTTCGATCAAATTGACAAAAGTTGATGCTGAACCGCCGGAAGGTATGGACACATCGACACGTGCGACTTAGTGTCGTGACCAACACGAACATGTTTCGTCGAGGTGAACCGGCGGCGCGGTAACCCATCGACCCCCTCACCGCTACGGCATCCGGCGCGACGGCGCGCGCCCGGCCTGGCAGTCATTCGTCAGGAAGGGACAGCACAGATGTCCATGAAGGACGCTCCCAGACAACGGTCCCGACGATGGTTCTCCGCCGGATCAGCGCTGCTGCTGGCGGTCGCCGCCGGCACTGTCACATTCGCCGCCGGTTCCGCCCCCGCACAGGCGCACACGATCGTCGCCAGCGACTTCCAGCAGGTCGAGCTGGCCCGCGGCGTGACCGACATGGGTGAGCCGATGTCACTGGCGGTGCTGCCGGACCGCTCGGTCCTGCACACGGCCCGCAACGGCACCCTGCGCCGCACCGATTCCAACGGCACCACCACCGCGATCGGCACCCTGTCGGTGTACAACCACGACGAGGAGGGGTTGCAGGGCGTCGGGGTCGACCCGGGCTTCGCCTCCAACCGGTACATCTACCTCTACTACGCACCGCCGCTCTCCACCCCTGGCGGGGACGCGCCGGCCACCGGCACCGACTTCTCCGCCTGGGACGGCGTCAACCGGCTCTCCCGGTTCACCCTCAACTCGGACTTCACGCTCAACCAGTCCAGCAAGGTCGACGTGCTCGACGTCCCGGCCAGCCGTGGCGTGTGCTGCCACGTCGGTGGGGACATCGACTTCGACGCCGCCGGCAACCTCTACCTGTCCACCGGCGACGACACCAACCCGTTCGAGTCGTCCGGCTACTCACCGCTGGACGAGCGGACCAACCGCAACCCCGCGTACGACGCGCAGCGCAGCGCCGGCAACACCAACGACCTGCGTGGCAAGGTCCTGCGGATCAAGGTGAACGCCAACGGCACGTACTCCATCCCGTCGGGCAACCTGTTCGCCCCCGGCACGGCCAAGACCCGGCCGGAGATCTACGCGATGGGGTTCCGCAACCCGTTCCGGATCAGCGTGGACAAGGCCACCGGTGTGGTCTACGTCGGTGACTACGGGCCGGACGCCGGCTCCACCAGCTCCACCCGCGGGCCGTCCGGCCAGGTGGAGTTCAACCGGGTCGCCGCACCTGGCAACTACGGCTGGCCGTACTGCACCGGCACCAACACCAGCACCGAGACGTACAACGAGTTCGACTTCGCCACCAGCGCCAGCGGATCCAAGTACAACTGCACCGGCGGACCGACGAACAACTCGTTCCGCAACACCGGCCTGACCACCCTGCCGCCCGCCCAGCCGGCCTGGATCCGGTACGCCGGCGACGCCGGCACCCCGACCGAGTTCGGCGGCGGCTCCGAGTCGCCGATGGGCGGCCCGGTCTACCGGTACAACGCCTCGTCGACCTCCACCACCAAGTTCCCGCAGTCGTTCGACGGGCAGTTCTTCGCCACCGAGTTCGGCCGCGGCTGGATCAAGCCGATCCACGTCAACTCCGACGGCTCCCGGGGCACCATCGACACCTTCCCCTGGGTCGGCAAGCAGGTGATGGACTCGGCGTTCGGCCCGGACGGCGCGTACTACGTGCTCGACTACGGCACCGGTTACTTCAACGGTGACGCCAATTCGGCGCTCTACCGCTTCGACTACGTCGGCGGCGGCAACCGGGCGCCCACCGCGAAAGCCAGCGCCAACCGCACCTCCGGGGCAGCCCCGCTCGCGGTGACCTTCTCCTCGGCCGGCTCGTCCGACCCCGAGGGCGGCACGTTGACCTACTCGTGGGCGTTCGGTGACGGGACCACCTCGACCGCCGCCAACCCGACGAAGACCTACAGCGCCAACGGCACCTACACCGCCACGCTGACCGTGCGGGACCCGCAGGGCGCCACCGGCAGCAGCAGCGTGCAGATCAGCGTCGGTAACACCGCGCCCACTGTCACGATCAACAACCCGGGCAACGGTCAGCTGTTCAGCTTCGGGGACACCGTGCCGTACAGCATCACGGTGACCGACCCGGAGGACGGCACCATCGACTGCACGAAGGTCAAGATGACCTACGTGCTCGGGCACGACCAGCACGGGCACCAGATCACCTCGAAGACCGGTTGCTCGGGCTCGATCACCATCCCGGTCGACGGCGAGCACGACGACGCGGCGAACATCTTCGCGATCTTCGACGCCGAGTACACCGACGGCGGTGGGCTGACCACGCACACCCAGCACACGCTGCCGCCGCGGCACCGCCAGGCCGAGTTCTACGGCACCTCGTCGGGGATCAACGTGTTCAGCAAGACCCCGGCCGAGGGCGGCAAGACCGTCGGTGACATCAACAACGGCGACTGGATCGCGTTCCAGCCGTACCGGCTGGGCAACGTGACATCGTTCAACGCCCGGGTCTCCTCGGCGGGCGCCGGTGGCACCCTCCAGGTCCGGGCCGGCTCGGCCACCGGCACGGTGCTCGGCTCGGCCACGGTCCCGGTGACCGGCGGCTGGGAAACCTTCGCCACGGTCACCGGGTCGATCACCAACCCGCCGACCGGCACGACCACGCTCTACCTGACCTTCGCCGGGTCGGGCACCGGGGCGCTCTACGACCTGGACGCCTTCTCCCTCGTCACCGGGACGCCCCCGGCCGGTGGGGCTGGGGCGATCAAGGGCCTCGGTGGCAAGTGCCTGGACGTGCGGAGCGCCGCCACCGCCGACGGCACGCAGATCCAGATCTACACCTGCAACGGCAGTACGGCGCAGACCTGGGCCGTGACGCCGAACTCGACGATCAAGTCGTTGGGCAAGTGCCTGGACGTCTCGGGTGCTGCCACCGCCGACGGCACCAAGATCCAGCTCTGGACCTGCAACGGCAGTGGCGCCCAGAACTGGGCCGCCCAGGCCGACGGCACGCTCCGCAACACCTCGTCGGGCAAGTGCCTCGACGTCTCCGGTAGCAGCTCCGCCGACAGCACGGTGGTCCACCTGTGGACCTGCAACACCGCCGCCAACCAAAAGTGGACCCTGCCCTGAGCTGGCGGGAGGGGCCCTTCGACAACGCCTAGAGTGGTGCGAGGGGCCCCTCCTAACCGCAATTAGGAGAGCGATATGCGCAGACGCCTGCGACCCGTCCTCGGTGCGGCCATGGCCGCACTCGCCGTCATCGCCTGCACCACCCCGGCCACCCCGGCCAGCGCCGCCGACGCCCCGTACGACGTGCTGGTCTTCTCCAAGACCGCCGGTTTCCGGCACGACGCGATCCCGGTCGGCATCCAGACCATCCGTGACCTGGGCGCGGCGAACAACTTCACGGTCACCGCGACCGAGGACGCCGCCGCGTTCACCACGAGCAACCTCAACCAGTACGAGTCTGTCGTCTTCCTCAACACCACAGGCGACGTGCTCAACGCCAGCCAGCAGACCGCCTTCGAGTCGTACATCGGCTCCGGCCGCGGGTACGTGGGTGTGCACGCCGCCGCCGACACCGAGTACGACTGGCCGTTCTACGGCAACCTCGTGGGGGCGTGGTTCTCCTCGCACCCCGCGATCCAGCAGGCCAACATGAAGGTGGAAGACCGGGGTCACGCGGCCACCGGGCACCTGCCGCAGACCTGGACCCGCACCGACGAGTGGTACAACTACCGCACCAACCCGCGTTCGACAGCCCACGTGCTGGCCACGCTTGACGAGTCGTCGTACTCCGGCGGCGGCATGGGCGCCGACCACCCGTTGAGCTGGTGCAAGAGCTACAGCGGTGGCCGGTCCTTCTACACCGGCGCGGGGCACACCCAGGCGTCGTACGCGGAGTCGGGGTTCCGGAACCACCTGCTCGGCGGCATCCGGTACGCCTCCGGTCGGAGCAAGGCCGACTGCCGGCCCGAGACCGGCTACACCCCGCTCTACAACGGCTCGACGACCGGCTGGTCGCAGGCCGGCCCGGGTAACTTCACCAACTCCGACGCCACCCTGACGTCGGTGGGCGGCATGGGGTTGTTCTGGTACAACGCCAAGCAGTTCACCAACTACTCGCTGAAGCTCGACTGGAAGATGGCCGGGGACGACAACTCCGGCATCTTCATCGGCTTCCCGCCGTCGAGTGACCCGCAGTCGGCGATCAACAACGGCTACGAGGTCCAGATCGATGCCACCGACGCGGTCGACCGCACCACCGGCTCGGTCTACACGTACAAGGCCGCCGACACCGCAGCCCGCGACGCGGCGCTGAACGCGCCGGGGGAGTGGAACACCTACGAGCTGCTGGTCGAGGGCGAGCGGCTGCAGGTCCTGCTCAACGGGGTGAAGATCAACGACTTCACCAACACCGACCCGGTCCGCTCGCTGGCCGGCCACATCGGCATCCAGAACCACGGCACCGGTGACGACGTCGCGTTCCGCAACATCCGGATCAAGGAGCTGGGCACCACCCCGACGCCCACCGGCACGATCCAGGCCGAGACGTTCAGCTCGGCCAATGGCGTCTCCGCGTTCACCAAGGACGGCGCCAACGGTGGGCAGACCCTCGGCTACATCGAGCCGGGTGACTGGGCCGCGTACAACGGGGTCAACCTGACCGGGGTCACCTCGTTCACGGCCCGGGTCGTCTCCGGCGGGGCGGGTGGCACCATCCAGGTGCGCACCGGCTCGGCCACCGGCCCGGTGCTCGGCTCGGTCGCCGTGCCCAACACCGGCAGTTGGACGACCTACGCCAACGTCACCACGGCGCTGTCCAACGTCCCGTCCGGCACCCAGAACCTCTACCTCACCTTCACCGGTAGCGGAACGGGGCTCTTCGACCTGGACGACTTCACCCTTGTCAAGGGCGGCGGCGGCACCGGGGTCGGCCCGATCAAGGGTCTGGCCGGCAAGTGCCTGGACGTGCGCAGCGGCGGGACCGCCGACGGCACCCAGATCCAGCTCTACACCTGCAACGGCGGCACGGCGCAGAGCTGGACCGTGTCCGGCTCGACCCTCAAGGCGCTGGGCAAGTGCCTGGACGTCTCCGGTGGTGGCACCGCCAACGGCACCAAGATCCAGCTCTGGACCTGCAACGGCAGCGGCGCGCAGAACTGGGCGGCGGCGTCCGACGGCACCCTGCGCAACCCGTCGTCGGGCAAGTGCCTGGACGTCTCCGGCAACAACTCCGCCGACAGCACCATCGTGCACCTCTGGACCTGCCTGAACGCGGCCAACCAGAAGTGGACCCTGCCCTGACCGACTGACCCCGGAGGGGCCGCGACTCACGTCGTAGGCCCCTCCGGCCCTCCGGCCTGAGCGCCGACGTGCCCGGCTGGTCGGTCGCAACGGCAAAGCGCGACGCGTGTCTCCAACGAGCGTGATGTCTGTGAGTCATCTTGATGACCCACAGACATCACGCTCGCACCGCTTCGTCGGCCGGGTCGTCGGGTGTGTTGGCGGGTTGCGGGTTTGCGTGGACGCCGCCGACCGGCGTACAGCTGGCTGCCGTACCTTGACCTGCATGGGGTTGTTCGCGCAGTGGCGTGGGACGGTGCTGGCGCGAGGTCATCAGCTGCTCGGTGTGCTGGGTCGGGCCGATGAGCCCGACGACCCGTCCGGGCCTACGCCCAGCCTGAACCGTCTCGACGCGTTGGTGGAGGGCTTCACCGCCGGCCAACCGGTGCGGTGGACCGTGGCCGGGCAACCCCGGCCGCTGCCCGGCCCGGTCGACGTGGTGGCGTACCGGATCATTGAGGAAGCGCTGACCAACGCCTGCCGGCACGCGCCGGGCGCTCCGGTCGGGGTCCGCCTGCGCTACGACGCCGCGGGCATCACCATCGAGGTCCGCGACGAGGGCGCCGGTCCCGCTCCGTCCGGCGGCGGCACCCAGGCCGCCGGCCGGGGTCTGGTCGGGGTACGCAGGCGCGCCGAGCGGCTCGGCGGCACGTTCTCGGCCGGCCCGCGCGCCGGTGGCGGCTTCACCGTGCGGGCTGTCCTGCCCGCTCCCGAGGAAATGGTCTGATGATCGGCCGACCGCAGGGCTTCCCCGATGGGGTGGCGCGGAAATAGGGTGGGGGACGGCGACCGTGCTGGTGGCCGGTGACCCGGTGGGAGGCGCAACCCGCCGGGCTCAGGTGTGCTCCGCACCCACCGGTGACCGCGCGAGTGCCGCGTACGTCCGGTCACCCTCGCCCCGGTCCGCACATGGAATCCCCATCACAAAGGGGAGAAGGACAATGGCGCGACCCATCACGCTCTTCACCGGCCAGTGGGCCGACCTTCCGTTCGAGGAGGTCTGCCGGCTCGCCTCCGAGTGGGGCTACGACGGTCTGGAGATCGCCTGCTGGGGCGACCACTTCGAGGTCGACAAGGCGCTCGCCGACGACTCGTACGTCGAGCGCAAGCGCGAGACCCTCGCGAAGCACAACCTTGAGGTCTTCACGATCTCCAACCACCTCGTTGGTCAGGCGGTCTGCGACCACCCGATCGACGAGCGGCACCAGGACATCCTGCCCGGCCGCATCTGGGGCGACGGGGAGCCCGAGGGGGTTCGTCAGCGGGCCGCCGAGGAGATCAAGGACACCGCGCGGGCGGCGGCGAAGCTCGGTGTGAAGACCGTCGTCGGCTTCACCGGTTCGTCGATCTGGCACACCCTCGCGATGTTCCCGCCGGTGCCGCCGGCGATGATCGAGCGCGGCTACCAGGACTTCGCCGACCGGTGGAACCCCATCCTCGACGTGTTCGACGAGGTGGGGGTGCGGTTCGCGCACGAGGTGCACCCGAGTGAGATCGCGTACGACTACTGGACGACGAAGCGGACGCTTGAGGCGATCGGCAACCGGCCCGCGTTCGGGCTGAACTGGGACCCGTCGCACTTCGTGTGGCAGGAACTGGACCCGGTGAACTTCATCTTCGACTTCGCCGACCGGATCTACCACGTGGACTGCAAGGACGCGAAGGTGCGTACCGGGGATGGCCGGCGTGGCCGGCTCGCCTCGCACCTGCCCTGGGCCGACCTGCGGCGCGGGTGGGACTTCGTCTCCACGGGCCACGGTGACGTGCCCTGGGAGGACTGCTTCCGCGCGTTGAACGCGATCGGCTACACCGGCCCGATCTCGGTCGAGTGGGAGGACGCCGGGATGGACCGGCTGCTCGGCGCACCGGAGGCGTTGGAGTTCGTCCGCCGGCTCGCCTTCGACGCACCGAGCGCCGCCTTCGACGCGGCGTTCAGCAGCAAGGACTGACCGCACCCCGGACAGACCACGGGCCGGTCGCCCTGCGGCGACCGGCCCGTGTACGTGCGGTTGGTCAGAGCGTGCTGGCGTTCGTGCCCGAGCCGGACGGCTTGGTGCGGGGGTTGGTGGACGACGGCGACCCGGAGGTCGTGCCGACCGTGCTGGTGCCCGCCTTGGCGCCCACTGTGGCGGGCGTGCCGGCGAACGCGTCGTCGGCGGCGGTCAGCTCCTGCGTGCCGGTGCTGCCGTTGCCGGTGCCCAGCTTCTCGCCCAGTTTGGTCTGGCCGAGCTTGTCCTTGCCCTCGCTGTAGAGCTTGTTGGCCTGGGCCTGCGCGACCCCGGCCGCCTCCTGCACGGTCGGGTGGTCGAGCACCTTGCGGCCCCGGACCACGAGCTCTTCGTACTTTTCCCGGCCGGCACGGGCGCCCAGGACGAATCCCGCAGCCAGCCCGCCAAGAAACATGATCTTTCCGCGCATGGCGGCTCCTTCCGTACCTGACGCGCCGTCACCCCGGCGAGTTGCCCCGTCGGAAGGCGACCTGTTCGCGCCTGCGTCCTCTGTCCGCAGCTAACTACCCATCCTGCTCTCCGCTCAAGCATGCTTGTGCCCGGATGGCGATTTACCCCTTTTGTCAATGCGACGGCGGGGCGGGAACCCACTGGACCACCACCGGGGGATGTCCTGTACTCTTGTCCCGTCGCAGGGCGTCGGGGAGATCCGAAGCCGTGCGGAGCACGATCCCCTGTAGCTCAATTGGCAGAGCAGCCGGCTGTTAACCGGCAGGTTATTGGTTCGAGTCCAATCGGGGGAGCTTTCCCACGTACGCCCGTCAGCCACCGGCCGGCGGGCGTTTTCGTGCGTGTGATCCGGTTTCACCCCACCCTTGACCTGCTTGCCCGGCAGGATGGGGCGAGTGCGAATGTCCGGACGAGGCGGCAAGGCCACGCTGATCGCGGTGGCGGTCGTGCTGGCCTGGCTGGTGATCGGCGGCGTGGCCGGCCCGTACGCCGGGCGCCTCAGCGAGGTCGCCACCAACGACAACGCGGCCTTCCTGCCCACCGACGCCGAGGCGACCCGCGCCCAGGACCTCGCCGGCGAGTTCGTCGACAGGCAGACCATCCCGGCTCTGGTCGTCTACGAGCGCCCCTCCGGAATCACCGACGCGGACCGGCAACGGGTGCGCGCCGACGCCTCCCGCTTCGCCCAGATCCCCGGCGTGGTCACCCCGCTGCCCCCGCCCATCCCGAGCGACGACGGCCAGGCACTCCAGGTCGTCGTACCTGTGGACGACGCCGAGGGCGAGGAGATCGGCACTGTCGTCGAGCAACTCCGCGAGATCACCGGCGGGGACCGGGACGGCCTCGCCGTGGACGTCTCCGGCCCGGCCGGCCTGCTTGCCGACCTGATCGAGGTCTTCTCCGCCATCGACGGGCCACTGCTGCTTGTCACCCTGGTCGTGGTGCTCGTCATCCTGCTGATCGTCTACCGCAGCCCGGTCCTCTGGATCTTTCCGCTGCTCGCCGCCGGGATGTCGTACGCCCTCGCCTCGGTTTTCGTCTACCTGCTCGCCGACGCGGACGTGGTCAAGCTCAACGGGCAGGCCCAGGGCATCCTCACCGTGCTGGTCTTCGGCGCCGGCACCGACTACGCGTTGCTGCTGATCGCCCGCTACCGGGAGGAGCTGCACCGGCACGACCGCCCCTGGGACGCCATGAAGACCGCCTGGAAGGGCGCCGCGCCGGCCATCATCGCGTCCGGCGGCACTGTCATCGTCAGCCTGCTCTGCCTGCTGCTGTCCAGCCTCAACTCCAACCGGGCGCTCGGCCCGGTCGCCGCCATCGGCATCGCCGCGACCCTGCTGGTGATGCTCACCTTCCTACCCGCCCTGCTGGTGCTCGGCGGACGGTGGGCGTTCTGGCCCCGACGGCCCCGAGCCGACCAGGCCGACCCGCGGGCCGAACACGGCATCTGGAGCCGCATCGCCGGCTTCGTCGCCCGGCACGCCCGCCCGATCTGGCTGACCACCGCCGTCGTGCTGGCCCTGCTGACGCTCGGCCTCACCCAGCTCGGCGCCACCACGCTCGGCCAGTCCGACCTGTTCACCCAGCGCACCGACTCGGTCGACGGCCAGGAGGTGATCTCCCGGCACTACCCGGCCGGCACCGGCAGCCCGGCCACCATCTTCACCACCGAGCAGACCGCCCGGCAGGTCGCCCGGGTGGCGAAGAACGTGCCCGGTGTCGCCGACGTCCGCCCCCTCACGGCCGGCCAGCAGTCCGGCCCACCCGACCCGAGCGCCGCCCCCAAGGTCGTCGACGGGCGGGTGCAGCTGGAAGCGACCCTGACCGACTCACCCGACAGCGACAGCGCCGAGCGGACCATCCGAGAGCTGCGGGTGGCCGTACACCACGTGCCCGGCGCGGACGCGGTGGTCGGCGGCTTCACCGCTATCAACGTGGACACCTCGGACGCCGCGAAGCGCGACCAGAACGTCATCATCCCGGTGGTGCTTGTGGTCATCGCTGTCATCCTGGCCCTGCTGCTGCGCGCGCTACTCGCCCCGCTGCTGCTGATCGCCACCGTGCTGCTCAGCTTCGCCGCGACCCTCGGCCTCTGCGCGCTGCTGTTCCGGCACGTCTTCGACTTCCCCGGCGTGGACTCGGCGTTCCCGCTGTTCGCGTTCGTCTTCCTGGTCGCGCTCGGCATCGACTACAACATCTTCCTGATGAGCCGGGTCCGCGAGGAATCGGTCAAGCGCGGCACCCGCGCCGGGGTGCTCGCCGGCCTCGCCGTCACCGGCGGGGTGATCACCTCCGCCGGCATCGTGCTCGCCGCGACGTTCTCCGCACTCGCCGTCCTGCCACTCGTGGTGCTCGTCGAGTTGGGTACGGCGGTCGCGATCGGGGTACTGATCGACACCATCATCGTCCGGTCGCTGCTGGTGCCCGCACTCGCGTACGACATCGGGCCGAAGATCTGGTGGCCGGGCCGGTTGTCCCGGGCGAACGGTGAGCGGGAGGCGCGCGGTGCTGGCTGAAACCGATGTGGTCATCGTCGGCGGCGGCCTGGCCGGCCTCGCCGCCGCCCGCCGGCTGCACCGCGCCGGCGTGCCCTGGCGGCTGGTGGAGGCCGAGGGTCGGCTCGGCGGCCGGGTCGCCACCGACGTGGTCGACGGTCACCTCATCGACCGGGGCTTCCAGGTGCTCAACACCGCCTACCCCCGGCTCGGCACGCTGCTCGACACCGACCAGCTCGACCTCGGGTACTTCACCTCCGGTGTGCTGGTCCGCAAGGGCGACAAGCTGCTGCGGCTGGTCAACCCGCTGCGCGAACCGACCGGCGGGCCCGGCACCGCGCTCGCCGGAGTCGGCTCTCTGCTCGACCGGCTGCGCTTCGCCGCGCTCGCCACCGGCTGCGCCACACTGCCCGCATCCCGGTTGCTCGCCGCGCCGGAAACCACGAGCGAGACGGCGCTGCGCCGCGCCGGCCTCTCCGACGCCATCATCGAGGAACTGCTGCGACCGTTCCTGTCCGGTGTGTTCATCGAACGGGAACTGTCCACCTCCAGCCACGTACTGGCGATGGTGCTGCGCTCCTTCGCCCGCGGCCGGATCGGCCTGCCCGCCGAAGGGATGGCCGCGCTGCCCCGGGCCATCGCCGCACCGCTGCCCGCCGACCTGCTCGACCTGGACACCCCGGTCGCGGAGGTCACCCCGGGCCGGGTCCGCACCCAGGCCGGCGACATCCGCTGCCGGGCCGTCGTGGTCGCTGTCGACCCACCCGCCGCGTCCGCGCTGCTGCCGGCCCTGGCGACGGTACGCATGCACAGCTACACCACCTACTACCACAGCGCCCCCGAGCCGCCGCTGACCGAACCGATCCTGCTCGTCGACGGCGACCGACGCGAACTCGTCGCCAACACTGTGGTGCTCAGCAACGCCGCCCCGACGTACGCGCCGGCCGGACGGCACCTGATCGCCACCTCGGTGGTCGGCCCGACGGCCCCACCCGAGCCGACCATCCGGGCCGAGCTGACCCGGCTGTACGGCCGCTCCACCGCCGACTGGACCCACCTCACTACCGTGGCCGTTCCTCGGGCGCTACCCGCCGCACCGCCGCCACAGGGACGGCTGCGCAAGCCGGTGGCGTTGGGGGAGGGCCTGTTCGTGGCCGGAGACCACCGGGACAGCCCATCGATCCAGGGCGCTCTCACCAGCGGCTGGCGCGCCGCCGGCGCCGTCCTGGACGAGCTGCGCGCCGGCTGACAGGCGTACCCGAGCTCGCTGTTATATTCCTGTTGCCCATCGTGCTGGTGCACGCGCGGGCACCGGCCGGCTCGATGCTGGCTGCTGACCGCCGAGCGGGATAAGATCCGGCGCGGTGTTCGGGGCGGTAGCTCAGCCGGTTAGAGCAGGGGACTCATAATCCCTCGGTCGCGGGTTCGAGTCCCGCCCGCCCCACCAGGTAAAACACTAGATCCACCACCTTCCCGTGGTGCTACTCGCGGTGCGAGCGCGCTACGGTCGGCCCCACGGCGACGGCGAACGGGCGCGGGAAGCGCCAGCGCGGCGAGATCGAAGAACTGCCCAGCGGCTCACTCCGGGTGAAGGTCTACGCGGGCATCGACCCCATCACGAAGAAGCGTCACTATCTGACCGAGACCACCCCCGACGGCCCGACCGCCCGCAAGGAAGCCGAGAAGGTGCGTACGCGGTTCCTCGCCCCGGTGGACAACCCGCGCACCCGCGCCACCGTCAACCAGCTGCTTGACCGGTGGCTCGAAGTGCTCGACGTGGAGACGTCGACCCGGCAGGGGTACGTCAAGAAGCTGAACAAACACGTCCGGCCGTTGGTAGGCCAGTTGTCGGTGGGTCGGCTAGACGCCGAGACGCTGGAATCGTTCTACGCGGTGCTGCGGAAGTGCCGGGATCACTGTGGAGGTGGCCGGAAGACCATCGAGCACCGGAAGGCAGCACCGCATGACTGCACCGACAAATGCCGGCCGCATGCGTGCAAGCCGCTGGCGCCCGCGTCGATACGGCAGATTCACTGGATCCTGTGCGGCGCGCTGAACCGGGCCGTCCGGTGGCGGTGGATCGCCGTGAACCCGGCAGATCAAGCGGAGACGCCCGGGATGCCTCAGCCCAGCCCGCACCCACCAACGGCGCCTGAGGAGGCCCGGCTGTGGTCACCCAGGCGTGGAAGGACCCCGACTGGGGCGCGTTCGTGTGGGTGGCCATGACGACCGGAGCGAGCGGTGCGCGCTGCGGTGGTCCGCGGTCGACCTGGACGCGGCCGTCTTTACCCTGCGGAGTGCCCTCTATGTGGACGACGCAGGGAAGCTGCGAGAGAAGGACGCCAAGACACACCAGCAGCGGCGGGTGGCCCTGGAAGCGGAGACAGTAGAGGTGCTGCGCGACCAGCTGGCGCGCTGCGAGGAGCGCGCGTCGGCCCTCGGGCTGTCGCTGCCAGGTGACGGCTACGTGTTCTCGCCCGCCCCGGATGGTCGTACGCCGCTCGTGCCAGATACCGCTACCCAGCGATTCGGCCGGATGGCGGCGCGCCTCGACATCACCACGAACCTGCATGCCCTGCGGGACTACTCAGCGACAGAGCTGATCGCGGCCGGTGTCGACGTTCGGACTGTTGCGGGCCGGCTAGGACACGGCGGGGGCGGCGCAACAACGCTGCGCGTGTACGCGGCCTGGCTGTCGGAGTCCGATCAGAGAGCCGCCGCTACCCGGGCGGCTCGGATGCCTCCAAGGCCAGTGCCACCAGGGTCGTGAGGTGACAGACGTCCTGCGTCCGCCCGTCCAGAAGGAAGAGACGCTCGGCCTCCCGCTCCGGTGCTGCCCGATCCGCCGGGCCCGACGGCTGCATGCCACCATGTCTGCATGACCGCCGACAACACGCGTCGAGGTGGGCGCAGGTGGGGACGCTACCTGGCGGGCGTTGTAGGGGTACTGTCCGTTGCTGGACTCGGCGCGATGACGAACATCGGTACCAACCTTCCCTTACCTGACTGGGAATGGTTGAGCAAACCGATCGTCGTGTGGTCTCTAGCGGGCGTCCTGATCATTGTTATCTGTATCGCGGCGATCATCGATATACGTTCTGGCGACGACGAGGGCGATGGCAGTGGACAACAGAGGGTCGTTGATCAGGTTGACGCCGGGCAAGTAGTTATCAACTCTCCCACTGGTCCAGTTTTTACCGGACCAGTGCACGCGCAGTCGGCGCCACACGCAGACCTGACCCAAATAGACCTGCCGAGGCAGGCCGGCCGTGCTGCTGAAGCCTTCGCGGCCTCTGTAGTCGCCGGGGGGCGCGTTGGCCTGGTGGTGACTCGGTTCATGAGTGACCCCTCAGGCATTCAGTGGGAAGAGATATACAATCAGGTCCGAAAAGGCGCAACGACTACGGAAATCACCGTCCAGGACGCGCGGGATGCGCCGAGTGCTCGCGTCGACATCCTGATAATCGTGCACGAGGCGCGGTTGGTTTTCATATCGCAGAGTCCTCTAAGAACCACCATGAGCCGCGCGCGTACTGCGCTGCGGGAGCAGCCGTCGATGTCAATTGGAATCTACTTAGTCGGGCCAGAATGTGAACCGGCCAAGGAGCAGGTGAACCATTGGTTGGACTTGGACTCACCCATGGCATCGGTATACATCACAGGCGTTGAATCTGCGGCTGGCCTCCCAGACGAGATGGCCCGCCTGCTGCAGGTAGTTATAGATCGCGACCCCCGACGCAGTCGTCCTTCCAATCAGGCCGACGATTTTGATGGCCCGGGAGAGTTGTACGATGCAAGGATGGGGGATTACTGATGAACCTGGCCTGGATTGCAGCAGTCCTTGAGCCGCTAGATGTTGCCCTAAATCCACACTTCCCCGACGACGAGTACGACAGTACTGGGCCGGCCCGATTGGCTGCCACCGTTCTTGGACGGCAATGGCGGGGCCAGTTGGAGCCTGACGCGTCTGCGGCCGAACCACGCGACTTAGTGGACTTGGCTCAAGGATGCTTGAGGAATGACTTAATCGACGAGTCTGTACCGCGGCTTGCGGCTGCTCTCATTGAATCGCCCCCTGCCGACAGGGCTGAGTCGGCCGCTCTTGCTCTGATTGTTGCTAGCGCTTCTGGCGAGCTGGATGACTACGGCACTTGTCTCATGGTTCTTGATTCGCAATTGAGCACGACCCAGAAAGAAACGACTGCCGATGACGCTCTTCTAACGGCCATTCTGTTGCAGCAGAAGGCTCTCAGGATGCGTGATGCTGGCAAACCCCATCTCGCGGTCTCGGTCGAGGCGGGAAGGGTTCTGTCGAGCTTGGTCATCGAGCGCTGCAGCCCGTTCCGAATGGGGCCTTCGGTCTCGCACTCGCCCTACCTGACTCTTGCGCGAATGCGAGGCGGCCTCTTGCATGCTATTAGTAGCCTCATTCCGTCAAATGTGCCGGAGCGGCAGGAGATTTCGGGACTACAAACGCGACAAGAGCACGCATTCAGCCAGGAGGATAGCGTTATTGCGCGAACGGCTAGAGGTCGCGCTAGCAGCTATGCAGAATATGTTCGCAACGCCTTCACTCGTGAATTTGATACCCGGTCACGCGTCGTAATAGGCGGCACTGGGTACGTCGATCTTTTCCCGAATATTCTGCTGTTTGAACTTTTTGGTGATAGTGCTGTCTATCCTGCGCGCCGTGAACTAGCCCTTTCGCGGCTCCTGCAATCGGATGGCAGGGAAATTGACTTGGCGGACGCCCTGCGTCTGCTGCGCCAAGCCGCAGCGAAAAATGATCTTGCTCTAGTGTTACGGCGGCTACGCGATGCTGGTCCGCTATCCGCAATAAGTCGAGATGGCCGTCAGATTTTGCAGAGACGAAGGTCGCCGGAGTTGCTGCGAACAGTCGAGTTGCAGGTTCTGGAGGCAGCCGCAGACTTGCTCACCCCGGCCGAGGCTCGCCTGGGCCTTGAAGCCATTAAGGCGAGTCTAGCTGCAGGTGGCCCGCCGGACTTGCCAGGGATGTGGCAACTCGCTGTACTGCGCCGCGAAGTAGCTTGGCGGGCAGCTGCCGCATTGGCGAACACGTGCGGTGCAGTGGTTGAAGTATCCGACATGCTGCTAGCTGAAGTGAAGGCAGAACACCGAGACCATCAACTGTTCGACACGGCAGTGCGGCGAGCCTTGTCAGTGCTCGACTGGGATCCCCTGCCGGAGCATGCAAAAGAGGCCTGGGCGGCAATCATGCTATCGCATCACGATCGTCTACCTCGCGTGGCGAATGTGATTGCGGATCGTCTGGGTCGGATGGAACCGCTCGCTGCGGATGCTTCCCCTCTCGATATAACAGTTCACCAAATCAACCTCGCACTCAAGGGCCAAATGCCTGATCCAGCTCATGTTGAGGGTGCCGAACTAGTCCGAGAGCTGCTTGAGAGCATTCGCTCACAGGCGGCACAAGGATCGTACTCGTTCGGTGGCGTCGATCCGGGTGACATTGCAGCCGCTTTAGTTATAGCGACTGGTTCCCGTGGTCTCTGGGACTCTCTGGCAGGGTTCTTGACCGATATGCGTGTACCGCGTGATGCTCGAACGAGTGCCTTTGAACGGCTCGCGCGCGCCAAGGTGCTCATACCGCAAGGGCCGGCAGAATTGTTCCGCGTGCACGCTCAGCGGTTGCTTTACGGAGAGTCGTCCTTCGAATCTGGCTCTCCAGTTTTTCCGTATCCTGCTGCCTTGAGATTTCTTGCTGCCTGCGAACTTCTGCAAGATGTCGATGTGTATGACGCCGTTGCAGCGCTCGCTGGCGGCCGTAGCGCAGTCGCTCGTCGTGAAGCGGCTGTGACAGCGGCCGTTCTCGTCACTAAAAGGCCGCTGCCTGCGCTGCTGGCCTTGGTATTGCCATTGGCCGGCGATAAGAACCCGGAGGTCCGAGCCGTTGCGGGAGGTGCCCTAGTGCTCCTGCAGTCTCCGGACGACTACCTTAGCGTGGTCGCAGGCCGCCGTATAGTGGACCTTCTTTCCGAAGACGGCATCCTGGTTCCCATGGTTGTGCTTCGGGAGCTGAGTGACGTATCAGGTCCGCTGTCGTCGTCACTGCGACGGCGAGTCGAGGAAGTTGCTGACAGACATAATTCGCGAATTGTGCGCGCTCGCGCTAAGCAAGTTGTTGGGCAACCGAGTCAGCGGTAGCTGCGGGTGCTCGTGCTGCCTGCACAGAAGTGCGGAGATCATTAGAAAGAAAGATTGAAAGAGGGCTCGCGGTGAGAGCCATCGCCCGTGTTGCGCTACTGGTGGGCATCTACCGACACCAGGCGCCCTACATATCGTGGGGGCGTAGACATTGTGACTGCTGGTAGGACGGCCGCTGAGGGCCTGCTCGCGCAGGCGTTGTCGCGTCCGTGGACCCATGTCATGGCGGTATCCGTCAAGGCATCTGAGGTTTCGATGATCCTGGACGAAGTCGAGCGCCCGCTTTTGGTGGCCGCCGCCTGGTTGCATGACATTGCCTACGCACCCGAGGTGATCGATACGGGATTGCATGCGCTCGGTGGTGCCCGGTGGCTTCCCCAACACGGCTATGGTGAGCGTGTGGTGGCACTCGTTGCTCACCACTCATGCGCGATCCTGACTGCTGATGCCGACGAGGCGGGAAACGTGTCAACCCGTGTGCGGCTGCTCGCCGCCGTGCGGACCGCGTTCACTGTGCTCGGCGACCCGCCCGCCGCGTCGACTCATGACCTGCTCGCCGCGCTCAACGGCGACGAGGAGGCACCCTGGGCCGGGTTCGGGCCGGCCGGCCTCACCGGCAAGCGACTCGGCGACCTGCTCCGCGAGTTTGGGATTATCTCGACCACCATCCAGTTTCCGTCGGGCAGGCGAAGGGCTACACCCGAGAGGCCTTCACCGACGCCTGGCAGCGGTACTGTCCCGCCTCATCCGTACCAGCCGTACCAACATCGTCTCCGCAGGGCCAACCCCGGTACGGATACCACCCCCGGTACGGATCAATCCGTACCGGTCACTCAACCCGTACCGCGCTTGAACAGGCAAAACGAGCTTGGTACGGCTGGTACGGGTAACCCCTGGCGCCCGAGTCAAACCGGCAATCGCTTCAAGCCTAAACACGGCCTGTCATCCGCCGGCTCTTGGTGCTGCATCGGTTGACGGTGCCACCAGGAGCCGGCGGCCGGACACAGAGACGTTGCGCTAGAAGTGGGGAACCTCGTATGGAAGTATTGGCGGGCCGTTGGGGGCAGTGCGTGAGCCGAGTGGGGGTGCGATGCGCGATAGCGATATTCGTCAGGCGCTAACGGCTCGTCTCGCCACAAAGTACGACTCGCAGCCCGATACTCAGATCCGGCACGAGCTGGGTCTCTGCGCCGGTCGGACCAGAGTGGATGTGGCTGTCATTAACGGTCACATCTCGGGTTTCGAGATTAAGAGCGACCAGGATAAGTTAACCCGGTTGGAGCTCCAGGCCGAATTATATAGCCGGGTGCTGGATCGAGCCTCGTTAGTGACGACGGGCCGGTACTTGGACCAGGCTGCCGAAATGATCCCGTCTTGGTGGGGGGTTTGGCTCGCCCTTCCTGGTGAGCGTGCGGTCCGGCTTCGGAATGTGCGCCGCGGCAGCCGTAATCCGAGTCCTAATCCCTTTTCAATTGCCCAACTGCTCTGGCGGGATGAAGCGATGGCTCTGCTGCGCGAGCGCGGCAGCCACCGTGGTCTGTCCAAGGCGCCCAGGTGGTTCGTCTGGGAACGCCTCGCCGAGACTCTTGAGTTGGGGGAGTTGCAGGCAGAGGTGCGGCGCGTGCTTAGGACGCGTGTGGATTGGCCAACTCGCCCATGACATGTGCCAGGTGATGTGAGGTTCCCCAGGCTCGCCACTGTGTGGCACCCCCTGGTCCGGGCTGCCGTCTGGCGCACCGCGCAAGCTCGCTGTCGCCCCAGGAAAATTCTGAGCTCTCGGTCGGCCAATGGTCCGATGAGACTAAGGCTTGACACAGATCGTAAAAGCTGTCGTTACCGCCGGTCTGGTTACGAGCCCAACGGTAGATCCACCAGTTGTCACTCGCGGTATACCTAAGGCTGGGCAAGGGGCCGCGGGCGCCAGCTCCCGGCATCGCCGGATGTGCAATGGCGTAGTCGCCAAAATCTGGGCTGAGGTCGGCTAGCCGTTTCCAGAGCTTCCAATCCCATCTAGGCAGGGGAGTCGCTTCGTTCCGGGGGAGGGTTGAGATGGCGGACGGCATGGCGCCTGATGCAACCACGATGGATGCCCATCCTTGGTCGCCCAGCGAGTCCAGCACGTTCCTAACGACCAGCTCCGTTCGGCTGACGTCCCTGTCGGACGCGACCTCGCCCATGTCCACAACCAAGTGACATCGGCCGACACTGATTTTGGCGATTGACAGAGCTCTGGCTATCCGAGGTGCGTCGGCGACGGGGTCGGGATCTGTGGTAAGGCTGCCGAGACGGACGATAGCTGTTTCGTTGTGGAGGCGAGCAGCCTCGCCACATGCGGACAACTGCTCGTCCGGGTCATGCAGGTGGATCACCGGCGCGATGGGGACTCCCCACTGTGCCAGGTCGTTGGCGATCTCCTTGATCAGTGGTTCACCGTTGTCGTTGACCCTGGCGTACGTGGTATCCACTCCGAAGGTCAGGCCAGCTGGCGCCGCCTCGCGGACCTTGCGTACGAAGTTGAGGCCGGCTTTAGTTGGACCGTCATTCGAGGGATTGACCTCAAACAGGGGATGTATGCGGCTGACATCGCGATCTTGAAGTCGCCCTAGCGCTTTGAATTCGCCTTCGCGCGCCTTGAGCACGGGCCAGTATCGAGCCATAGCCGCCCCCTGTACGTCTCGCATGGTTGCGCCTTCGACTACTCAATGTATCTGAGAGCATTCGAGTTGTAACGAGTTGACATTGACCGACAAGGCTGCTTCGAAAATTTGGGTGGAATGACCAATAAAGAAGTATCGCTAATATTCGTGTCTTTTGCCCCTTGCTGGCTTGTTCTATCGTTTCCAGCGTGGCGTGGGACATTCCGATAGACGACGTGCTCATTCGGCGACAGCTTCACCAGCGGATGGGCGCTCCTGGCAGGGATGCATAACGCGGCCTGCCAAGAGCGCGGACGTTTTGCTCTTCTCGTCCCCGGCTGGTGCTCGCCACGATTACGACTTTGATGGCTGGAAGCCTGACGGGGCATTCCACTACACGGGCGAGGGGCAGGTCAGCGACCAGATTTTCGTGCGTGGCAACGCAGCAGTGAGGGACCATCTTGACCGCGGTCTACAGCTCCGATTCTTCGACCAGGTCAAGCGCTCAGTCGTGCGCTCTCTCGGCGAGTTCCGGGCTGACCCTGAGCACCCCTGGTACGCGGAAGAGGCAAGGGACCGGCTGGGGGACCTGCGGAAGGTCATCGTGTTCCGGCTCCTGCCCATCGATGCCGAGGCGCCCAAAGTCGATAAGGCGGGCGCGGGCAAGCCGACAGTGCGGGATGTCCCGATGGAGGCCCACCGTGCCGAGACCTTCCAGGTAGAGCCCAAGCGTGATCCGACAATCGCTGAGCGGCGTGAGGCTGACCTCGTGGACCGATACGTAGGTGCCGTGACAGGGGAAGGAGGCACCACGACGCGCAAGGAGACCAAGCTCCCCGATCTCGGCGGGGCTCTCTACACCGATCTCTTCGATGGAGGCCGAGCTGAGTTGGTCGAGGCGAAGAGCTCCGCGGCTCGCCACCATGTGCGCCTGGCGCTCGGCCAGTTGCTGGACTACGCGCGTTACGGCGAGCACAAGTCGAGGGCTGTCCTGCTCCCGTCCTACCCGGGCTCGGGTCTCGTCGATCTGCTACACAGCGTCAATGTCGCCTGTATCTACGAACAGGAGGGTGGCGGCTTCGTGCGCCTGGATCCGTAGGCCACCCATGGTGCGGGTTGTGGTGCGAAGCCGTGCATCACCGAGTGACTGGGGTGACCTGTAGCGGACCAAGCTGACAGCCAGTGACCTTCTGAGGCAGCGGTCATGGGGTTGAAAGCCACTCGTAATCCCTCGGTCGCGGGTTCGGGTCCCGCCCGCCCCACCATGCAATCCCCCTTGTCAGCCATGCTGCCGGCGGCCCAGGCGAACCGCATCGAGGTTCGGACCAACGCTCTCGGTGTCAGGGGATGAACCGCACCTCTGGGAAGGCCCGGTTCGGGCCGTTGAGCAGGTGTCCTCGGTGGCGTAGGTGCAGGTCGAAGAACGCGAGCGGGTACGCCTGCTGGATCCGCACCGCCCGGGCCGGGTCGAGGGTCCCGATCCAGCCGGCGAGGTCCTCGTCGCTCATCCCGATGATCGTCGCCAGTTGCGGGATCAGCCACTGGTTGTCGCAGTACGACGAGTGCGTCGCCCCGTCGGCGTGCACGTTGAGCCGCCATCCGTGCAGGTACGACCAGAACTGCTCGACGCTCGGCTCGGCGGCCCGGGTGAACTCCGCGGTCATCAGCATGAACGGCCGGTCGATCTCGGCGACCGGTGGCACCGACTGCATCGGGCCGTCGAAGCCGAGCCCGGCCCGCACGCGCCGGTCCTGGTTCATGACGAGGGCGGTAGCGGTCGCGCCCTTCGACCAGCCGAACATGCCGATGCGACGCACGTCGAGCGCGGCGCCCAGACCGGCCGGCAGCGGACGCCGCTCGGCGTCGGGGTTGCGGCCGGCGGCCAGGTCCTCGATGCGGTCGAGGACGAACCGGATGTCGTCGGCGTGGTCCCATGGCGTGAACGACAGATCCTCGGGGACGGTGAGACGGCCGTCGGGGAACTCGCTGAACCCGTCGTACGTGTGATCCACAGTGACCACGACGTAGCCGTGGCTGGCGAGTTCCTGGACCACGATGGTGGCCTCGGCACGGTGACCATCGTTGCCGTGGGAGAACACGATCACGGGCAGCCGGTGGGGCGCCCGGAGTGCCGGAGCGCCCTCGTAGCCGGCTGTGAGGGGCGCCATCGCGGCACCGGCGTCGAACCCGGCGGACACGAGCAGCGCGCGCAGCGGCGCGGCGGGCATCCATGGCACCACCGGATGACGCCGGGCGTCCCGGACGGCGGGGTACCAGACGCTGGCCATCAGTTCGCGATGGCGCCCGGGGCCGGCGACCGGATCCGGGCGGGATCCGTCGACGAGGTGCAGCGACACGGTGCCGACACGGTGCGGCCCGGTGGGTGGGGGCAGCGTGATCCGTGCGGGGCCGTGCGGGGCCGGCGCCGCCCACCCGTGGCCGGCGCCGCCGAGCGGCACGGCGACCCCGGTCGCGAGCGCGGCTGCGAGCAGGTGTCGGCGGGTCAGTGCGGTGGTCATCGGTCCTCCGGGGTGTCGGTGGTCTCGACTCTGGCGATGAGCAGCTTCAGTCGCCGGATCTCTTCGGCGAGGGCGGTATCGCCGGCGGCGGTGAGCGTGATCCAGGTACGGGCGCGCCGGCCGGCGTAGCCCTTCTCGATCTGGACCAGGCCGGCCGTCTCCAGTACGCCGAGGTGCTGTGAGAGGTTGCCGGCGGTCAGTTCCAGTTGGGTGCGCAGGTAGCCGAACTCGACCCGGCGGGCCTCGTGCGCGATGGTGAGGATCCCCAGGCGGACCCGCTGGTGCACCACGTCGTCCAGGCCGGTGACCGGGTGGGCGGACGGCGCGTGCGGGTCCGGGCTCCCGGCGTCGTCGTTCACCGGTGCCTCAGGCGGGCTACCGCGAAGCCGACCGCGCCCAGCAGCAGCACGACGCCGTTGATGATCTGGTGCGGCAGGAACTCTCCCAGAATTCCCCGGTATCCCCAGTCGGGGTGCCAGATCTCGTTGATCGGCACCAGCACCACCGCCAGGTATCCGAGGGCGAACGCCAACAGCGCGACGTTGCGCTCCAGCCGGGCCAGCACCAGCAGCGCCACCCCGATCGTGCCGGCCGGTGCGATCAGACGGTCCAGCAGGAGCGCCCAGCCCGGAAGCGGGTCGGTCGGAACCGGGTGGTTGGCCAGGTACAGGCGCGCCAGCAGCCACGCGGCGGTGAACAGGACGGTCAGGGCGACGCCGGTGAGCGCGTACGGCAGCACCCGGGCGCCCAGCCCCCGCGCGCGGGTGACCCGCACCGCGTACACGGCGATCGCCGTGTACGCCAGCAGCAGCGCCAGCGGCCAGTAGAACATCGCGCCCTCCCGCCGGATGTGGCACATGGAGCTGCCGTCCACGTCGTTGATCCACGCACTCGCGGACCCGCAGTCGGCGTAGAGGGAGTACCAGTCGATCGGGATCGCCGCGAACGTCACCGCGGCCAGCACCAGCAGCGCGACCCAGGTCACCCGCTGGTCAAGACGCACCCGGTGGGCGAGGGTGCGCACGTCCGACAACAGCCGGCGGGGATCGCCGGCGGGCGGTACCGCATCAGTGGTCATGCCAATAGGTTTCCATCCCAAACCTATTGGCGCTAGTACCAACCTCAGCGATGGTCGTACGCGTGGCCTGACTCAGTCCTCCCGGCTCGTGGCGCAGCCGGTCGAGGAACTCGGTGCCGACTGTCGCATCGCCGGTGATGGCCCAGAGCGCGACGTGGGTGTCCAGCAGCAGGGTCATGCGCCAGCGGTTCGCGAGCACGCGGGTGATCCGCCCGCGCGGCGACGCGCGATTGTCAGCTGTGCGAGAACCAGTCGAACATCCGCACTGGCAGGAGTACGAGAACGACGGTCGCGGCGACGGCCAGCAGAACGCGCACCGTGCGAAGACCTCGCCACCACGGGATAGCCCAGAGCAGCAACCACATGGCGCCTGAGATGACCACATGTACGCCGACCACCCGGAGGCTGGTCTCCTCGCACATATTTGCAGCCACGGCCTCCTCGCAGAGCGGCGGCGGGCCGTTGTGGTCCACGAGGCTTCCCAACACCCCGACGGAGCAGGCCAACACCGGTGCCGCCACCAGGGTGAACAGCGGCGTCACCAACCACCCGGCGAGATCACGGTGCCGGTCCACTACCCGTCCCACTGGCAGAACGCTACAGAACGGGTCTCCTTCCTGCTGACCATGCGGTCGTTGTTCAGCACCTGTCGGCGGTGCGGGCGGGCGAGGGCGACGACGACGGTTGCCACATACAACACCGCGACGACAGCCGTCCCGAGTGTCGCGGCGGACACCCGATCGGCGCTCCGGCAGCCGGCACGCGCGGGCAGGACAACCGCGCAGACGTCAAAGCGCGGCACGGCCAACCACCAGAAGCCCGCCGCGGCAGCCGCCGCTATGACGGTGGCCGCCGCGACCCCGAGCCACGAGCGGACGCGCACGGGCATCCTCACCTCCGTCGGCTCGTTCATAGCCGGAACGATATTCGTCGGCCTCGCCGTGGACCCACAGCCAGGACCACCCGCTGACGCCGACGTCACCCGACAATGGCAGACATGCTGACCAGGGAACAGCTACCCGACCAGTCATCCCCGAGCTTCGATCCCGGGGCTGGTCAGGGCGGCGTGGTCCCGTGATGAATGCGAAGATCTCCTATATGAAGCCAGCCAAGAACCCGTGGTGGCAGACAGCAGAGACGCCCAAGCAGGGTCTCATCAGGGGAGGCGTCTGGCTTCTCCTGGCCGTCGGGTGGGTGTTCGTGGCCCTCGGAAACCCCACGTCGTGGCGTTGGGCATTTGCCGCACTGTGGGCGGTCGTCGGTGTGGGCTACCTGGTGTCAGCCATGTTGCTGCGGCGACGGCAGCGCGCGACTCAGGATGAGGCAGGGCCAGACCCTGCGGTCCGGGCCGACTGAGCGCGATTCGCTACCGCCTGCCAGTCGCGTAAAGCTCACTGCGGGGTCAGTCGCATCGTGGCGGCTAGCCGAGTCACGTCGGCCGCCGTCGGTCCGGCCCGGAACACGGCGGTCAGCGCTGCCCGGGCCACAGGGCGGATTCGTGTCTCCCAGGTGGCGATCCGGTCGGCGGCGACCAGCGCCCGGCCGGCGGAGCGCACGTCGCCGAGGTCCAGATAGGCGTGAGTGATGTCGATCAGGTGGGCGGCCCGGTGTTCGGCGGGGAGCAGATGCCAGGCGTTACCGCTGGTGGCGTGTTGGTGAGTGGCCACGGCGGATTGGTGGTCACCAAACCACATCGCGATCAGGGCGTGGGCGAGGTCGACAGGTGTCGGACCGAATCCGATGCCGTCGCAGTCGTGCTGACGCTGGCCGTCGGCGAGGCGAGCCGCGCGCTCGGTGAGTTCGCCTGCCGCGTTGGCGTCCCCGCTGACGGCGGCACCGAGCGCCGCTTCAATCAGGAGGGTCCCCATCACGCCGAGCCGGCGGACGTGGGACGGTGCCAAATCCAACTGGCCTACGGCGTCGACGGCGGCCGTCATCGCCAACCGGCCTCGCCCCAGGGCTCGCAGCGCCTGCGCGAGGGAGATCGCCGCGAGGCCGGCACGACAGGGGTCACCGGAGGCGGCGCTCATCGCCCGATCGGCGGCCAGCCAGGCGAGATCCGCCTCGCCGAGTTTGACCAGCACCTGGGCGGCGAGCCGGTACACCCGTACCAGCAAATCCGCGGTGTCTCCCGCCCGCGTGCGGCTATCGCAGAGCAGGTCGGGCAGTAGACGCAGCACCTGGGGGTGGTGGCCGTTGCGGTACGCGCTCCACGCGTACCCCGCCTGGGCATCGAGCTGAGCCAACGACGGCGCTGGCTTGCCGCCGGCGGGGAGGTCGTAGCGGGCCAGCGCAGCGCGGAGTCGTTCCACGTCGCCGCCGGTGTCGGGGAGTTGCTGGCGTGGGGCCTTGCCCGCGAGTAGGACGTCTGGGGCGACGCCGAGGGCCGCGGCGACCGTCTCGATCACCGAGAGCCGATCGAGGGTACGCACTCCTCGCTCGACCTTGTCCACCCAGCTCTTCGACTTGCGGATCCGGTCGGCGAAGACCTGCTGGCTCATGCCCCGACGTGCGCGTAGCTCTGCCATCCGCCGCCCGATTGGCGGTTCGTTGCCGTTGCGGCGGCCGGGCTGGTTCATTGCTCCCGCTCCGGCGATGGCTGGATGGCATCGGTGGACTCCCCGCAGCGCGGGCACCATCGCGACTTGACCCGGAAGGCGAGGAGCCCGCACAGGAACCCGGGCACCAGGCCGCCGAACACGATCGATACGACTTCGGAAACCATTCGCACGCTCGCTTTCTGGCGACGCCGGGACCGGGAGTTTGCCGCGCGCCGGTGACTCACGCTGTGACGATGCTTCATTGCTGACAGTCATCAGACTTGCGCATCATGTGATGCAAAGCAAGAAGATGTACATGATCGACACGCCGGGCACGTGAGTCAGGGCGGGCCGAAGAGCGCGGCGCGGTGCAGAATCACGACATGCCTCGATTTACGCCCGCGACACCGCGCTCCCGGCGACTGGGCCGGGAGCTACGCAAGCTCCGCGAAGCGAAGGGCCTGACCGGTGAGGGAGTGGCGGACACCGTCACCTGCTCACCGTCTCGAATCAGCCGGATCGAGTCGGGAGAGATCAGACCTCGCGTCGGCGACGTGATGGAGCTGCTGGTCGCGTACGGCGTCAAGATTGACGAGGAACCGGGGACCTCGCTGCTCGATCAGGCGCGCGGCCTGCGTGAGGACGGCTGGTGGCAGCGCCTCGGCGGCAAGTACGCCACCTACATCGCGTACGAGATCGAGGCCGTGGAGCTGAAGAACTTCGAGCCGATGCTCGTGCCCGGTCTACTGCAGACCGAGAGCTATGCCCGCGAAGTCAACGTCATCGGCCGCGAGACCGACCAGGAGACCATCGAGCAGCGGGTTTCCGCCCGGATGACCCGACAGGAGGTGTTGCGTCGCAAGCCGACGCCGCTGCGAATGCACGCCATCTTGTCCGAGGCGTCGGTACGTACCGAGGTGGGCGGCGCGGACGTGCTGCGTGAGCAACTCGATCACCTGGTCACGCTGAGTCGGCTGCCGAATGTAACGATCCAGGTGCTGCGCTTCGAGGCCGGTTCCCACTTGGCGGACAGCAGCGGCTTCGCCCTGCTCAGCTTCGAGCGCGACGAGCCGCCACTGGGCTACATCGAGACCCTGGCCGGCGAGCTGTTCCTTGAGTCGAGCCGCGACCTGGCGCGGCTGGCGGCGGCGTACGACAATTTGAAGACGCTGGCGATGTCACCCGCCGAGTCGATCAGGTTCATCAAGGAGCTGAGCAAGCATGGAACGTAACGCCTGGCGCACGTCGAGCCGTTCCGGCAGCAATGGCCAGTGCGTGGAGGTGCGCGACCGACGCGTCCAGGTCGACGTTCGCGACTCCAAGGCGCCCGATGCCGGGATGCTGAGCTTCGCGCCCGCCGCCTGGGACGCGTTCGTCGACACGATCAAGACGAACGCCGGCCGCCCCTGACCCGGGCGGGACCGGTGAAGTGGTTCATGGCACCCGCGAACCGGCGCACCTGTGCGCTGAGTGTCAGCGTGTCCGGCTGACGGACGAGACCCTCGGGTCTACGGAGTAGCGGCGGACGACGTCGTCGGCGTCGCCAGCGGTGGCACCGGGATCGAACAGCACCTCCAGGCAGGGCGCTTGCGGCCCTTCTGACCCGAAGCCCGCAACCACGCGATTCGGGTCGAAGCGGTGGTTCTCCAGCACCAGCTCCTCAGCGGACTGCCCCTGCCGCACACAAACCATCGCCTCGGGTTGACTACCACCCCAGGCCAGTGCCGGAGCCGACACACCGATGGTGAGCACCACTGCCGTCCCCACGCCGATCACTGTCGTCCGGCCAAGCCCTGGCCGGCTGATCGGCGAGATCACCGCCACCAGGGCGGACAGCGCGTACACCCAGAGGGCCCGCTTGTCGGCCGAGTCATGGAGGGCCAACGCGACGACGCCGGCTCCGACGGTCTGTGCGACCAGGCTGATCAGCCGGAAGCCTGGCGAGTCGACCAACGCCGCCGGTATTACCGCAAGCGCACCAAGCAACAGAACAAGCATGACAAGCCCGTACGCACTCCATTCACGGCGCGCGTCCAGGACGAGCAACACCAGGGCAACCAGGTGCCCCCAGACGACAAGCGCCGGGCGGAGGTGCACCAGCATCCGTACGGCCATCGACAGACCCTACGTGATGGAGTTGCTGTGCTGCTCGATTAGCCGGGCGGCCCACGTGAGGAGGGGCAGGACATGGTTCAAGGCAATCGCGACGAGCTGATCGGGCACCTGGTTGAGGCAGTCGGGTCCGTCATGGCGGCCCACCCGACGCGTGTTGCCATCGATGGACCACCCGCCTCCGGCAAGACCACCCTCGCCGACGAGTTGGCCGTCGTCCTGCGCGAACGGGGCCGTGACGTCATCCGCGCCACGATCGACGATTTCCTCTTTCCTCGGGCGCAGCGCTATGCGCGCGGCGAGTACTCGGCCGAAGGCTGCTACTACGACACCCACGACAACGAGGCGCTGAACCGGGTTCTGCTCGATCCGCTCGGGCCGGGCGGAGATCGACGCTTCCAGCCCGCGGTCTACGACCACACCGCGGATGCTGTGCTGTCCCCGCCGGTCACGACTGCGCCGGCCAGCGCTGTGCTCGTCTTCGACGGCGTCTTCCTCCTGCGCCCGGAACTGCTTGCTCGGTGGGACCTGCGCATCTTCGTGTCGACGGCACTGGATAAGACCGTCGAACGCGCCGTTATCCGCAAGCGTCCGGTGTCCACTCAGGTCGACATCGAACGACGCTGGCGTGAGCGATACATCCCCTCGCAGCAGCTCTACTTCGCCACGGCCCGCCCGACCCAGCACGCCGACATCGTCCTGCACAACGACGAGCCCCAGCAGCCGGTCTGGGAGACTGTCCGGCGAGGAGATCCACTCTTTGCAGCCCTGGCCGACGGCGGACCGACTCGTCGAATCCCAGGACCATGATGTTCGGTGCGGTGTACCCACTCACGGGCACACGGTGCCCGAACCGGCCGAGGAAGAGACGAAGGTCCGGGGCGACGCTTTCTTCAGGGAACGTCGGTAGCAGGTGTTGATCCAGCCCGCCCTACACCTTGAGGACGTCCACGTCGTACAGCGCTATCGAGGGGTCGCGGGAGACCAGGGTCAATTTCTCGATGATCGCCTGCGCCACCAGCATGCGATCGAAGGGATCGCGGTGGTGCGGTGGCAGGCGGCCGGCGGCGATGGCGTGGGAGTGAGTCACCGGGAGTTCGCGGAAGCCCATGTCTCTTACCCGCTCTGCCAGGTCAGGGGGCCCGGCGAGCTTCCCCGTGCTTTGTTTGATAGTGATCTCCCAAAGAGTGACCGGGGAGAGAAAGATGTCCGGCTCATGACGTAGCCGGTCGAGAAAGTCGGCGCCCAGTGTCGCGTCGCCGGTGATGGCCCAGAGCGCGACGTGGGTGTCCAGGAGCAGGGTCATGCGCCGATGCCGAAGTCGGCCGCGATCTCGGCGTTGGTCTGTGGTGAGTCCCAGTCGCCGGAGAGGTCCAGTTGCCCGGCGAGGGAGCCGATCGCGGTGCGGTTGGCCCGCCGGACCAACGGCACGACCTTTGCCACCGGCGTGCCGGCCCGGTCGATGATGATCTCCTCGCCGTGTTCCACCCGTTCGATGATTCGCGACAGATGGGTCTTGGCGTCGTGCATGTTGTAGTGCGCGGCCTCAGCCGACATGGCGCAACCTCCTCGGTTAGCTAGGGACTTAGTCTACCCTGCTTGGCCCCATGCGCCAGCGGTTCGCCAGCAACCACGGGATGGCCCAGAGCAGCAACCAGAGGGCGCCTGAGATGACCACATGCCCCCGATGGATGATCTGGGTGCAGAGCTGCGGCACGCTCGTACCGAGGCGGGCGGCACGCTCGCCTCCATCGCGGACAGGTCCTGCTACTCGGCAGCCCACCTCAGCAACGTCGAGGCAGGACGACGGACCGCGACGCCAGACGTGGTGCCGGACGGGCCTGGTTGCACGTCGCAGTACTCGTCTCCGGGTTCAGCTCACTGAGGCGCACGGCGATCGGGGCTGCGACGTCCACGGTCAAAGTCGGTCTACATCTGTCGGTCGTCGTTGATATCTTCAGCCCGCACACCATTGGGGACGCGCCGCCGGGTGTCCTGGCTCGACGCGTCCAGCTCAAGAAACGGGGAAATATGACGCGTAAGGCGCTGCGCATCCTCGGCGCAGTAGCGGTCGCCACCATGGTGGCCATCACGGGCCTGACCGGCCCGGCCGGCGCAGCTAGCTCTGCCGGCCTGGACGGAGTCGTGGTCGACAAGGTGACGGGTGCCCCAGTCTCCGGCGCCGGAATCGTCATCCAGCAGCAGGATGGCTCCGGCTGGAACTTCACCAACAGCGACTCGCAGGGGCGGTTCGCCTTTCCGGACACGGCAGCCGGCCAGTACATCGTGCAGGTCATGGCCAACGGTTACGTCGAGCAGTGGCTCAACGGCCACCAGAACCAGTGGGAGGCGGACCCCATAACGGTCCCCGCCACTTTGCGCGTCCCGCTCATGCCCATTCAGTACGGCAGTGTCGCGGGTCGGGTCGTCAGCAGCACGGGTGGCGCCATCGCCAACGTCAACGTTCAGTTGCGGCGTGGCAGTAACTGGGTGGCCGACACAGGTACTGACTCGAAGGGGCGGTATCGCTTCGACCAGGTCGAGACCGGTTCCACCTACACGGTGCAGTTCACCTTCCCCAGCGGTCAGGTCCTGTTCAACGGTGGGGCCAACTCGGAGTACGAGGCCCCGCCGCTGACTGTTTCCGCCACCGAGACGACACAGGTCAACCTCACCCGACCGCCGGTGGGACACCTGACGGTACGGGCGCTCGACGCGGTCACCCGCAAGCCCGTCGTCAACTTCTGCTGGTACCCACAGGAGGGTCCGCTCAACTTCCACACCACCTGCACGGATGACACCGGTCGGGCCCGGCTGCGGGACCTGCCGATCGGTACCTACCGCGGCGGCGGCTACGACCCGAACAAGGTCTATGCCAACGCCTTGTTCGGCCCGACCCAGGCGGTCGAAGGCAAGACGGTGAGCACCACGGTCCTGCTGGTCAAGTCCGTGCATCTGCGCGTCGATTTCGTGAACGCGGTGACCGGTGACCCCGTTGACGGCGCCTGTGTCACGCTGGCCCACCCGGTCCGCGCCGACGTCGGCCAGAGCGGGCAGTGCGGTTCGTCTGTCGAGTACGACTCTCTCTTCGCCGGAGAGGCGTTCCGGCTCTTCGTGGCCCCGTACGACGGGACGCACGGGGCTCAGTGGGTGTCCACGACCGGTATCGGGACGGGTGACCCTGCTGCGGCCCGGGTCTTCCGGCCGGCAGCCGGCGAGCAGGTCCAGGTGACCGTCAAGCTGGAAGCGGGGGGAACGGTCACCGGCGTGATCAAGGACGCCGCAACCGGCAACGGCGTCCGAAGTGTCTGCCCGACGGCCACCGCGCCGCCGTCCTCGTACGGCCCGAGTGCGAACTCGTACTGCACTGACGACGACGGACGATACAGCATCACGATGTTGGGCCCGTACGAGTGGAAGCTCGCATTCCCGACGTATGGCGGCCAGCACGCGTGGACCTGGTCGGGGGATGCCCCCAACCGTGCCTCCGCCACCCCGGTCCGGGTCATCGCTGGGCAGAGCACCACCCTCGACGTCAGCCTGGTCGCCACCGGCACCATCAGCGGCACGGTCACCGTGCCCGCAGGCCAGTGCGTCACGTGCGTGACCATCCAGGCGGTGGACGCGTCGACCGGTGACTATGCCGGTGTCAACCCCCGGGTCCGGGCTGATGGGACGTTCACGATGACGGGCCTCAACTCGCAGGAAATCAGGCTCTACTACAACGTCGGGGACGACCTCGTGGAGTATCCGACCCGGCTGCGTACCAAAGCGGGCGAAGCAGTGACCGGCGTCGCGATCGTCGTTCCTGCAGCCTGACCACGACGGGCGCAGGGTCCCGCCTTCCCACGGAGGGTGGGACCTTGCGCCTGCTCCGGCGTGGTTCGCCTGTCGCCATCACTGCCCCTGCGGCGCCGGAGAAGACAGTGGATCGTGCCGTGATCCGCGAGCGCCGGGTGTCGACTCGGGCCGACGTCGAACGGCGTTGGCGCGAGCGTTACATCCCCTCGCAGCAGCTCTACTTCGCTACGGTCCGCCCGACCCAGCACGCCGACATCGTCGTGCACAACGACGAGCCCCAGCACCCGGTCTGGGAGACCGCCCGACGTGTGCTTCAGCCCTGATATCGTCACCGTTCCCTTATCCGTTGCCGCCACCACGCCTGCGCGTGCCACGCGCTCAACTTGGCAGCTCGGGGGTCAGGCAGAGTCTTCCGGCGAAACTCCTCGTCCAACGGCTCGACGACACGTCGCAGCTCGCGGCGGCGGCCGTTGGCAGTCGGCGCATCGCGTCGTCCAGGACGTCTCGCTGGTACAACACATCGCAACCCGGACAGGAACAGTCATCCCCTAGATCCAGCCACCGTCCCGAGCGTCGAATGGCGCTACGGTAGCCGTCCAGCGCGGTCGCTACTGGAACGAAACCCGGATGGGTGCCTTCGAGCCTGATGATCGCCGCGTTCGCGCCTTTCGACAGGCCATCGATGGGGCGGAGCTTGACCGCATTCCGCCCGGCTGACTTCAACGGTGCGCGCAGCGCACCCGGCGACCTACGCGCCATGGACCTTTCGGGGCTGAGTCATGACGAGCACCCTGCCACACCATCGCCAAGACCTGCCAACCCATTGATCTTCTGGGTCAGCCCGGCGGGCGCCGATCGCGTACCTTGCAGGAATGCCACTGGCACCCGCTGACGTGTTGCGACGCACGGGCGTTCTCGCGCCACGTCGTCGCCTCGTGACGATCGCACTCTCCCTGGCGCTGGTCGCCGTAGGGCTGGTCGGCGGCTTCGGAGCGGCCAAGCTTGCCGACGACCCGCACACCGCCCGGCCGGAACTGCTCGTCGGGGTGGTCACCTGGTCGAACGAGCAGACCAGGTTGGTCGCCTTCGAGGAAGACGAGACCGCTCGCCGCCCTCTCGACGGCGACACCTTCTACTCGGTGGTCGCCGAGAGCTGGCAGGACGTGGGCGGGACACTGCATCACGGCGGTACGTACCCGACCTGCCTGGCCGGCGAGAAGGACGATCCCGTTTCAACGGACCGACACCGGGTCGAGCTCGAGGTCCTGCACCGCGACACTGGTGGTCAGCCACAGCACATCGCCGTCCATGTCCGCTGCCTCGACTGATGGCATGAGCCCAGTCGGTCTCAGCCGATGTTGATCAGCAGGATCTGGTCGTCGCGGAGTTCGGAGATGGTGTCGCGCAACAGCCGCAGCGTGTCCAGACCGGCTGCGCCGCTCTCCTCGAAGGCCACGCCCATCTCCTCGAAATGGGCGACCAACTCGTCCTCGCGGTGGGCGCTGGGATCGAGCTGATCCACCAACCGCCGGGCGGGAGCGACGAGCGTGGTCAGGCCGTAGGCGCTGTTGATGGCCTCCGACTCGGCATTGAGCTCCGGCTGCTCCAGGTCGATGCCGCGTTCCTCCAGATAGGTCAGGACGTAGAGCATGCAGTACCCGGACCAGTCGTACTCCTGCCGCGTTTTGCCCCCGTGTTCCGCCAGGTACGTGTGGAACGACGACGGCGATGTGCGGGCCAGGCGGGCCAGTTCGGTGATGCTGTCCCTGGGGACCAGTGTCAGTGACGCGATAGCAGACAACGCATCCTCCGTCGGTTCAGGAGAGCACGCGGTAGGTGACGTGCAGGACCGAGCTTGCCGCCCGCGACGTCACCTGTTCGAGGGTCAGCGGCGGGACGCCGTCGAACAGCCGCACGCCGGAGCCGAGGGTGATCGGCACGATGTGCAACCGCAGCTCGTCGACCAGACCGGCGGCGAGGTACTGGTTGATGGTGGTCGCGCCGCCGTGGATCAAGATGTCGCCGCCACCGGCCGCCGTGCGAGCCTGCGCGAGCGCCGACTCGATTCCGTCGGTGACGAAGTGGAAGGTGGTGCCGCCCTCCATCGGCTGCGGCTCGCGCGCGTGATGGGTGAGCACGAACACCGGCTTGTGGAACGGGGGGTCCTCACCCCACCAGCCATTCCACTGCCGATCCCAGGGGCCACGCACGGGACCGAACATGTTGCGCCCCATGACGACCGCCGAGGCGCTTTTGATCAGGTCGAGCTCGGCCTGGTTCTCGTCGGCGGCGTCGAACATCCAGGCGTGCAGCCCACGGCCCCAGCCGTCACCGCCGTCGTCGCCGAACGGGCGTTCCTCGGTCTGGTTGTGCCCGGCCGAGTACCCGTCGACAGAGATGGTCTGGTCGACGATCACCGTGCCGATACGTGCGTTCACAGCGCTCCCCATTGACGACGCGTGGGCGAGAGATCAGCCTACGACCACCCCTGCGCGCCGCACAGCCTGCCTCGCGCCCGAGCCGGTACGCCGATGGCGGACATCGCCTCCCCGTAGCGTCGGTACGCCTGTGCGGCCTCGCCGTGCCGGCCCGCATCGGTAAGCGTCCGGATGAACTCGCCGTGCACACCCTCGTCGTGGGGTTCCAGTTCGAGGGCACGGCCGAGGTGCCGGATGGTCTCGTCGATGTCGCCGGCGTCGCGGGCCAGCGAGGCCAGCTTGCGTACCACGCGCAGGTAGACCCGGCGTGCCTCCTCGCGGGTCGGTCGGGACCAGTCGTCGTACGGCTCGTCCTCCAGGAAGTCTCCCCGGTAGCGCTGCTCGGCGAGGAGCAGCGCGGCGCGGGCGTCGTCGCTCTCGCCCTGCTCGGCCAACCGGAGGCCGTGTGCCGATTCGGTGCGGAACTCCTCGACGTCGAGTTCGACGTGACCGACGTCGAGGGCAAGGCTCGGGTGCGCGGCGATGACGAAGTGGTCCGTCGGGCTGCGGCGCTGCGGATCGAGCACGCCGCGGGAGCTGCTGTCGGAGCCGCCGGCCGGCACGCCCACCCCACCGGAGCTGGCCAACCGGACCATCGCCGCGAAAGTGGTCGTCGCCGACGATCTCGCCGTGCCGACGTCGAGTGGCATGGCCAAGGCGGCGACGATGACCTGCTGGGACCTGTACTGGAACTCGTACAACTGGGCCGAGCTGCCCGGCTACCCGAACCCGGGCTCGTTGTGGCACCAGCCGAAGACGTACTACTCGTCCGACTTCGGCGGCATGAAGATGTACTCCTACAGCTACCTCGCCAACTGCGGCGGGTACGCCCGGCACCGGATCTACTACAAGTCGGCCGGTGACTACTACAAGCACCACGACTACGAGGTGGCGGCGGATCACTGGCAGGCGGTCAAGAAGGGCTCGGTGCACCGCTACCGCAAGGTGTCCTACGACGGCACCTCGGGGGACACCCGCAACGGCAAGTACACCGGCTAGCGGCGTCGGTGGCGGTAGGCCCTGCGTCACGCCCACCGTCACCCGGCGTGCCCGTGGATCGTGTCCATTACGCGACGAATAGATCGAGTTTGCTGGGCTGGGGACGTTAGTTTGATTCGGTGATGTCAATCGCTGGCACGGGCGTGCGCGTCAGGCTGCTCGGGCCGGTGGAGGTGATCGTCGCCGGCAGTCCGCAGGCGGTGAACGGCCTGCGCCGCAAGGCGGTGCTGGCGACGTTGGCCCTGCACGCGGGCCGGGTGGTAAGCGTCGACCGGCTCATCGACGTGGTCTGGGGCGACCAGCTACCGGCCACCGCGGCGAACACGTTGCAACGCCACGTCTCCTACCTGCGCGGGGTGCTCGGCGAGCCCGGATCGATAGTGGCGCGCCCGCCCGGTTATCTGCTCGACACCGGGCCGGATTCCACTGATGTCCAGGCCGCCGAGCGCCTCATCGAGCTGGCCCGGCGCTCGACGGACCGCAACGAGCAGGTGAAGCACCTGACGGCCGCGGTGGCGCTGTGGCGCGGCCCACCGCTGGCCGACGTGGCCGGATCCGCCTGGCTTGAGGAGCAGGCGGAACACCTGGCCCGCCTGCGGTTGGAGGCCGAACGATCCCTCGCCGAGGCCCGGTTGTCCGTCGGTGAGCACGCCGGGCTCGTCCCCGGGTTGGAACGGCTCGTCCGACAGCACCCCTTCGATGAGCACCTGCACGCGCAACTGATGCTCGCCCTGTATCGCGACGGCCGCCAGGGCGAGGCGGTCGCCACGTACCGGCGGCTGCGCGACAACCTGCGGGAGAACCTCGGCATCGACCCGGGTCCACGGCTACGGGATCTGGAGTGCGCCATCCTGCGCCAGGACACCGCGATCGCCGCCCCGGCGCCGGCCCCGGCAGCGGCGGTGCCGGTCGCGGCGCAACTGCCTCCGCCCGTACCCACGTTCACCGGACGTGACGCGGAGATCGCCGCCCTCGACGCGCTCGTCGACCGGGGCGGCGCGGTCGTGGTGTCCGGGACCGCCGGCGTCGGCAAGACCGCGTTTGCCGTGCACTGGGCGCACCGCGCGGCCGCGCGCTTCCCCGACGGGCAGCTCTACGTCAACCTGCGCGGCTTCGACCCGGCGGCCACGCCTACCGAACCGGCGCGAGCGCTGCACGGATTCCTGGAGGCACTCGGCGTTCCGGCGGCGCGGATGCCCAGCGATCCGGACACCATGGTGAGCCTCTACCGCACGACTGTGGCGGGCAAGCGTCTGCTGGTGGTGCTCGACAACGCGCGCGACGCGGAACAGGTCCGGCCGTTGCTGCCCGGCTCGCCGGACTGCCTCGCGATCGTCACCAGCCGCGACCAGCTCATCCCGTTGGTCGTCACCGAAAGCGCCCAACCGGTGCCCCTCGATCTGCTGAGCCCTGGCGAAGCCCGCGACCTGCTGGTCCGCCGTCTCGGGGAGCGCCAGGTCGCCGCCGAACCCGCAGCGGTCGACGACATCGCCGACCGCTGCGCGCGGCTGCCCATCGCCCTGGCCATCGTCGCGGCCAGAGCCGCCACCAACCGGCACTTCTCGTTGGCCGCCGTCGCCGGCGAACTGGGCGACCTGGACGCCTTCCGCGCGGGCGACGAGGCCACCGACGTCCGGGCGGTCTTCTCCTGGTCGTGCCGCACGCTCAGCCCACCCGCGGCCCGGCTGTTCCGGCTGCTGAGCCTGCATCCCGGCCCGGACGTCGCCGCCCCGGCCGTGGCCAGCCTGGCCGGCGCCGACGGGCAGACGACCGGTCCCCTGCTGACCGAACTGACCCGGGCGAACCTCTTCACCGAGCACACCTACGGGCGCTACGCGTTCCACGACCTGCTGCGCGCGTACGCCGCCGACCTCGCCGACGAGACCGAGCCGCCGGCCGAGCGTCGGGACGCCGTGCACCGGCTGCTCGACCACTGCCTGCACACCGCCCACGCCGCCGACCTCGCACTGCACCCGCACTTCAGCGCGATCAGCCTCCCGCCACCCAGGGCGGGAGTGACCCCGGAACGCCCCAGGAGCCGGTCGGCCGCCGCGGCGTGGTTCACCGCCGAGATCCCCGTCCTGCTCGCCGCAGTACCGCTCGCGGCGCGGTCCGGTTTCGAGGGACACGCCTGGCGCCTCGCCTGGACCCTGGCCGGCTTCCTGCACCGGCAGGGGCACTGGCAGGACTGGCTCGGCACGCAACAAATCGCGCTGGCCGCCGCGTCCCGCATCGGGGATCAGGCGGGGCAGGGCCACGCGCACCGCAGCCTCGGTCTCGCCTGCTCCCGGCTCCGACGGTACGACGAGGCCGACGACCACCTGCGGCGCGCACTCGACCTGTTCAGCGACGTCGGCGACGACGCCGGCCGGGCGCACACCTGCCTGAACCTTGGGCAGCTGGCCGAGCGGCAGGGCCAGCACCAGCAGGCACTGCACCACTCCCGGCGGGCACTGACCCTGTTCCGGGGGACGGGAAACCGGGCCGGGCAGGGGTACACCCTCAACGCGGTCGGTTGGCAGGAAGCGTTGCTCGGCGACTACCACAGTGCCCTTGCCTCGTGCGGCGAGGCGCTGCGGATGTTGCAGGAGGTCGACGACGTCCAGGGCCAGGCCGACACCTGGGACAGCCTCGGCCACGCCCATCACCAACTCGGGGACGACCGGCGGGCGATCGCCTGCTACGAGCACGCCCTCGAACTCTTCACCCAGGTCCACGACAGGTACGCCGAGGCGAGCACGTACGTCAATCTCGGCGGCAGCCACCGGGCCCTCGCCGACCTCGGCGCCACCCGTGCCGCCTGGAGTCGAGCCCTGACCATCCTCGACGAACTCGGTGATGCCGACGCCGACTCGATCCGCGCCGACCTCGAACAGCTCGACACCATGCGGCAGCACTGACGTACCCCGCTTTCAGCGCCGTTTCCGGGCCGCTTCAGCGCGGCCCGCCACTCTTCGGACACCAGTTTCTTCCGCATCAGGAATGGAGCGTTCGATGAGTCGTTTGGCACACCGCCTCGCGGTGATCGGGGTGGTCAGCGGGACGGTGCTGGCCATGTCCTCCGCCGCCGTGGCCCAGACCGAGAAGCCGCCGCAGAAGGGCGCCGACTGCGTGGTCCAGCACGTCGACGAGCGCGGCAAGATCCTCCGCACCGAGACCGCGTCCGAGGGTCGGGAGTACGGCCAGTTCCGCTGCGTCGCCGGGAAGTGGACGTTCGCCTGGGCGCCCTTCGGAGCGGACGACATGATCACGGCCGACGAGATCCAGATCAACCCGGCCGGCACCGCCTCGGTCCGACGGTTCACCGGTCCCGCGCTCGGCAACGACCTCACGGTTGGCGAGATGACCGGCATCGCCCAGGCCGTCAGCGGCAGCCGTGAGGTGCTGATCGACCGCGCGATCGTGGCGGTCGACGACGGCAAGGAGCGGACCCCGGAGCAGGTCGAGGCGCTGCTGGCCGGCAAGGACACCACAGGGGTACGGGTGCTGGACATCATCGAGAAGCCGAATGCCGCCATGTCGACGAAGGACGTCATCGACGAGGCCGGCGGCACCCCCGAAACGACAGTCGTCTACTTCAGCATCTGGGGCGCGATCAAGGCGGCCATCGCCTGGATCGTGGACACCCTCGGCGACATCGGTGAGTGGATCGACGACCACTGCGACCTGGGATCCCCCAACGACTTCGGCGACATCGTCACGTGTCGCTGGTAGCCCGCCCCACCCCGCCGACACCGATCACCGAGATGAGGACAGGATGACAACTCTGCGGGACATCGCCAGGCGCGCCACCATCGTCACGACCGCCCTGATCGTCGGGCTGACCGCGTCGTACGCCCCGTCGCAGGCCGCCGAGGGTGGTGAGGCCCGGACGACGGTCACCGACCACCCCGGCGCGCCGGGGACGATGCTGCAACAGTTCGAGGACCTGACCGGCCGGCCCGTCGGCGACCTGGACAAGGTGCTGGCCTTCGACACCGGCGGCCGGAACCTCACCGGCGACCAACTCGAAGCGCTCGCCGCCGGAAAGGAGGTCGACGGTGTCAAGGTCGTCGGCACGATTCCGGGCAGTCGGGACGTCCTCGGCACGACCATGGCCGACCTCGCCGACGGGGCGTACGACGGCAGCGGCGACAGTGCGACGGCGACGTCCCTGCTCTTCGCCTCGTCCACCCCCGACGGCCGGGAGTGGTGCCTGACCATGTGCGTCGCCTCGGGCAAAACAATCTGGGAGTGCCTGCTGTCGCGCCTGACGGGCGGACCGATCCTCGCCCTCGACCTCGCCGGCAGCACCACGGTGGGCGGTACGAAGGCCGCCTTCGAGAAGGCCAGTGGCGTCGCCGTCGAAGGCCCGTACACGGTGGAGACGCTGGTCGGCGACGGTGAGCCCTCGGCGGACGAGATCAGGACGCTCCTCGACGGCAAGGACATCGAGTCGATGCGCCGGGTGGCGACACTGGATGGACCGGACCCTGGATGGGCGCTGGCCGACATCGCCGAGAACTCCGGCGTCGTGTACGCGAAGAACAGGGGCCACGTCTTCACCCTCAACCTTCCCGTCCTCGGCAAGATCATCATTTGGTGCAACTCAAAGGATGGCGGGAAGACCTGGAAATGCTCGGCCTACAAATGGAGCGGGTTCTAACGGGTAGCCCGCCGACACCCCGCTCCGCGTCGACCCCAGGGGACGACGCGGAGCGGATTCTGCGCTCGAGTTGTGCAGTGGCTGAGCCTGGATCTACCTGCGGGTGTACTAGCGTCACAGGTGTGAAGGATCGTGCTGCGGCCTATGAGCCCCTGACGGTGGAGCGACTTGGTGCCCTGCTTGTCGGGGTTGACGAGACGCGACGGTGGCGGTTGGTGGCGGAGTTCCTGGAGGAATACCGATGGGAACCGGCCGGCGACCGCGCCGGTCTGCTGGACGCGGAGCCGGCTCTAGTCGGTGACGAGCACTGGGACGTCTTCCTGGCGGCGCTGGCGGAGCATTTGGCGGCAAAAGATGGGCGAGGCGCGCCGCCGTGGGTTGCGACGCGCTCGCTGCGGCAGTTCTGGTTCCCCTTCAACACACGTGCCGCACGTGTCGACGCGGTGGTGCACGCGCCAGCGGCGTTCCGGCGTCGCGGCATTTATGTGGCGGCCCAGGAGTTGAACGTCGCGTGAGCGCCGATGACCCACTGCTGGACCGTACTGCGATCGAAGATGCCTTCCACCGGCTGGGCGACCGGCTTGCTAAGCGGGGCGTGGTTGCGGATATCTACATCTTTGGCGGGGCAGCGATGGCTCTGGCCTACGACGCGCGCCGCGCGACCCGGGACATCGATGCTGTCTTCCAGCCGCACGGCGTCGTGCTCGACGAAGCGAGGGCCGTCGCCGATGAACTTGGTCTTCCACACTGGTGGCTCAATGAGCAGGCGAGCGCCTACGTCGCGCCGGGCGGCGATGCGATGGCTCCTCGCGTCTTCGACCACCCAGGCCTGCGGGTGTTGGCGGCGTCGCCGGAGCACCTGTTAGCTATGAAGGTGCTCGCCGCGCGTCGACGGGATGCCGATGACATCCGTTTCCTGGTCGAGCGCCTCGGTCTGACCAGTTCGGCGCAAGTCCTCAGTCTCTGTGCGGAGATCTTTCCGGACGAGGATGTTCCAGGGCGGGCGAGACTCGTGCTCGATGACGTCTTCGATGGTCAGTAATGATGTCATCGGGCTTCCAATCGACCACAAGTCCCGACCAGCAGTAGTGGCCAGCCGTCACCGAGCGGCGTTCTGCGGCCTTCTGACCCCCGGTCGGGGGTCAGAAGAGGTATGCCTGCCCGACGAGAAGATCGCTGGCGTCGACCAAGCGAGCCGCTGATACTCGTCAGGTGATCGGCAACGACCCTCGCGTCCCTTGGCCGCCTCGCGCGTCCCACCCGGCAGACAGTTCGACACTGCCGCTCTACATGGTCTTGTTCTTCCTTCTGGGCCTCGTCAGCTTCGTGATCTATGGGCTGAGTGACGGCCAGGGAGCGCTCGTTCTCGCGAGCATCATCTCGGGAATGTTCTTCGGGTGCTTCATGATCCTTTTCGCGATCTACTGGATCGGATACCTGCTCAAGGGACATGCCATCTGGCAGGCCGAGCGTCAGGCTGAGTCCGATGGGCCGTCCAGGGGCCAACAACCAGAGGATTGAGCCGTCGGGCTTGGGCCCGGCGTGCGATCTTCCACTCAACCCCGGAGGCCGCAGGTGGCGTCTCACTCTGCGTCCGCAGTTGGACGCGAGGTGGACGCGACCTGGAGGTGGAGTGAGTCGGCACGAGGACGATGAAGAGTTCCGGCTGTTCGTCCAACGACAGTGGGGATCGCTGCTCCGCACGGCGTACCTGCTGACCGGTGACCGGGGGACAGCCGAGGACCTGACGCAGTCGGCGTTGGAGAAGACCCACCGCCGCTGGGGGCGGGTGCTGCGCAGGGACGCTCCCGAGGTCTACGTACGCCGGGCGATGGTCAACACGGCGATCTCCTGGCGGCGTCGACGGCGGCCGTTGGAGGTGCCGCTGCTGACCGGCGACAGCAAGCCGACGCATGACGCGTACGTGCAGGTGGAACAGCGGCAACTGCTCCTCGCCGCGTTACGACGGCTACCGCCCCGGACGCAGGCGGTGCTGGTGCTGCGCTACTTCGAGGACCTCAGCGAGGCGGACACCGCAAAGGTTCTCGGTTGCTCCGTGGGCGCGGTGAAGAGCCAGGCGTCGCGCGGGTTGGCCCGACTGCGGAGCGATTTCGCCCCACCCGCCGCACAGTCCCCGGCACGGCTCGAGGAGGAACTGGCATGACCGGAAGCTTCGCCAATTCGACGCTCAGTCCCGCGCTGCGGGAGGCCGCGCACGGAGTCGACGTACCCGAGGATCCCTGGCCCGGGTTCGCGCGCCGCGAGCGACGGCACCAGCGGACGCGGCTGATCCGGACGGCCTTGGCCGCCGCGGTCGGGGTCGCGCTCGTCGGGGTCCAGACCAACGTGGTTCCCCTGCCGGGATGGGCACCTGGCATCGCGGTCGCCGCCACTCCGGCGGCGCTACTCGACGCGCCACCGCGGGGCGCGCTGGCCGGGGATCGGGCCTGGCTGGACACGCTCCGGGCGCGGATCAGCGCCGAGCCGCCGGTGAGAACCGACGCCCCGGTGGGTGCCTGGAAGATCGGCGACCGTGACCGGATCCGGCTGGTCTACGGCAGCGACCAGCCGGGCCACCGGGTCGCGCTGGTCGCGGTGCCGCTGCGCTTCGGCCTGCTGACCAGGGAGGCGCTTGTCTGGTACGTGGGCCCGGCCGGGGCCGATGCCCGGCAGATGCGGTACGGCGGCCACAGCGAGGGCGACGACGAGCCGGTGATGACGCTGATGCAGGCATACCCTGGCCAGGCCGGGTTCGCGGTCGTCGTCGGTCCGGCCGAATCCACAGTGACGATCAGTGGCGACCCTCGATACACGTCGAGGGGGACTGTGGAGTACCAGGACATCGCCAGGGCGGACGGAGGAGGAGTCGGGTTCGCCGTCCTGCCTCCCGAGCCGCTGTCGCAGGAACCTGTTGTCCGGGTCAGCCGAGGCGACCAGGTGTTCTTCCAGGAAGGCCTGGGCGGCGGCCCGTACGCCGGGATCGACCCGACCGGGCCGGAGATGGAATCCCTGGTTAGCGCCGCTCGCCGACCCGCCCGAGGTGCGCCGCTCGACGACGCCAACCTCCGCAACTTCGTCCAGACGGCACTCCAGGACAGTCACCTCCCGGCCGCCGGCACGACGGTGCGGATGCGGTGGTCGGGGCGCGTACACGGCCAGGCCGCCGCGCTGCTCACCGTGCAGCCGACCGGCGGGGGAGTGATCGCGTACGCCATGCACGGCGACGATCGGACCGGCTGGTGGACCGACCTGCGGCTGCTGTTGCCGGCCGACGGCGTCGACAGGCGACCGATCGGCTGGCGGGTCCGGACCGAGGACGGCGCCCGGCCCCCCACGGGCGAGGTGCGGGTGATCGCCCCGCCGGGCGCGGCCCGCGTCACGGTGACGGTCGCAGACGCACCCCCGGCCACTGTCGTCCTCGACGCGTCGAACGCCGGCACCACCCGGGTGCCGCCGGACCAGGCGGCCACTCTCACCGCGTACTCCAGGGACGGCGGTGTCCTCGGGACCACCCCGTTGCCGCCGGTGGAGTCGGACCGCGACGCGGGAGGTCTGCCGGGCGACAGCCCGGCCACCCGGGTGACACCCTGAGGCGGCGACGAGCGGGCCGAGTCGTCCGAGGGCGGCTCAGCCGCGCCGAGCATGGTGGCCAGGCGGGCCAGGCCCGGGTCGGATCAGCCGTGCAGGGTGACAGTGGGAGAACGGCCGTACGCCGCCCGATAGTCGGCCGCGAACCGGCCTGCGTGCACGTAGCCCCAGCGGTGCGCAATCGCGGCCACTGTGTCCCCCTGGGCCGGATCGGCGTCGAGCAGGTCCTGGTGGGACCGGTCCAGCCGGGTCCGGCGAAGGTACGCCATCGGAGTGGTGCCCAGGTGGCGGCGGAACGCCGCCTGCAGGGCGCGGGGCGTGACGCGGGCGGCGTCGGCGATCTGGGTGGCGGTGATCGCTTCGCCGGCATGTGTCTCGATGAACGACACGGCGCGGCGTACCGGGCCGGTCGGTAACGGGCTGGCGTCCAACCGGTAGGACAGCGTGATAGCGGTGTTCGGAAAGGCGGCGAGAGCGGCGGAGGCGGCCAGGTCGGTGGCGGCACGGATCACGAGCGGGCTTTGTAGCGGCTCCGCAGGGCCCGTGAAGAGGCGGTAGATATGGGCCGCGGTGTGGTGCCAGAACTGGCCCATCTCGTCGGACACGGGCGTCATCGACTCGAATCGGAAGTCGGCGGGGTCGATTCCTGTCCGCTCGGTGGCCGCCTCGGTCACCATGGCCAAGTCCAGGTTCACGCTGTAGAGATCGAAGTGCTGGCCAATATTGATGAGGGGACGGCCGGGCTTTTGCAGGAGCACCTGGCCGGGGCCTGTCCGTGCCTCGTTCCGGCCATCCCGTGCCTCGGCCCGCCCGCTCACCATCGCGACGATCAGCAGGTCAGCCAGGGGCTCAAGATGCATCTCGACGTCCATGGCGCACTGCACCCGGGTCGCCAGGATCGACCCGACCTGGACCATCTCCTCGCGGTAGGTGAACTGGTCGGCGACGCTGTGCGGCCAGAGCTCCAGCCCCGCGCATCTCTGCCGGATCACATCGTGCGCCTGCGAGACCTCGTGCGTGACGAACGTGTGCCGAGTGACGGAAGTGCCTGTCCCGAGGTCTTGTTGCAATCTGTCTCCCTCATGGCAAGCCGGCTGCGTCCGCCACATGCGTCTGCTCGGCGGACCTGAGGTCGGCCGAGCAGATAAGACGTGAGAACGCTGCTATTACTACGTACAACGAGGCGAAAGCATTAGCCGACACGGTCAGGCACTGTCGTGTGCCGGACGCGAAGGACCGGCCGACCGGGGTCGCAACGTCGCGGACCCCGATCGGCCGGCCGATCGGGCCGAGCCAGGATGAGTGGCTCGGACAGGCAGAGGTTAGAGCCGGTGAGCGGGGACGGCCGCGTGTGCCAAAGAGTCAAGTACCCGACAATTTTGCGATGGGAAACTCGTTACCACAACGTCACATTCATCCCGCCCGACCGGAAGACCGCCTCGGTGCAGCCGGGGGCGCGATGTGAACGATCTCGATTGTGGCCTGGTAGAGAACCATCACGCGACCCATGGTTCGCGAAACGGCCAGCCTTGTTCGGGAAGCGGATCGGCCTGCGAACTCAGCGTGTCGCGTTGACGTGGAATGTCGCTGCCGTCGTCCTGGCGTCGCCGACAGGCCGTTGCGTACCGCTGAGTATCACGTTCAATCAGTTCGGGCCGGATTAGCGGCCCGACGGAGGTGACGGCCCATGCCGTGGACGGGGAACCCTGACGGGCAGGAGCCTGTGACCCGAGATGTCGTCGAGACCGACGACCCAGAACGAGCGCACCATCTGCTCGCGGAAAGGTTTGGAGAACACCGAGTTCGCATTTCCGGGCCGCCGGCCCGGTTCCGCTACCGGCAAGCCGTGTTGCGGGCCGACGAGCTGGAGATCGGCGAGACCCGCTACACCATGCGCTGCCGCAGCGAATCGTTGCCCTATCCCGATCTGGCCGTGGCGACTGTGACGCACGGCCGGTACGCGGTGCGCACCAACGACGAGGAACTGCGCCTCGGGCCCGGCACAACCGGCCGCTACCCGGAGGCGGGTGCAGTCCACCTCGTCGACGATCTGGCGTCCGTCTTCGTTCGGCTGCCTATGCAGCGGGTCGCGGCGACCGCTTCCGCTCGAACCGGCCTGCCCGCCGCGAATTTCCACTTCACCACGATGGCGCCGCTCTCCCCGTCGATGGCCCTGCTCTGGCAGTCGATGACGGCGTTCGTCCGGCGACAACTCGCGGTCAACGCGGTGGTTGCCAGTCCACTGGCCCGAGCGGGCCTGGTGGACCTGGTGGCGACCACCGCCGTCGCGGTGTTCCCGAACACCACGATGACCGTCAACTACCTGCCTGGGCAGGCTGGCGTGGGCCGCGCGATCGTACGCCGGGCCGCCGAGTTCATCGAGGCGCATGCTGCGGTCCCGCTGACAGTGGGCCGGATAGCGGAAGCCTGCGAGGTCAGCCAACGCGCGTTACAGGTGGCGTTCCAGCGTTACCACGGCCAGAGTCCGATGGCGTTCCTGCGTGCCGTCCGATTACGCCAGGCGCACTGGGACCTGCAACACGCCAAGCCGGGGCAGACCGTGGCGGAGACGGCCCGACGCTGGGGTTGGACCCACCCCGGCCGGTTCGCCCAGGCGTACCGCGAGACCTACGGCTGCCATCCCTACGACACCCTGCGGGCAACGGGAGTATCGGCACCGGCAGAGCAGGACCGCTGACGAGTGATGTCGGCTGGATGGCTTGCCGAAATGGGTGCGAGGCGCTCGAGCAGCCTCTGGGTGCCGACCTGGTGACGGGGAGCCGCGACGCCGGCCTCTAGTATCGACAGCCTTGACAGCGAAGGCGGCCTACTGGAGCGCATGGTGACGATCGAGGCAGAACGGCCACCCGACCGGCTCGCCGACATCGCCGAGCGGGCCGAAGTCGTACTCGTCGACTTCGACGGTCCGATCTGCCGCCTGTTTGGCAGCAAGGCCGCGCCGCGCGTCGCCGCCGACCTGCGTCAGCTGATCCTCAGCCGGGGCGTCGTCCTGCCCGATGAGCTGCGCGACGGAATCGACCCGCTGGAGCTGTTCCGCGCGACAGCTGTGTTCGCACCCGAGTTGGTAGGCGTCGTCGGTGCGGCCCTGGAGGCGGCGGAGGTCGAGGCAGCGGCGTCCGCGGAGACGACGATCGGAGCCTTCGACATGGTCGCGGCGTGCCTGGCGACCGGACGCCCGCTCGCCATCGTCAGCAACAACTCGGCCGCCGCCATCGACGCCTACCTCGGGCGCCGCGACCGTGCCCGCTACTTCGCCGCCGTCGTCGGCCGAGGCGAGCATCCCGATCTGCTGAAGCCCAACCCGGCGCCCGTTGTGCAGGCCCTGCAGGCGTTGAAGGTCGCACCCGATGCCGCCGTTCTGGTCGGTGACTCCGCCACCGACGTCGCAGCCGCCCGAGCAGCCGGTGTCGCCTGTGTCGGGTACGCCAACAAGCCCGGCAAGGCCGAACGTCTCGCCGCCGCCGGTGCCGACGCGATCGTGACCGACATGACCGATCTGGCTGGCGTCCTCGCTCGTACGCGCAGGCCGGTCAGCCAGCTGCCGTGGGTTGATTCGGGCGGCGGGCCGCTCATCGCCGTGCCGACGTCAGCGCTCGGCGAGTGGACGGGCGCGTCGATGGACGACGGTGATTCCTGGGGTGACTACGACCGGGCCTGCCAGGTCGACGGTTACATCGGAGTGCTGGATGTCGGTGCCGACCAGGCGCTTGTTCTGGCCGACGAGCCGGCTTCCACCACGTACCTCCCGGACCGGCGGATCTTCGTGCGCTGGATCTACGCCAACTCCGAGGCGGAAGTCGTCCGCCTCGTTCCCCGGGCGCTCAAGATCGCCGACTGGAAGGACGCGGGCACGTGGACGACCAGTGGGCCAGCCCAGCTGTTCGACTCCGGCTACACCGGCGACGGGCTGGAGCACACCACCCACCTCACTGTGGACGTGGCCGCCGGCACCTACCTGATCCGCACCGCGTCTGTGCAACCCGACAGGAGAACGGCGCTGGTGCTGGTGCAACTGGTCGAGCAGACGCAGCCGGTTCGAGTGGTCGAACAGGTCCGAACAGGCCCGTGAGCAGCCCGGACAGGCGCACGGCTGTTCGGAACAGGCACTGACCGTAGCGAAATCCTGACTGGCGTCAATACGCTGACGTCCAATCACCCAGGACGCCGGCGAACGACATTGGGTGACGAGTTTCGCGACATGTGGGGGCCTCCAACCATCCGTCAAGGCTGTCGCCTATTCACACGGCAGCAGCACACACCCTTGAGAGGGAAGCTCATGCGAATTCGTCGTTTCATCTACGCAGCGACCGTCGGCGCCATCCTGGCGGCCACCTGGATGGCCGCGCCAGCTCAGGCCGGTTGGGGCCACGGCGGGTAATCGACTCCCGGGCCGAATGCGGGCGGGCCGCTCCCAGCGGGATTCCGGCCCGCCCGACCGCCGCGCTGTGCCTGAGCCGCTTGTCCTTGGTCTCCACGGAGAACCGCACCGACAGCGGCTCCGGCCGGAACGCGGTCGCGAACTCCAATCAGGACGCGGCTGTGCGGATCTCCGTTCGGGTCGGGACGGTCCGGTGGCGGCGGACCGGGTACAGGACCGGGTGCGTGATGCCCCAGGCTGCGCCCGTGCAGACGAACTCCTTGTACCGGGCTGCCAGCTTGCCGGTGAGGAGGGACGGCCTGGCCCGGTCGTCGGCGGTCACGTACTGGATGATGCCGTCGTGCCGGCCGAGGCTGATGCACTGGTTGAAATAGCGCAGCGGGGCCTTCGGAAACTTCGCCCGACCGGTCAGGCGGGCGGCGATGGCGTCGGCTGCCTGCCAGGCCATCGGGATGCCCGAGGCGCAGGACATCCGCAGTGGCTTGCCGCCCGGTCCTTCGGCGATGGCGGCGTCGCCAACGGCGTACACCTCGGGGTGGGATACCGACCGCATCGAGGCGTCGACGATGATCTGCCCGGTTTCCGCGACAGCCAGGGTCGTGGCGGCGGCGATGGGGTGGACGGCGAAGCCGGTCGTCCACACGGTCACCTGGGCCGGGATCTCCCGACCGTCGCGGGTGACCGCACCGGTGGCCTCGACCCGCGCGATGTCGCTGTGCTCGTGGACGGTGATGCCGAGCCGGTCGCAGACGCCGCGAAGGTGCTGCTGCGCCTTGCCGGTGAGCCAGTCGCCGAGACCGCCGCGGGCGGCGAGCGCGACGTCGAGGTCCGGTCGGGCCTCCGCGATCTCGGTGACCGCTTCGAGGCCGGTGAGGCCGCCGCCGACGACGAGCACCGTCCCGCCGGCCGCGAGGTGGGCGAGGCGGTCGCGCAACCGCAGCGCCGAGGGCCTGCCGGCGATGTCGTACGCGTGCTCGGCGACCCCGGGGACGCCGTGGTCGGCGGTGGCGCTGCCGAGGGCGTAGACGAGCGTGTCATAGGCGATCTCGTCGGTGCCGTGGTCGTCGGCGAGCGCGACTGTCCTGCGGTCGGCGTCGACGGCGGTGACCCGGGCCAGCCGAGGCTTGACGGCGGTGCCGGCGTAGACCTCGCTCAGTGGGCGTGGTTTGAGGTCCTGCCCGGCGGCGAGTTGGTGCATGCGGACCCGCTCGACGAAGTCGGCGTCGGCGTTGACGACGGTGATCTCGGTGTCGTCCGGGTGTAGCCGCTTGGCGAGGCGCCCGGCGGCCATGGCTCCGGCGTAGCCCGCTCCGAGGACGACGATGCGGTGCTTCATGGTGGCACTCCTGTCTCGGTGGGTGGTCGCTTCCTGAACCGGACAGCGACGCGATTCCTGACAGGAGTTGGCTATGACCTGGGTCACCAGACGTGGAGGGTGGGTTCCTCGTGCTCGGAGGCGGACCACTGCCGGCTGGCGCGGCCGAGCTTGTCGGGGTTGACCTGGTTGTGGATGGCCGTGACACCCTCGGGCGTCACCTCCACGGACATCACGCCGATGACCCGGTCGTCGATCACGACCACCACCGCCGGAGCGCCGTTGGCGGTGGTGACGTACATGGCCGGGCTGCCACCCACCAGGTCCCGTTTGACGTCGGCCGGCTTGAACAGGCCACGCAGGAACTTCGCCACCGCCAGCGCGCCGACGATCGGCGCGGCCCGGGCCGGGATCGTGCCGCCGCCGTCGGCGGTGCTCGTCGCGTCGTCGGTCAACAATTCCACCAGCCGCTGGATCTCGCCGTTGTTGGCCGCCGTGAGGAACTCCGCGACGATCTTCCGGGCGGCGGCCTGGTCGACCTCGGCGCGGGCCCGCTCCGCGGTGACGTGCTGCTTGGCACGGTGGTAGGTCTGCTGGCAGTTCGACTCGGTGATGCCGAGGATCTCGGCGATCTCACCGTGCGAGTAGTCGAAGGCCTCCCGCAGCACGTACACCGCGCGCTCGTTGGGCGACAACCGCTCCAGCAGGGTGAGCACCGCCATCGAGACCGACTCGCGCTGCTCGGCGGTGTCGAGCGGACCGAGCATCCGGTCCCCGGCGAGGACCGGTTCGGGCAGCCACGTGCCCACATAGGTCTCCCGCCTGGCCCGCGCCGACGTCAGCTGGTTCAGGCACACGTTGGTGAGGACCTTCGTGAGCCACGCCTCCGGCGTCTCGACGTGCTCCCGGTGGGCGCCCTGCCAGCGCAGGAAGGTGTCCTGGACGGCGTCCTCCGCGTCGCTGGCCGAGCCCAGCAGGCGATAGGCGATCGCCTCCAGGCGGGCCCTGGAGTGCTCGAACACCTCGACCTCGTCCGGACTGAGCGGCATGACTAGACAGTATCCAGGCGGATGGCTCAGAGCTGGCTCACGCTCGGGCTGGAAGCCCGGCTCGGTTCCCGTCGCCCGGCGTAGAAGATCACCCCGGCCCACAGCAGGACGAGCGCCACCGGCACCAGCACGGGGGCGAGAGCCGGCCAGATCGTCCACGCCGGCTCCGTCAATCCATGCGCCATCAGGCCCTGCCAGGTGGGGACGACGCCCGGGAGGAGAACGATCGTCACAAGCGTGCAAACCAGTCGGGGTACGGGTGGACGCTGTCGTCCTGTCAGCCAGAACAGCGCCGCCCCAGCGGCGGCACCCAGGGCGGCGGCGGCCAGGGTGACGGCGAGGTAGCCGTCGGGCGCGGCTGGCGTGAACCTCAGGATCGCCAGGCGGTCCACCTGGGTGAGCCTGGCCGCCAGCCCGTCCCGTTCGGCTCGCCAGCCACCGCATGGCGTGCCCGTCACCCGGTGGCTGCCCTGCCAGCCCACCGCGGTGGCGTTGCGCTGCACCAACTCGGAGTGCGCGCAGGCGGCCGTGTCGCGGTAGTGGAATTCCGCAAACGACGACCCGAAGTCGTTGGGGCCCAAGACACCGTAGACGTAGTCGTGGCCCTCCCCTGACGCGACTGGTTCGCTGTCGGGAAGCAGCTCCGCCGCCATGCTCTGTGCCTGGTCGAAGGTGACTGGCGCGGTGCCGCGGCCGGCGTACCAGGAGCCGAGGCTCAGGCCGGCGGTGCCGAACAGCGCCGCGCCGAGCAGCACCATTGCGACCTGCCGTAGTCGATTTCTCACCGATGAGCCCCTTCCCTGGTGCGGGGGAGCGTAGCCAAGACGAACCGGCTCTGGCTGCCCCGCGAGAGGGGAGGGGAGCGCGAGGTGGTCGTACCCTTGGCGCGGTGACGTCCGATTCGTTGCGCCGCGCCCTCACCGCCCCCGCGGACCCGCCGCTCCGGCCTTTGCCCGACCAGGTCGTGGCCCTGCTGGAGGCGCTGCACGCGCCGCCGCGCCTCGCCGCGCACCTGCGGGCCGTGCACGACGTGGCCGCGCAGCTCACCGATGCGATGGCGCACCGGTTCCCGCAGCTCCCGTTCGACAGCGAGGCGGTGCTCTTCGGCGCCGCCACCCACGACATCGGCAAGGTCCGGCATCCGGAGGAGCTGTCCGGGCCCGGTTCCGCGCACGAGCCCGCCGGTTACGAGCTGCTGCTCCAGCACGGCGTCACCGAGTCGTCGGCCCGGTTCGCGCGCGACCACGCGTCCTGGCACCAGAACGGCGTCGGCGTCGACGACCTGCTGGTCAGCGTGGCCGACAAGGTGTGGAAGGGAAAGCGGGTCACCGACCTGGAGGAGTTGCTCGTGGACCGGCTGGCCGACGTCACCGGCCGCGAGCGGTGGTCGGTCTTCCTCGACCTGGACGACATCCTCGACCAGATCGCGGCCGACGCGGATCGCCGACTCGCCTTCCAGGCAACCCATCCGGTACGCGGGTGAACCCGGTCAGCGGCTCGTCGGACCCGTTCCCGCCGTTCGGCGCGGCGCCGGCGCGGTCGACGTATCGTCGGACGGCGTCGACCGGTGGTGGAGCGTGGCCGCCACCACGGCTGTCAGGCAGATCGCTGCGGCGGCGATGAGCGGCGGGCGGGCGCCGAGGTGGACGGCCGCTGAGCCGAGGGGGATCGCCACGACGAGGGGCCCGAACATCGCGGTGTTGGCTGTCGCGGAGACGCGTCCCAGCAGCGCCGACGGCGTGTGGGTCTGTACGGCGGTCACCGCCGCGACCAGGGCCCAGGGCAGGCCGACGCCGATGACCACCGCTCCGACGACAGTGGCCGGCCACCACGGCAGGCAACGGACCAGGCAGCCGATCGCGAACAGCGTAGTCCCGGCGACACCGACGGCGACGGGACCTCGTGCCGTGATGAGCCGGCCGACGATCAGGCCACCGAGAATGGAACCGGCGCCCTGCGCGCTGGCCAGCACACCCAGGAACGTCGTCGGCAGGCGCAGTTCGGTGACGACGATCGCGTAGGCCCCCGCCGTCGTGAAGCCGGACATGGCGATCGACACCGCGGCGAGCACGATCGGCAGACGTGTCGCTCGCTGTCCGAACAGGACCACCAAGCCGGTACGCGGGCCGCCGGCGCGTTCGGTGGGCTGGTCGGGGGGCGTCCGGTTCAGGCGGAGCACCGCGTACAGGATGGCGACCAGGACCGGCATGGCCGCGCTGAGGACGGCGACCGCGTGGCCGCCCCGCCACGCGTAGAGGCCGGCCCCGGCCAGGGGAGCGACGAGCTTCATGCCCTCCTGCGCGCTGGAGCGCCACCCGTTGACGTCGCCGAGTTCGGTCGGTGCCACTGCCGACGGCAGCAGCGCCGTCTCGCCGGCGTCGATCAGCACGTAGCTGACGCCGTAGGCGCACGAGACGGCGAAGATGAGCCAGGTCTGTCCCGGCCCGCGCACAGTGAGGAGTGCCAGCAGGGCGGCGGCCAACATGAGGTTGACGGCGATGACCAGGGGCCGTCGGGGCGCCCGGTCGAGCAGGCCGCCCAGCCACGGGCCGGCGAGCACCGGGGCGTACACGCAGAGCCCGGCGAGGGCGGCGAGGCTGGTGGAGCCGGTGAGGTCCAGGATCCAGATGCCGGCGACCAGGGACATGGCGCTGCTGCCGAAGCCCGACAGCACTGAGATCGCCACGAACAGGCCCGCGTTGCGACGCATGAGCACTCCGAGTTGAGTCGAGGTGACTCACATTCTCTAGCTTGAGTTCAGCGGGGGCAATGCTGCTGCGCTCTGTCAACGGGAAGTTGACAGGGCGGCGTTGATCTTGGTGGCGACGGTTCGAGCGGGCGCGGGCAGTCGCTCGCCCGCTTCGGCGAGATCGGCGGCCAGGTGTAGGGCCAACGCGTACAGCGAGCCCGGGGCGGAATCCAGGGCGGCGTCGACAGTGCTGCGCACGAGTGCCGCTCGACGAAATCGGTCGTCCCACCGCTGGTCGGCACCGATCCACCGGCCGAGGTCGGCCACCGCCGTCCGCAGCGCCGCAATCTGCGGAGGCAGTCGGAGGTCACGTTGCTGCCGCCGCGACCACCGCGCCGCCACCAGCCGCTGTCGACGCTGCTCGGCGGCCTGCCGGCTGCCGAGGCCGAGTGCCGTGGCGATCTGCGCCCACGTCGCGCCGTCCTGGCGTGCGCGGTCGATGATCTCCAGCTCCTGCTCGTCCAGGCGAACGCGGGTGGCGCGAACCTCCGCCAACCGGGCCAGCTCCGACGTCATCTGTCAACTTTACATTGACACTGTCCGAGCCTCGACGGTGATCGTCCCGGGTGCGCGGACCATGAACACATCCACCTGATCCTCGGTCTCGAGCGTGAAACCGTGCCGCTCGTACAGCCGCCGGGCCGGGCTGCCCCGCAGCACGTTCAGCCGGACCAGCGTGCCGTCGCGGTCGCAGCGGTCCAGCAGCTCGCGCAGCACTGCCGTGCCGATGCCACTGCCCTGCAGATGTGGGGCCAGATAGAAGTGCTCCAACCAGTGGGCGTCCGCGCCGGGCCGCAGCGCCACGCAACCGGCGAACGCGCCCGCCACCTCGACAACCCAGGTGTACGCCGGTACGAAACCGTCCCGCAGGCGCTGCCGCACCCGCCGTTCGTCGTACCGCCCGAGCCGTTCCAGATCGGCCCGCAGCACTACCGCCCGCAACTCGGCCACCGCCTCGACGTCCGCCGCCGAGGCCGGCCGAAGCTCCCAGTCCGCCATGATCAATAAGTTATCGCGGCCCGGCACCCTGGCGTTGGCGCAGACCCGCGACGAGGAGTTCGACCATGCGACGCGCGTCGTAGCGGGGTTCGCCTGCGCCGATGCAGAGATTGCCGACACCGCGTAGCAACTCGAAGGCGGTCACGTCGCGCCGGATCTCACCGGCTGCGATGGCGGCGTCGAGCAGTTGGGCGCACACCGGCACGAGGCGGTCCAGGAAGTAGGCGTGCAGCGTCTCGAAGGCCGCGTTGTCGGACTGGAGCGCCTCGGCGAGGCCGTGCTTCGTGACCAGGAAGTCGACGAAGAGGTTGATCCATTGGGCCAGGGCGGCGTGCGGTGTGCCGCTGGCGGTCAGCAGCGCCGGGCCCGCCTCCGCGCATGCCTCGACCTGGTGCCGGTAGACGGCCACGATGAGGTCGGCGCGGGTCGGGAAGTGGCGGTAGATCGTGCCCACACCGACGCCGGCTCGGGCGGCGATGTCGCGTACCGGCGCGTCCACGCCCGAGGTGACGAAGGCCGAGGCGGCGGCTTCCAGCAGTGTCGCCTCGTTGCGCCGGGCGTCGGCCCGCTTCCGCGGGGTCGAGCGTCCTGATCCGCTGTCGATGTCGGCCACCGTGCCGTTACCCCCATCACTCGGCTTGGCAAACGGAACACTGTTCCGTATTGTTCTTAGCGGAACATGGTTCCACTTGCTCAGGATGCCAGAGCGGGTGGGGCCAGTGCCACCTCACCCTTCCGTGGAGGAGCAGCCATGCAGTACCGCACTCTGGGGCGCACCGGCGTCCAGGTCAGCACCCTCGCGCTCGGCGCGATGAACTTCGGCAAGCTGGGGCAGACCACCCAGGACGAGACGACGGCGATCGTCGACGCCGCCCTGGAGGCCGGAATCAACCTGATCGACACCGCCGACATGTACAGCCAGGGCCAATCGGAGGAGATGGTCGGCAAGGCCATCGCCGGCCGCCGCGACGACATCGTGCTGGCCACGAAGGCCGGCATGCCGATGGGCGACGAGCGCAATCAGCGGGGCAGCTCGCGCCGCTGGCTGGTCACCGAGTTGGACAACAGCCTGCGCCGTCTCGGCCTCGACCACGTCGACCTCTACCAGATCCACAGGTGGGATCCGACCACCAGCGACGAGGAGACCCTGTCGGCGCTGACCGACCTGCAACGGGCGGGAAAGATCCGCAACTTCGGTTCCTCGACCTTCCCCGCGTACCGCATCGTGCAGGCCGAGTGGGCCGCACGGGAGCACCACCTGAGCCGCTACGTGACGGAGCAGCCCAGCTACTCGATCCTGCAACGAGGAATCGAGGCCCACGTCCTGCCCGTCACCGAGCAGTACGGGCTCGGCGTGCTCGCCTGGAGCCCGCTCGCCTCGGGCTGGCTGTCCGGTGCGATCCGAGCCGGCCGGGAGATCACCACCAGCCGCTCGGTGCTCCTGCCCGCCCGCTTCGACCTCAGCGTCCCGGCCAACCAGGCTCGGCTCGACGCCGTCGAGCGGCTGGCCACAGTCGCCGACGAGGCAGGGCTCAGCATGATCCAACTCGCGCTCGGGTTCGTCACCGCGCACCCGGCCGTGACCAGCGCGATCATCGGCCCCCGCACCATGGAGCACCTGCACGCCCAGCTCGCCGCCGCGGACACCGTGCTCCCCAACGACGTGCTCGACGCGATCGACGCCATCGTCGCGCCGGGGGTCGACCTTGCCGCACACGAGAAGTTCGACACCCCGCCCGCCCTGCTCGACCCGGCGCGGCGGCGCCGCTGAGCCTGAGGGTGCGGCGGTCGGCGTCGCTGGTCACCGGTAGCCGTCGCAGCGAGCCTCGCCGGGCGCTGTCGCAATCCGGACAAGACGGTAAAGCCCCTGGTAGAGCACCCTTGGGGCAGGTGGAGGTAGACGGGTGGCGGGCCACATCCCGATCTTCCGGCCCGGCGGGGACAACATCGTCCCCACCGGTGCCGCCCTCACCCAGCCCGGCCTCGAAGCCGTGGCGGTCGCGGCACAGCTGCCGTACCGATCGCACGTGCGACAGGCCGTTGCTGCCACCGACACCCCTGCGGGCGCCCGCAGCGGTGCCTCCGCCCACCGGGACAAGGACGTCAGCACCGCCGGCAGTCAGGCGACGCAGCCCACCGGCCGTGCCATCCGTTCCCGTGCCCCACCGGCCTTTCGCACTGTGGACCCCGCCCGGGTCCGGCGTCGCTGAACCGCGCGCCGAGCCCTGGCGACCGAGCCAGAAAGGGCCCGACATGGCCGCTCCCACCGTGACCGCAGCCTTGAACGCATCCGTCTTCACGCCGGGTGAGCAGATGCTGCTGACCGTCACCTACTCAGACGCCGACACCAAACCGCTGACCGTCACCATCGTGGTCACCGACGCGCAGGGCAACAGCAGCGCGCCGGTCAAGGTCACGGCGGTCATCGACCCGCTCACCGTGACCATCACCGACAACTCCGGGCGTACCTGGACCCGGGTTTCCGACAACGGCTCCGTGGCCGTGTATCGGTCGGTGGCGTGATGCCCCGGGTAACCGTCCAGGTCCGCGACGCCTCCGGCAACACCGCGACGGCCGCCGCCGACTACAGCCTGGGCCAACCCGTGCTCGGCGGCTACTACCTCTCCGGCGGCGCCGATCCGACCGCCGACATGGCCGGCGGCAACTTCCGGTCCCTCACCCAGTACCGCAGCTTCGCCGACGGTTACATCTTCCCCGGCTACAACCGGCCCTGGCTGGTCAGCCTGGGCAAGGCCGGGGTGCAGATGAACATGGTCCTGGAGTTGAAGCACTACGGCGCTCCGAACTACGGACCGCAGAGCTTCGTGGTGGACGGCACCAGTTACACCGTGCCGGCGCCGACAATGACCATCCAGCAGCGCCCCGGTACGACCTGGCCGAGGGCGTACGGGTACGGCCAGGTGCTCAAGGGGCAGTGTGACGGGTTGTTCGCCCGCGCCCTGTCGCAGTACCGGACGCTCGGCTTCGGGGTGAACATCCAGCTCGCCTCGGAGTTGGACACCGATCACGAGTTCGGCACCACCGAGGACGGCAAGGCGTACACCTGGGCCGAGTCGGACGCCAGGGCGGTGCAGGCGATGAACTACATCCTGACGTGGTTCAAGACCCGGACCCTGCCGGCCGGGACGACCTTCTCGGTGGGGCTGGGTGGCTTCGACCGGGCCTGCTTTCAGCGCACCCACCCGGAGTCGCTGATGTCCCGCCTCGACTATCTCCAGTGGAACGCGTACGCGACCAACGCCAGCCACACCGCGCTGGCCCGGTTCCGTCGCACCAAGGACTGGGCGGTGGCGGATCTCGGCCCGGTGGCGCTGTCCCGGCCCGTGATCATCGCCGAGTGGGGGGTCAGGTCGGCCGAGATCCCGGACCAGGCGGCCTGGATCGCCACCGTGCCGGCGGCGATCGCCCAGCTCAACGCGGAGCGGGGGCCACGGATCGTGCGAACCAACTACTTCAACTCCGGGTGGGGCACCCTGACGCCGAAGGCGGTCGGATTGACAGCGCTCCGCGAGGCGTACGCCAAGCGGCCGTACGTCTGACCGGGTTCCGGCGGCTCCGGGCTCCGGGGCCGCCGGGACTGTACCGGTCAGCCCTCACCGAGCTGTTCGGCGTACGCGTCGCGCATCTCGGGCCAGCCGAAGTCCTTGGCCTCCGCGCCGCGGATCGGGCCGACCGGGTCGCCGTCGAGCAGCCGGTCGGCCACGTCGAGGCAGAGGTGCCAGCCGGCCGCGACCATCGGCAGCATGCCCCGCTCGGCGAGGGTGTGCCGCAGGGTGAGCCGGGTGCCGTTGCCCTGCGGGCTCAGCTCCCAGCGCAGCAGGTCGTCGCCCCAGGTGTACTCCAACAGGTGCGGCGGCTCGGCCCGGCGTACCGTCGCCGGGTCCTCCTGGGTGGTCTCGCCGTCGACGAGGGTGAGCACGGCGGCGCCGGATTTGCCGAGATCGCGGTCGGCGAGGAACGGTGCCCACTGCGCGAGCTGCGCCGGGTCGGTCAGTGCCGCCCAGACGGTGGCCGGCGGATGCCGCAGGTCGCGGACGAAGACCAGTGTCGCGCCGTCGTCGGCGGGCTCGGCGCGCACATCGGCGGGTGGGCTCGGGCGGAACGCGTCGCGGTCCATTCACTGCTCCTGACTGTCGAGGTGTCGTTCCAGGGCGTCCAGGTGTCGGGTCCAGAGCCGCCGGTACGGGTCGAGCCAGCTGTCGACGTCCCGCAGCGGGCCCGGGTCGAGGCGGTAGATCCGCTGTCGAGCGGCCGTTCGGCAGGTGACGAAGCCGGCGTCGCGAAGCACCCGCAGGTGTTTGGAGACGGCTGGCTGGCTGACTCCGAGCCCGTCGACCAGCTCGCCGACGCTGCGTTCGGCGTCGCGGAGCTGGTCGAGAATCCTGCGTCGGGTGGGCTCGGCGAGGACGGTGAAGGCGTCGGTGGACACCTCCCCAATATGCCTCCTCGTTCATATGACTGTCAAAGCATACGACTGTCGTCGGCGTCCCGACGCGGCGCCGCCCTGCGGCTCCCTATGCTCGGATCATGGAACTTCGGATCTTCACCGAGCCCCAGCAGGGCGCCAGCTACGACCAGTTGCTCGCCGTCGCCCGCTGTGCCGAGGACGCCGGCTACGGCGCGTTCTTCCGGTCCGACCACTACCTGATGATGGGTGACGTGAGCGGCGAACCCGGCCCCACCGACGCGTGGACCACGCTCGCCGGCCTGGCCCGGGACACCAGCCGTATCCGGCTCGGCACGTTGATGACCGCCGCCACCTTCCGGCTGCCCGGCCCGCTGGCGATCACCGTGGCGCAGGTCGACCAGATGAGCGGCGGCCGGGTGGAGTTGGGCATCGGCACCGGCTGGTACGCCGAGGAGCACAGCGCGTACGGCATCCCGTTCCCGCCGCTGGCCGAGCGGTTCGACCGGCTGGAGGAGCAGCTCGCCGTCATCACCGGGCTCTGGTCCACGCCGCCGGGGGAGCGGTTCGACCACGACGGCCGGTACTACCCGGTCCGTGACTCGCCCGCCCTGCCCAAGCCCGTGCAGCAGCCGCGTCCACCGATCCTGCTCGGCGGGACGGGCCCGAAGCGCACCCCTCGGCTGGCCGCCCGCTACGCCGACGAGTTCAACCTGCCGTTCGCCTCGGTGCCAAACACGGCTGCGCAGTTCGACCGCGTCCGCGCGGCCTGCGTCGAGATCGGTCGGGACCCGGCCGAGATGGTGTGGTCCAACGCCCTGGTGCTCTGCTGCGGGCGCGACGACGCCGAGGTGGCCCGCCGGGCCGCCGCCATCGGCCGCGAGCCGGACGAGCTGCGGGCCAACGGTCTGGCCGGGACACCCGCCGAGGTGCTGGACACCATCGGCCGGTACGCGGAGATCGGCAGCGAGCGGCTCTACCTCCAGGTGCTGGACCTCAGCGACCTGGAGCACCTGGAGCTGGTCGCCAGCGAGGTGATGGCGAAGCTCTGAGTCGACAGCGCCTCCGGTCAGGCGCGGTGGACGCCCGTCCCGACCGCGTTCGGATCGCCCAGCACGGTGTCCAGACGCCCGTCGTGGTCAGTGTCCACATAGGTGATGTCCGGGATGCCGTCGCCGTCCACGTCGATCTGGACGACGTCGGCGACACCGTCACCGTCGAGGTCGGTGACCACCTCCACCGAGCCGTCCAGGTGGCGGGTCACGATCGACTGCGCGCCCGGAGCGCGCGGTGGCGGGCCGGGCGCCGGCACCGGCGTCGGAGCGGGCGCGGGTGCCGGTGTCGGTCGAGGGCCGGGAGTGGGTGACGGGTGGCTCGGAAACCCGTCGGCCGGCGGCGCGCTGGCCTGCTCGACCTCGGTGCCGGTCGGGTCCAGCTCCTCCTCGGAGGGGAAGACGTCACCTCGTGCGGCCGGATCGCGGTAGCTGCTCATGGGCGTAGGGTTCCCCGACGACGACGAGAACAACCGTGCCCGATCGACCGGTGTCCTTGGTGCCCGGTCTGGCGGAAGATGTCGGGACCGACGCCACGGTCATGAAACGGGGGTCCGAGCGTGGAATTGCGCCGGAATCGGGGGGCCCGTGCGCTCGCCCTGGTGTGCGTACTCGGTGGAGTGCTCTTGTTGGTCTATCCCAGCGACGGCGCCCTGCTACGAACGATCATCGCGGTGGGGGCGATCGCGCTCGGCGTTGTGGTGCTGGTCAGCGCTCTGCGGCCGTTCCGGTTCGGGATCCATGCGGACGGGCTCAGCATCCGGCGGCCCGGCCTGCGCCGGGAGATCCGGTGGGCCGAGGTCGCCACGCTGGTGCTCGACGAGCCACCGCGACGCGACGGCTACGCGAAACCGCCACGACTGCTGCTGGTGCCGGCGCAGGGTGTGCCGAGTGAGCTGGTGACCGCCCGCCACCCGCTCGACGGCCGCCCCGCCATCGAGCTGCTCGTCCTCGACCAGGTCCGCGAGCAGCCCGAGCAGGTGTCCGCCGCGCTCGCCCGCCACGCCGGAGACCGGTTCGTCGACCTGCTCGCGCTGCGTCGCGCCGCCTTCGAGGCCCCGGAGCTCACTGTCGGCCTGCGCGGCTACCAGATGGACCGGGTCGACCGGTTGATCCGACGCGGCCAGGACGCGCTGATGTCCGGGGACGCGTCGGCCCGGCAGGCGGCCCGGGGGGAGATCGAACGCGCCACCTCGGCCGGTCTGCCGATCGCCCAACGTGGTTACAGCACCTTCCAGACGGATACGGTTCTGGGCGCCCTCGTCACCGCGTTGGCCGACCACCAGAGCACCGATCGGGAGACCGCCACATGACCGCGCAGGGATCGCACGCCGCGTCGACCACTGACGTTCCGCGCCGCAACTGGGCCGGCAACGTGCGATACGCCGCGAAGGCGTTCCACCGGCCCACCTCCGTCGACGAACTGCGTCGGCTCGTCGACGGCAGCAGCCGGATCCGGGCGGTGGGCAGTGGGCACTCCTTCAACCGTCTCGGTGACACCGACGGCGACCTGGTCAGCCTCGCCGGGCTGCCCCCGGTCATCGAGGTGGACCACGAGCGCGGGCAGGTCACCGTGAGCGGCGCGCTGCGCTACGGCGACGTGGCCCGACAGCTGCACACCCAGGGGTACGCGCTGGCCAACCTCGCCTCGCTGCCGCACATCTCGGTGGCCGGAGCGGTGGCCACCGCCACCCACGGCTCCGGCCAGACCCACGGCAACCTGGCCAGCGCGGTCGCCGGCCTGGAGCTGGTCACCGCCGACGGCGATCTGCTCCGGGTCGACCGTGACACCGACGCCTTCGCCGGCATGGTGGTGGGGCTCGGCGCGCTCGGCCTGGTCACCCGCGTCACAGTGGACGTCGTGCCGACCTTCGCGCTGCGGCAGTACGTACGCCTCGACCTCGACCGGACGGCGCTGGACGAGGCGCTCGGCTCGGCGTACAACGTGAGTGTCTTCACCGACTTCCGTACGCCCCGGTTGCGTGAGGTGTGGCGCAAACAGCTTGCGGACCAGCCGCCACCCCCGGCGGACTGGCTGGGCACCACCGCCGCCGACCAGCCCCGACACCCGGTCCTCGGAATGCCGGCGGAGAACTGCACCCCGCAGCTCGGCGAGCCGGGCCCGTGGCACGAGCGGCTACCGCACTTCAAGCTCGGCTTCACCCCGAGCAGCGGCGACGAACTGCAGTCCGAGTACCACGTCGCGCGTACGGCGGCGGCCGACGCGCTCGCCGCGCTGGACGACGTGGCGGACCTGATCGCCCCGGTGCTGCTGGTGTCCGAGCTGCGTACCGTCGCGGCCGACGAGCTGTGGCTCAGCCCGAACTACCGGCGGGACAGCTTCGTGCTGCACTTCACCTGGGTCGACGACACCGCGGCGGTGCTGCCGGTGGTGGCCGCGGTGGAGGAACGCCTGGCGCCCTTCGCGCCCCGCCCACACTGGGGCAAGGTCTTCGTCACCGACCCGGCCGAGTTGTCCACCCGCTACCCGAGGTACGCCGACTTCGCCGCGCTCCAAACCAACCTGGACCCGAAGGGCAAGTTCCGCACCGACGCCCTGGACCGCTACTTCCCCCGCTGACCGCCCTGGCCAACCAGGGTGCCGCGTTGGACGGCTCGGCTGATGTCGCTGGGGGAGACTATGCCGGTCAGGTGGCCGTCCTCGGTCACCACCAGGGCTCGGCCGTCGGCGCACTCGGTGAGCCGGGGGAGTAGGTCGTTGAGCTGTTCACCGGGCTGGGCCAGCACCAGTTCGTCGGCTCGGCAGGCCACCTCGGCCAGCGTGGTCGATGCCCGCCGCTCGGGCGGTACGCCCCGCACCCGGTCGACGGTGACCAGACCGGTCGGCCGGCCGTCCTCGGTCAGCGGCAGCGCCGAATGCCGGTACGCGAACAGGTAGTTGTCGACGAAGTCCGCGACAGTCATCTGCGCCGAGGCGGTCTGCGGTTGCGAGGTCATCACGTCGCCCACCCGGATCCCGCGCAGCGCGTTGCCGGTGCGGGCCTGCCGTTCCTCCATCCCGGCCGCGCCGATCAGGAACCAGCCGATCAGGGCCAGCCAGAGCCCGCCGAAACCGACCCCGGACAGGAACTGCCACAAACCCAGGCCGATCAGCAGCACACCCAGCACCCAGCCGGCCCGGGCGGCGACCACTGACGCGCGGGTCCGGTCGCCGGTGGCCTTCCAGACCGCGGCGCGCAGCAACCGACCACCGTCCAGGGGCGCGGCCGGCAGCACGTTGAAGACGGCCAGCAGCACGTTGATGCCGGCCAGCCAGGCCACCGCCCCGAACAGCAGCCCGCCCTGCCCGGCCAGCGCGAGCAACGCCGCGATGGCACCGAAGAACGCCCCGATCAGCAGGCTGACCAACGGGCCGACGCCCGCGATCCGCAACTCCGCGCCCGGGTCACGCGGCTCACCCCGCAACTCGGCGACGCCACCGAACAGCCACAGCGTGATGCCGTCGACCTCCAGCCCGTTGCGTTTGGCGACGATCGCGTGCGAGACCTCGTGGGCGAGCAGGCCGACGAAGAAGACCACCGCCGCGGCCAGCCCGGCGACCACGTACGCCACTGACGAGCGGTCGGGGTACGAGCGGGGGAACTGGTTCGCGGCCAACCCCCACGCGATCAACGCGAAGATGACCAGCACGCTCCAGTTGACGCCTACCGGAACCCCCGCGACCCGGCCAAGCCGGAAACTGGCCCTCATCCCACCGGGATACCCCAGGCGGGCCCGCCCATGCCAAACCCGGCTGAGCCGCCCTCTCACGTTCGGCAACTGACGCCAGCTTCACTGTGAGCGTGATGACTCTGAGGCATATTGATGCCTGAGAGTCATCACGCTCGTTAGCACCCCTCTTCTCAGCTCCGGCGCGGTTCAGCGGCGGGGGGTTTCGCTGGCGATGGTCGCTTCCCGGGGCAGGGCCGCCGCGCGCAGCGCCCAGTCCAGCGCGTAGTCGGCGATCTGCTCCCAGCCGTCCTGGCCGACGGTGAAGTGTGACCGGCCGGCGAACTGCTCGTACGCGGTGAGGGCCCGGGACTTCTGGTAGAGCCCGGCGTTGGCGCGGACCACCGACGCAGGCACCACGTGGTCGACCTCGCCGGCCATCAGCAGCAGCGGTGCCCGGTCGTTGCGCCCGAAGTCGACCCGGGCCGGCGAGCGTGGGTCGAGGTTGGCGAAAGCACCCTCGAAGAAGACCCGTCCGGCGCCGGGGACGGCGTAGCGCTGCCAGGCCCGGTCGGAGTCCTCGCGGCTCATCGTGTTGCCGAAGGCGTAGGCGAAGTCGTCCGGGGTGAACGGGACGGCCTTGTTCCGGTTGGCGGGGCTGCGCAGGATCGGGAAGCCGGAGCGCAGCTGACTCAGCGGCACCTTGAGCACCCCCTTGATCGCCGCGGGGTGCACTCCCACCACCGCCGCGCCGAGACCCCGGTCGGCGAGGACCTGGGCGAACAGACCGCCGAACGAGTGCCCCATGATGATCGGCGGTCGGGGCAGCGCCCGGATGATCTTGTCGTAGTGCGCGACGATCGTGGCCATGCTCTGCTCAGCGATCGGGCCGGGGTCGTCGCGCAACTGCTCCACGGACCGGTCCATGCCGGGCCAGGCAGGGGCGATGACGTGCATGCCGCGCTCGGTGTACCGCTGGGCCCAACCCTCCCAGCTGCGTGGCGTCATCCAGAGTCCGTGGATCAGCACGACCGTGTCGACCTGACCCTGCGGCGTGGCACCCATCGCGTCCTCCCGGTGTCGCGGCGTTCGGCCCGGCGGTTACCCGCTGTCGGGCCGGGAAACCCTCCGGGAAACGGGCCCCTGACAAATGTCACGGTCGGGGCGTGACGACCGCTCCGGGCATCGGGGTACGCGCTGCCGGAGCATCAGTGACATGACCAGTACGCATCCGGCTGTCGAGTTGGACGGCCTCACCAAGAGCTTCGGCGCTGTCACCGCTGTCGACGGGTTGAGCCTACGGGTGCAGCCCGGCGAGGTGGTGGCGTTCCTCGGCCCGAACGGCGCAGGCAAGACCACCACCATCGACATGCTGCTCGGGCTGTCCCGCCCGGACACCGGCACCGTCCGGGTCCTCGGCGGCACCCCGGACGACGCGGTGGCCCGAGGTCGGGTCGCGGCCGTGCTCCAGACTGGTGGGCTGCTCAAGGACCTGACAGTGGGCGAGACGGTGCGGATGACCTCCCACTTCTACCGGCACACCCGCCCGGCGGCGGAGGTGCTGGAGCGGGCCGGTATCACCGACATCGCCGACCGGGTGGTCGGGCGCTGCTCGGGTGGTCAGCAGCAGCGACTGCGCTTCGCGTTGGCCCTGCTGCCCGACCCGGACCTGATGGTGCTCGACGAGCCGACCACAGGCATGGACGTCGAGGGTCGGCGGGACTTCTGGCAGGCCCTACGCCGCGACGCTCGGGGCGGACGGACCGTCATCTTCGCCACCCACTACCTGGACGAGGCGGACGCGTACGCCGACCGGATCGTGCTGGTCCGGCAGGGTCGCATCGTCGCCGACGGCACCACCGCCGAGATCAAGAACCTGGCCGCCGGCCGTACGGTGCGGGCCACCCTGCCCGGCGCCGACCAGGCCGCCCTCGCCGCGCTGCCCGGCGTGGACGCCGTGGAGGTGCGCGGCGACAGCGTGCTGGTGCGGACCGGCGACTCGGACGCGATTGCCCGGCACCTGCTGACCAGGACCGCCGCCCGGGACGTCGAGATCACCTCCCGCAACCTCGAGGACGCCTTCCTCGCCCTGACCACCGCGCAGACCGGAGCCTGAGATGACCACCTCCACCTCCACCCCCACCCGCGCCGGTGCCCCCGCGCCGGACCGTCGGCTGCCCGCGCTGGGCGGGTTCGCCCCGGGCGCCCTGCTCATCGAGCTGCGCCGGGTGCTGCGCAACCGCCGCACCCTCGCCTTCACGCTGATCATGCCGGGCGTCTTCTTCCTCATCTTCGGCCTGCCGCAGGGCGGGCAGTCACTGGACAACGGTCGGCCGGTGACGGCGTACGTCATGATCAGCCTGGCCGTGTACGCGGCAATGGTGGCGACCACCAGCGTCGGCGGTGCGGTGGCCACCGAGCGGGCGCTGGGTTGGAGCCGGCAGCTGCGGCTCACCCCGCTACGCCCGGCGGCGTACGTGGCGACGAAGCTGATCACCGCGATGAGCCTCGGTCTGTTCGCTGTCGTCGTCGAGTTCCTGGTGGGCGCCGTGGCCGGCGTCCGCGTCCCGGCGTACGTCTGGCTGCTGTCCGGGCTCGCCGCCTGGGTCGGCTCGCTGGTCTTCGCCGCGTTCGGTCTCTTCATCGGCTACCTGGCGCCGGCGGAGAACGTCATGCAGATCATCGGCCCGGTGCTGGCGGTGCTGGCCATGTTCGGCGGGCTGTTCGTCCCGGTCGAGGTGCTGCCGGACGTGCTCCAGCAGGTCGCGAAGTTCACCCCGGTGTACGGCATGGGTGTGCTGGCCCGCGCCCCACTAACGGGTGACGGGGTGAGCATGGCGGCGGTGGCCAACCTCGTCGTCTGGGCGCTGCTCTTCGGCGTCGGCGCGGCCCGGCTGTTCCGCCGGGACACCGCGCGGGTCTGACCGGCCGGGCCGATAGCGTGATCCCGATGGACCTGTCGACGGGGCAACCCTGGCCGGTGAGCCGCCACTGGCGGTTCATCGGCTGGCTGCTGGCCGCCGTCTGGCTGTTCTTCCTCAACGTGCCGCTCGCCACCGCGCTGCACCAGCCGGAGCTGTGGCGGCGGGTCCTCGGCGTGGTGGCCATTGTCGTCTTCGGCGTCGGGTACGTGCTGCTGTTCCAGTGGGCCCGCAAGCTGCGCCAGGCCCTGCAGCCGATTCCGACGGGACGGGCGCGGGCCGGGCTGGCGCTGCTGCTCGCGGTGGGTCTGGCCAGCCTCCCGGGCACCGGCGGGGACTGGCTGGCCACCCTGGTCTACGTGGCCGCGGCCGCTGTGTTCCTGCTGCCGCCGTGGGAGTCGTTGGCCGCCGTGGTGCTCTGCGCCGTGACGCCTGCGCTGGCGTCCTGGCTGGTGCCGGGGTGGGAGGCGGAGAACGGCATCGTCTTCGCGGTGCTGCTCGCCTCGTTCGCCATGTTCGGGGTGTCCCGGCTGGCCCAGCGCAACAGCGAACTCCGGGCCGCCCAGCAGGAGATCGGTCGGCTCGCGGTCGCCGAGGAGCGGGCCCGCGCCGCCCGCGACCTGCACGACATCCTCGGGCACTCGCTGACCGTGGTGGCGATCAAGGCCGAGTTGGCCGGGCGTCTGATCGAGGTCGACCGGGAACGGGCCGCCGCCGAGATCGCCGAGGTGGAGGCGTTGGCTCGGGCCGCGCTGGCCGACGTACGAAAGACGGCCGGGGCGTACCGCGAGGTCAGTCTCGCCGCGGAGCTGGCCGGCGCCCGCTCGGCGCTGGCCGCGGCGGGCATCGCGGCCGACGTGTCGACCGAGGTGCCGGACCTGCCGGAGGAGTGGGACCGGTTGTTCGGCTGGACGGTACGGGAGGGCGTGACGAACGTGGTCCGGCACAGCGGGGCGCGGTGCTGCGTGATCCGGGTGCACAAGGATCAGGTCGTGATCAGTGACGACGGTCGTGGCCCGTCCACTCCCGATGCGAGCGGGCACGGGCTGGTCGGCCTGCGGGAGCGGGCGCGGCGGCTGGACGCGGTGGTGACCGTCGGTAGTCGACCGGCGGGCGACGGTTTTCTGCTGCGGGTGCACGCGCCGGGGGAGGCCCGGTGAGCGCCTTGCCCACGCCGATCCGGCTGCTGCTCGCCGATGACCAGGCGCTGGTCCGGGGTGCGCTGGCCGCCCTGCTCTCGCTGGAGGAGGACCTGACAGTTGTCGCCGAGGTCGGCCGGGGCGACGAGGTGGTGCCCGAGGCTCGACGCAGCGCCCCCGACGTCGCCCTGCTGGATGTGGAGATGCCCGGCCTGGACGGGATCGCCGCCACCGCGGCGTTGCGGGCCGCGCTGCCGACCTGCCGGGTGCTTGTGGTGACCACCTTCGGTCGACCCGGTTACCTGCGCCGGGCGATGGAGGCCGGAGCGAGCGGTTTCGTGGTCAAGGACACCCCGGCCCGACAGCTCGCCGACGCGGTCCGCCGGGTGCACGCCGGCCTGCGGGTGGTCGACCCGACGCTGGCCGCGGAGACCCTCGCCGCCGGGGTCAGCCCGCTGACCGAGCGGGAGACCGAGGTGCTGCGGACCGCGCGCGGTGGCGGCACGGTCGCCGACCTGGCCCGGGCGCTGCACCTGTCCGAGGGGACGGTACGCAACCACCTGTCCGCGGCGATCGGCAAGACCGGTGCCCGTAACCGGGCCGACGCGATCCGGGTCGCCGAGCAGAACGGCTGGCTGCTCGGCGAGTGACCGCGCAGCGTCGGCGCTCAGGCGCTCAGGCGCTCAGGCGGTCGGCGGCGGGGCGGCCAGTTGGTCGACCACGACGACGCTGCTGCCGGGGCGGACCTCGGCGAGCAGCTCCCGCTGACCGCTGCGGGTCAGCCGGATACAGCCGTTTGTGGTGTTCTCGCCCAACTCGCCGTCGTGCTGCCAGGTGTGCACCCCGATGTGCGCGCCCTGCAGCCCGGACGGCACCGACTCCGGGTCGTCGGGCACCGAACCGAGAGCGTAGATGTCCACTCCGCCGTAGACCTCCTCCGGCGGTGGGGTGCGGCCCAGGATGAAGGTCCGCCCGAGTGGAGTCTCCTGGCCCGACTGGCCGAGGCTGACCTCCCAGGAGCGCACCGCCTTGCCGGCCCGGTACCAGGTGAGCCGGTGGACCTTGCGTTCGACCACGATCTGGTCGCGCAGCGGCACCGTCTCGAACCCGCCGGGAGGCAGCCAGGCGAGCCGTCGGTTGGCCGAGGGCAGCAGGACGGCGGTCCAGCCGGCACGCCGTTGGGCGATCGGCATGGTCAGCTCGACACCGCGGATCGTCGGTTCGAGGAAGGCGCGCGGACGACCGCCGGGCGCGTCGTACGCGGCGATGCGTCTGGTCGGGTGCGCGCCCTCGGTCAGCGGCGTGACGTCCATGCTGGCCGGATCGGCGGGGAACCCACCGGGCGCGGGGTCGTAGTCGACCACGGCCAGGCCGTCCGGGGCGGGCGCGGCCGGGGGGATCGACTCCTCCGGGCTCTGCTCCACACTGCTCGGAGTCGGGTCGGCGGCCACCACGTTGCGGTCGTCGGGGGCCGTCGAACTCGGGGTGAGGGCCTGGCCGACCAGCAGCGCGGTCACCAGCAGCGCGGGTACGCCGATGGCGGCGGCCACCCAGACGCCGCGACGACGGGACGGAGTCTTTCGGTCAAACTGCACGAAACCACTCTATGGTGGCGGATGCTTCGGGGCCCCCGGTTCGGCGAGACCCGCGGTCCAAATCGGTGGGTGGGAGCGGGCACAACGCACGGCTGCGCCCCTCGGTTCGATTTCGGCAGAGAAATTTCCGTCGGCGGGTGATCCGCGCGCCCCGCCGGTCCGTACTGGATGGGGGAGCAGGGGTCGGCCGGTGGTGCGCCGCCGCGAGACGATCGAGGAGCAGATGGCCCGGGCACAGCAGGACAACAAGGCGGCGACCGTCCGGACCAGCGCCAGCAGTCGGGGGGTGCGCACCCCGTCCCGGTCGGCGAGCACTCTGCTGATCGCGTCGCTGCTCGCCGCGCTCTGGGCGGCGGTCATGCTGACCGGCGCCGGTCAGACGGCGTACGCGTACGGCTTCTTCTTCACCGAGTTCTTCGCCGGGGTTGTCTCCCTGGTGACGCTGAGCCTCACCGTGATGCTCGGCCTGCTCGCCACCGACCGGCTGGTGCTGCGCATCTCGCACCGGGTGCTGATGCAGTCGGCGCACCGCGCCACCGGCGTGCTGGGCGTGGCCGGGCTCGGTTTCCACGTCCTCACCAAGATCGCCACCGGGCGGGCGGCCGCGACCGACGCGCTTGTGCCGTTCGTCGGCGGTCGGGGGCTCTACATCGGGCTCGGCACGGTGGCCGCACTGCTGATGGTCAGCGTGATCTGGACCGGCATCGTCCGGGCCCGCTTCGCCGACGTCGGTCCGAAGTGGCTGTGGCGCACGCTGCACTCCGCCGCGTACCTGGCCTGGCCGTTCGCTGTCTTTCACGGCCTCAACGCCGGTCGGGCCGCAGCGCCCTGGGTGATGTTCAGCTACCTCGGCTGCATTCTGCTGGTGGTGCTGGCCCTGCTGGTCCGGTTCTCGGTCACCATCGGTCGGCGCAGCCGTGAGCAGCACCAGGCCGCGGTGCGCAACGCGGTGATGGTCGGCCGGGCCGAGGAGGCGAAGACCGCCCGATCGCTCCTGGCCGGGTTGGGTCGGCGCAGCAAGGCCGCCGACAAGCGTCCCGCCTGGGCGGAGACCACCACCGCCACCTGGGCCGCGCCGGCCGCGCGGCGTGACCCCGAACGGTTCACCGTCCCGGTGGTGCCCGAGCCCGGTTCCCTCGTCGAGCCGACCCGGCCGAGCCGACGTCGACGGGAGGAGGAGCCAGCGGCCCGCCGCGACACCGAACGGTCCTCGCGCAGCCGGCGTACCGAGGAAACCACTACCAGCCGATCGGCCCGCCGCAGCGTGGAGGACACCGGCACGTTCCGACGCGACGAGGAGGAGTTGGAGCCGGTGACCCGGCGGCGCGGCTCCCGCACCCGCGACGAGGCCGTTCCGACCGGCCGGCGACGCGCCGACGAGCCGGCCGCCGAGCGGTCCCGTCGCCGGTCCCGCAGCGAGGACGAGGGCAGCCGCTACTCGGCGCCGCCGCAGCCGACCCTCGCCGAGCCCGAGGAGCCGTGGGACAGCCCGCGTCGCTGGCAGGCCGACGACCCGATCTCCGCCGGCCCGATCTCCGTCGAGCCGATCTCGGCCGGCCCGGTCTCCAGCAGCCCGATCTCGTCGGCGCCGCGCAGCGGCAGCGGCCGGCACAGCATTGAGGACGACCTGCCCGAGGAGCCGGACTACTGGCGCCCGCCGGCCCGGTACGTGCCGGACGAGGTGGCGCCGCCCGTCGACGACACCCCGACCCTTGTCGACCTGGCGTCCCGCCGTGCTCGACGGGCAGCCGGCGAGGGCAAGTCCAAGCGCCGCAAGGCCAGCGCCGACGCGGTGGACGGGGCGTACTGGGCCGGGCTGCGGGGTGAGGCGAAGTGATGCGGACCGCCGTGCCACCGGTCGCCTGCGTGGGCGAGCCGCGGCTCACCGCCGGCTTCGCCGAGTACGGCCGACTTGACCTGCTCGCGCACGAGGAGGTGCACGGACCCATCGGCCCGATGGAACCGGCGCAGTTGCTCCAGCTCGCCGAGGGCATGCAGCTCAAGGGCAAGGGCGGGGCGGGGTTCCCGTTCGCCCGCAAACTGCGCGCGGTGCTGGAGTCCTGCAAGCGGCAGGACCTCGCCGCCGTGGTGGTGGTCAATGCCACCGAGGGGGAGCCGGCCAGCTGGAAGGACAAGGTGCTGCTGACCCGCGCCCCGCACCTGATCCTGGACGGCGCGGCGCTGGCCGCGTACGCGCTGGACGCCGACGAGATCGTGATCGGCGTCGCGGACGACGGGGTCGGCCGGGACTCGCTGATGGAGGCCCTCGAAGAGCGCCGGATGCCGGTGCAGACGACGATCGTCACAGTGCCGCACCGGTTCATCTCCGGCGAGGGTGGTGCACTCGTCAACGGGATCAACGGGCTGCCGCACATCCCGCCGGGCACCAAGAAGCGTTCCAGCGACTCCGGGGTCAGCGGCCTGCCCACCCTGCTGTCCAACGCCGAGACGTACGCCCAGCTCGCCGTCGGCGCCCGACTGGGCCCGTACGAGTACGCGGCGCTCGGTACCGACGACGAGCCGGGCACCGTGCTGCTCACCGTGACCGGCGCGGCGGGCCGACCGGCAGTTGTGGAGTGCACCGCCGGCATGCCGCTGCGTGACGTCCTCGACCTCTGCGAGGTGCCGGACGTCCAGGGCATCCTGATGGGCGGCTACCACGGCAAGTGGATCACCCCGGAGGCGGCGGAGAAGGCCGAGGTCTCCCGCAAGGGCCTGGCCGCGGTCGGCGGCACCCTCGGTGCGGGCATCATCGTCCCGCTCGGTGTCGACACCTGCCCGCTGGGTGAGGCCGCCCAGGTGGTGCGCTACCTGGCCGGCGAGTCCGCCGGCCAGTGCGGTCCGTGCAAGATGGGCCTGCCGGACCTGGCCCGCGCGGTGGACCTGGCCGTCGCCGGCAGCCAACCGGCCGACGTGGTGCGCGCCGCCGCTGGCGAGGTGAAGGGCCGGGGCGCGTGCAGCCATCCGGACGGCACCGCCCGGTTCGCGCTCTCCGCGATCGAGGTCTTCACCGAGGACCTGCGGCTGCACAGCACCGGCGACGGTTGTGGCCGACGGGTCAAGGGAGTGATGGGGCTGCCCGGCGCGCCCGACGCGAACCCGCAGAAGCTCACCCTGGACTGGTCGCGCTGTGACGGGCACGGCCTGTGCGCGCACGTCGTACCGGACTTCATCCGGCTCGACGCGAACGGATATCCCGCCTTCCCCGCCACCCCGGTGCCGACCTGGCTGCGGGAGGGCGCGCTGAAGGCGGTCAAGGTCTGCCCGGAGCTGGCGCTGCGACTGGCCAAGGCCGAGTAGCGAAGCCTCGGGTCCAGCAAGGGTCCCTTCCGGACCGGAAACGGAGAAGCGGATGCGGATCGGCATGGCGTGGACAGGGGCCGGGCGACTGCGCCGTGCCGCGACAATCGGGTCGCTCGTGGTGGCCCTGTTCGGCGTTGCCGCCTGCACCGGCACCGCGCCGGGTGGGCCCGTCGCCGCCGGATCGGCCCCCGCCTCGACCGGCGTCCCGCCCGCCCCGACCGCAACGGCGACCGGTGCCCCACCCGCCCCGACCGCAACGGCGACCGGCGGGCCACCCGCTGCCCCGAAGCAGGTCCCGGACGTGCTCCGCTTCACCGGGACCACCCTCGGCGGGGCCGCGTTCGACGCGGCACAGCTCGCCGGCAAACCGGTGGTGCTGTGGTTCTGGGCGCCGTGGTGCGCCACCTGCGCCAGCCAGGCCTGGACGGTGGCCGAGATCGCACCCAAGTACCGGGACACCGTGCCGATCGTCGGTGTCGCCGGGCTGGGCGAGCGGAAGGCCATGAAGGAGTTCGTCACCGAGTTCGAACTCGGCGGCACGCCGCAGATCGAGGACAGCAAGGGCACGCTCTGGAAGCGGTTCAAGGTGACCGAGCAGAGCATTTTCGTGATCATTGACCGGAGCGGCGCTGTCGTCCACGAGGGCTTCCTGGACGGTGAGGCGCTCACCGCCAAGGTCGCCGCACTGGCCGGGGCGTGAGTGCCACACTGCTGCTCGCGCTGACCGCCGGCATGCTCGGCGCGGTCAACCCGTGCGGCTTCGCGTTGCTGCCCGCGTACCTCTCGCTGTTGGTCGCCGGGGAGTCAGACACCCGCGGCGCGGTCGGCCGCGCGCTCACCGCGGCGGCCGGGCTGACAGTGGGGTACGTGCTGGTGTTCGGCGCGTTCGGCCTGGCGCTCGCGCCGCTGGCCGGCTGGCTGCGGCCCCGGCTGCCGTGGCTGACCGTGGCGCTCGGCGTGCTGCTGGTCGTGGCGGGCTGTTGGCTGCTCGCCGGCCGCCGGCTGCCCGCCCCCGGCTGGCCCGCCCGCGCGCCCCGGCTGACCCGGACCTGGCCGTCGATGGCGCTGTTCGGCGCGGTGTACGCGTTGGCGTCGCTCGGCTGCGCCATCGCGCCGTTCCTGGCCATCGTGGTGACCAGCCTCCAGGCCGGCTCGACCGGTCAGGGGTTGGCGCTGTTCGGCGCGTACGCCCTGGGGATGGGTCTGGTGGTCGCTGTCGCCGCGCTCGGGGTGGCGCTGCTGCGCGACGGTCTGGTGGCCCGGCTGCGCGTCGCCGGGGCGCTGGTGCCCCGCCTCAGTGGCCTGGTGCTGCTGCTCGCCGGCGGCTACGTCGCCTGGTACGGCTGGTACGAGCTACGCCTGGCCTCCGGGCGCCGCGACGCCCTCAAAGACCCGGTAATCCAAGCAGCGTCCCAGCTACAACAAACCCTGACCAACACCCTGGACACCATCGGCCCAGCGTTGCTGCTGGCCGCCCTCGTTCTGCTCGCCGTGTTGGGCGTGCGGACGCGTCGACGGGGGCGCGGGGTGGAACCGGCCCCCGTCGAACGATCCGGTTAGCGGGGGGAGAGGCGGTCGGTGCCTAGGCGGTCTTGGAGGACCTTGGGGATCAGGACACTGCCGTCGGCCTGCTGGTACTGCTCCAGGATGGCCGGGAAGAGCCGGCTCGTCGCCAGCGCGGACCCGTTGAGGGTGTGCACGAAGCGCGTCTGCTTGCCGCCCGGCTCGCGGTAGCGGATGGCCGCCCGACGAGCCTGGTAGTCGCCGGCCCAGGACACCGACGACACCTCCTTGTACTTGCCGGTGCTCGGCATCCACACCTCGATGTCGAGGGTCTTCTTCATCGAGGCGCTGGCGTCGCCGGCCGAGAGCAGCGTGCGCTGGTAGTGCAGACCCAGCCCCTCGACCAGGCCCTCGGCGTGGGCGAGCATCTCCTCCAGCGCCGCGTCGGCCTGCTCCGGCAGGGTGAACTGGAAGATCTCCACCTTGTTGAACTGGTGCCCCCGCACCGTGCCGCGCTCGTCCGAGTGCGAACCGGCCGACTCGCGGCGGTAGCACGGGGTGTACGCGAACGCCTTCAGCGGCAGCTTCGGGGTCTCCAGGATCTCGTCCTGGTACGCGCCGAGGATCGCCGTCTCCGACGTGGGCAGCAGGAACTGCCCGCGCGGCGCGGACGCCGAGTCCAGGTGGTAGACGTCGTCGTAGAACTTGGGGAACTGCCCGGCGGCGAAGCCGGCCGAGTCCAGTAGCAGGTGCGGCGGGAGCAGGAACTCGTAGCCGGCCTTGATGTGCTGGTCGATGAAGTAGTTGAGCAGCGCCCACTCCAGCCGCGCGCCGACACCCGTGTAGATCCAGAAGCCGGACCCACCGAGCTTGACGCCCCGCTCGTAGTCGACAAGGCCCAGCGCGCGGCTCAGCTCCACGTGGTCGCGGACCTTCTCGATCACCGGAGGCTCGCCGAAGGTCTTCACGACCCGGTTGGCTTCCTTGCCGCCGGCCACGACGTCGTCGCTGGGCAGGTTGGGCAGCTCACTCATCGCGTCGCGCAGCCGGGCCTGCACCTCGTCGAGCTGGGACTCCAGCTCGGCGAGCTGCTTACGCTCCGCGTCCGGCGCGGCGGCCTTCGGTTCCTCGCCGGCCCGCTTCGCCTGCGCGTACGCCCGGGCCTCGGCCTTACGGCGCTGCCGCTCGGCGTCGATCTCCGTGATCAGGGCGCGGCGTTCCTGGTCGAGCCGCTGGATCTCGTCCAGGGCACGGGTGACCTCGGCGGGATCCAGACGCTTCGCCAGCGCGGTTGCCACCGCCTCGCGATCCTTCCGGATCAACTCCATGTCGAGCATGCTGCTCCGTACGCCTCCGTCCGGGGTCACAGGTGAACCACCAGATGCTACCGTCGCGGGCTTTTCGTCAGGGGACGGGGAGTGCTGGCCGTCGGCTCAGAGCCGGATCGGCATGAGCACCGAGTAGGTGTCCGCGTCGTCCGGCCGGCGTACGGCCAGCGGGGCGATCGGCCCGTCCAGCTCCAACACCAGTTGCGGCGCGCCGGCCGCGTTCAGCGCGTCCAGCAGGTAGCCACCGTCCACCCCGACCCGCAGCGCGTCGGTGCCCAGGTCGGCGGCGGGGAGCAGGCGCAGCTCACCCTGGTCGTCGACGCCGAGCACGGTGACCGCCCGGGTCGTGCCGTCGTGGTCGCAGGCGACAGTGGGGGCCGCCGGGTCGGCCAGCGCGGCGCGCAGCGTCGCCACGTCCACCGGGATCCGGCGCGCGGTCGGCCGCTCACCGACGGACTTACGCAGCAGCCGGTGGTAGTCCGGGAAGTCGTACGGGAGGGCGGTGCCGGTCACCGTGCGGTCGGCCGCCCGCACCCGCAGGTCCGCGCCCGCCACGGTCAGCCGGATCGGCCACGTGTCGGCGGTGTCGAGCAGTGGCCGGAGCTGGTCGACGAGGGCCACCGGCACGAACACCCGCACCGGCGGTCCGTCGACGTCGGCCTGGGCCCGTGCCAGCGCGAGCCGGTACCTGTCGGTGGCGACGAGCCGGACGCCATCGGGCTCCACGTCGAACAGCACGCCGGCGAGCATCGGCAGCTCCCTGTCGACGCCGACGGCGAAGCGCACCGCGTCGAGCGCGGCGGCCAGGGCGGCGGGGGCGATCAGGAGCGTGGTGGCGGTCGGCGGGGTCGGGTCCACCAGGGCCCGCAGCCGGTCGACCTCGCGGCGGGCGTCGCTGAGCCCGTCGGCCAGCCGGCGCAGGTGCGCGTCGAGCAGCTGGTGCACCACTGCCGGCTCGGCGCGCACCGCGGCGGCGATCTCCGGCACCGGCATGCCGATCCGGCGCAGCCCGGCCACCAGCCGGGCCGGAGCGATCTGCCCCTCCGTGTACCAGCGGTAACCGGTCACCGGGTCGACCAGGGTCGGCTCCAGCACCCCCGCCGAGTCGTAGAAGCGCAGTGCGCTGACGGTCAGGCCGCTGGCCCGGGCCAGCTCGCCGATGCTGTGCAGGTCGTTCACGCTGGGCATCCTGCCCCCTCGACCCGGTCGAGGGTCAAGCCGAACGCTCAAGCACCCGGAAGGTGAGGCCGGCCCGGACGAGCCGGTCGAGCAACGCGTCACCCATCGCGGCGACCGGGGTGAGTTGGCCGGCGGTCGGCGGCAGCTCGTCGAGCGCCAGGCACAGCGCCGACTCGCCGAGCATCTTCGCCGTCTCGTCGTAGCCGGGGTCACCGCCGGCGACCTCGGTGACCACCCGCTGCCCGCCGCCGGTGCCGACGAACCGGACCCGGAACCAGGACGACGCCCGCTGCTGCGCGGTGGGCCCCTGCCCGGACGCGAGCCGGCCGAGCAGCCAGCGTCGGCTGGGTGGCAGCTTCACCAGCCCGATCAGCGCGCCGAGCCCGGCAGCGCCGGCCAGCACGGTGGGCAGCCGCTTCACCGCTGCGAAGTGCCGGTAGCGGAAGTCCGGGCCGTACTCCGGGCGGGCCGCGGCCGAGCGGCGGACCACCTGCGGGTCGATTGTCGGCAACGGCACGGTCCAGATGCCCAGCTCCGCCGAGCGGGCGAGCCGGCCGGGCACCGCCCGGACCCGACGGTCGGTGGGACGCGGCTCGACCGCCCGGCGGTCCCGGGCGGCCTGGCTGGCCTGCCCGGTACGGGAGAACGCGGTGAGCGCCGAGTGGTAGGTGCCGGCGGAGAACCGGCCGCCGGCACGCACGTACCCGTCCACGGTGATCGGAACGTCGGCGGGCAGCTGCTTGACGGTGAACCAGGCGCCCAGGTCGTGCGGGATGGAGTCGAAGCCGCAGGCGTGCACCAGCCGCGCGCCGGTGCGTGTCGCCTCGGCGTGGTGACGCACGTACATGAGGTCGACGAACTCCGACTCGCCGGTGATGTCCAGGTAGTGGGTTCCGGCCCGGGCGCAGGCCGCGACCAGCGGCTCCCCGTGGTGGACGTACGGGCCGACCGTGCTGGCCACCACCCGGGCGCTCTCGGCCACCGCCCGCAGCGAGTCGGCGTCGGTCACGTCGGCGGTGAGCAGCGGCAGGTCGGCCAGTTCCCTGTCGATCGCCGCGAGCCGGTCCCGTACGGCGGCGAGGCGCTGCGGGTTGCGCCCGGCCAGCGCCCAGCGCAGCCCGGCCGGCGCGTGCCGGGCCAGGTACTCGGCGGTCAGGCCGCCGGTGAACCCGGTCGCTCCGAACAGCACCACGTCGTACGTTCGCTCGCCAGTCATCCTCGGAGTCTGCCATTCGTGCTCGCCGATCAGCGATCACGAATGGGCGGTCACGGGGTGAACACGGCGCGTACGCAACCGTCGGCCCGGTCCCGGAACAGCGCATACCCCTCGGGGCCCTGCGCCAACGGCAGCCGGTGGGTGGCCAGGTGTTCGGTCCGCAACTCGTCGCTGGCCATCCGGTCCAGCAGCATCGGCACGTCCCGCAGATTCGGCCGAGCAGCGCAACGCAGCGTGAGCCGTCGCTCGGTCACCGCACCCAACGGGAACGCGTCGACGAACCCGCCCGTTCCGCCGAGCACCACCACCACGCCGCTCTTGCGACAGGCGTGCACGGCCTCGCGCAGCGCGTCCGGTCGGTCGGTGTGCTGGCCACCGAACCTGTCGGCCAGAGAGCGGGACGGCGGCGCGCCGACCGCCACCACGCACACGTCCGGCCCGCGCCCACCGCTGCGGTCGCGCAGCTCGGCCGCGACGTCGGTGCGACGGTAGTCCAGCGGCTCGGCGTCGAAGTGCCGCTCGGCCATCCGCAACCGATCCTCGTGCTGGTCCACGACCAGCACCCGGGCCGCGCCGCGCAGCACCGCCGCCCGGGCGGTCAACTGGCCCACCGCCCCGGCGCCCCAGATCGCCACCACGTCGCCGGGGCGCACCGCACCCAACTCGGTGGCGAGCCACCCGGTCGGCGCCGCGTCCGCGGCGAACACCGCCCGGTCGTCGTCGACGGCGTCCGGCACCCGGAACGCGCTCACGTCGGCGTACGGCACCCGCACGTACTCGGCGTGGCCGCCCGCGAAGCCGCCCGCCGCCCGGGGCCGGCCGAAGCAGCCGGCGTCCGTTGAGGCCCGGTCGGGGTCGGCGCTGGCCAGGTCGGCATGGGCGTTGTCGCAGCAGGAGTGCAGGCCCTGGCGGCAGTACCAGCAGCCGCCGCAGGCCACGCTCGCGCCGACGACCACCCGGTCGCCGACGCGGTGTCGGCGGACCCCGGGGCCCACCTCGACCACCTCGCCCAGGAACTCCGCGCCGAGCACGTCGCCGGCCCGCAGCAGCGGGTGTCGGCCGGCCAGCAGCGGCAGGTCACCGCCACTGGTGGCGCTGCGCCGGACCCGGACGATGACGTCACGTTCGTTGCGTAGCTCGGGGTCGGGCACCTCGCGTACGCCCAGCTCACCGGCGGCCAACCAGCACAGCGCCCTCACCCGCGGACCTCGGGGCGGTCCAGCGCGCAGCGGTCCGCGCGCAGCACCTCACCGGCCTCCACCCGTTGCTTGAGCTGGCGCAGCATCCGGCGGACCAGCAGCCCCGGGTCGTCGCCGACCAGGTGCGCGGCCAGCCCGGTGGGCGGGGTGACGCCGGCCACCGGCCGGGCGGCCAGCTCGGTGCCGCGGTCGCCGGGCGCCGGCCGCACCCGCACCTCGACCGCCCCGTCCAGGCGGCGCAGCGGCTCCGGCCAGCGGCCGTCGGGAAGCACCTGCTCCGGCGGCCGGTCGACGGTCACCACCTCCCACCGGGCCGGCGCGACGACGTCGCCGTCCGCGCCGGGCCGGCCACCCCGACGGGGTACGCGCAACAACCGCGCCGCCCCGGCCAGCGCCGCGCCGCCGAGGGTGGGCCCCGCCCGCGCCAGCCGTCCCATCGGTACCACCCGTCCTCCCGGTTCACGTCCCTCGATCGTTCGTCGCGGCCGGGTGAAGCGCGCTCGCCCGGAAGGGGTGAACCGGCCCGGGTCGGGTAACCGCTCGCCGACCGGGGGCGGAGCGCGTGGTGGGGGTGGGGCTGGGTGCCGGAACAGGATCGCGTACGGGTCGAGCCGGCACCGGGGCCAGCGCTGCTGGCGTCCCGGCTGACGCCGGCCGTGCCGCCGGAGCCGGTGGTGGCCCGGCCCCGCCTGCTGCGACGCTTGGACGAGGGCAGTGCGGGACCGGTCACCCTGGTGGCCGCCCCCGCCGGCTGGGGCAAGACCACCCTGCTCGCCTCCTGGGTGCGGCTGGGCGGCGCCCCGCCCGACGTCGAACCGGGCGCGACCGTGCCCGACTCCGGCGACCTGTCGGTTTCGTCAGCTGACCGCCCGGTCTCGGCCTGGATGTCGGTGGAGGCCGGCGACGACTCCGACCGGCTCTGGGCGTACCTCGCCGCGGCGCTGCGATCGGCGACCGGGTCGGCGGAGAGCGGGCCGGTGCCCGACCGGCCGCCGCGCCCCGACCAACTGGAGGCGCTGGCCGCCACGCTCGCCGCCGCCGACCGGCCGGTGCTGCTGATCCTGGACGACCTGCACCGGGTCGCCGACCCGGCGGCCCTGACCGGCCTGGAGTTCCTGCTGCGGCACGCCGGGCGACGGCTCCGCCTGGTGATCGGCGCGCGAGCCGGACTGCACCTGCCACTGCACCGCCTCCGCCTCGCCGGCGAGTTGACCGAGATCGGCCCGGACGAGCTGGCGTTCACCGACGACGAGGTGGCCGACCTGCTCACCGCCCACGCCGCCGCGCTGCCGGCGACCGCTGTGCACCGGCTGCGTGAGCGCACCGGCGGCTGGCCGGCCGCGCTGCGTATCGCCGCCCTGGCGGTACGCGGACGGCCCGACCCGGAGCGCTGGGTGGGGCAGTTCGGCGGGGACCAACCGGAGATCGCCGGGTACCTGCACGAGGAGGTGCTCGCGACGCTCGACCCCGCCCAGCAGGACCTGCTGCGCCGTACCGCCCTCGTCGACACCGTCTGCGCCGACCTGGCCGAGGCCCTGACCGGCCGCGCCGACGCCGGGCAGGCGCTGGCCGACCTGGCCGGGACCGGTGGTCTGCTGCACCGGGAGGACACCCGGCCGCCCTGGTACCGGTGCGAGTCGCTGCTCGCCGACCTGCTCCGCGCCGACCTGGCCCGGTTGCCCGCCGACGAGCTGCGCGAGCTGCACGTCCGGGCCGCCGAGTGGTACGCGGGCGCCGGCCGTCCCGCCGACGGTCTGCGGCACGCGCTGGCCGCCGGTCGCTGGGACCTGGCCGGCGACCTGTTCGTGGCGCACTGGCCGGAGCTGACCCGCTACGACAGTGACCCGGTGCACGTCCCGGCACCCGCGTCGCCGCCAGCGGAGGTGATCCGCGCCGACCCGGAGGTGGCGTTGGCAGGCGCCGCCGAGCGCGCGTACGCCGGTGACCTGCCGGCCGCCACCGGTCACCTGCGGGCAGCCGCCGGGCACGCCGCGGGCCTGCCGGTGCCGCGCCGGGACCGGTTCCTGCGGTTGGTCACCGCGCTGGAGCTGACAGTGGCCCGGCTCGCCGACGACCGCGCCGAGGTCCGGGCCGCCGCGGCCCGCCTGCTGCGGACCCGCCCGGCAGAGGCCACGCCGACCCGGGTGCCGGACAGCTCGCCGGCCGGGGCGGCCAGTTCCGCCCCGACGGCCGGTGGCGGCGGCGCGGCCGACGACCTGGACCTGCGGGCGTTCACCGGCACCGCGCTGGGGCTTGTCGAGTTGGCCGACGGCGCGTTGCCCACCGCCCGGTTCGTTCGGGCCCGGGCGGCGGCTCGGGAGGCCGGCCGACCGCGTACCGAGCTGGTCGCCGCCAGCCGCGCCGCGCTGCTGCTCGCGGTGCGCGGGGAGCTGCGGACGGCCGAGCAGGCGGCCCGGGACGTGCTGGGCATGCCGCCCAGTCGGGGCTGGTCCTGTCGGCTCGACTGCGGCTACGCGTACCTGGCGCTCGCCGTGGTGGCACTGTTGCGCGACCAGCCGGAGGAGGCCACGACGAACCTCGCCCTCGCTCTCCCCGCGCTCGACGCGGCGGGCTGGTCCGGCAACCCCGAGGTTGGTGACGACTGGCTGGGAGCCGGTGAGCCGGTGGCGGCTGCGGTGGCCGCGCTGTGCCGGGCTCAGCTGCGCCGTGACTCCGGCGACCCGGCGGCCGGCCAGCGCCTGCTCGTCCGGGCCCGGGAGGCGCTGGCCGACCGACCGCCCGCCGCCAGGTTGACAGGTCTGCTGCGGGCGGCCGAAGCCGAACTACGGGCCGCACGGGGCGACCTGGACGCCGCCCGCGACCTGCTGGCCGGCGCCGCCGACGAGGGGGCCGACCCGGTGCTCGCGGTGACGTTGGCGAAGGTGCAGCTCCTGGACGGTGACGCCGCCGCCGCCGAGCGGACCCTGCCGGACTGGCAGGCGCCGGCGGCCACGGCCTGGCCGCTACCGGTACGTCTGGAGGCGGGTCTGCTGGACGCGGTGCTGGCCGACCGCGCCGGGGACGGGCGTCGGGCGGGCCGGGTCCTGGAGCAGACGCTGGACCTGGCCGGCCCGCAGGGCTGCCGAAGGGTCTTCACCCGCGCCGAACCACAGGTGCGGGACCTGCTGGCCGCGCACCTGGATGCGGGCACCGCGCACTTCGCGCTGGTCAGTGACCTGGTGCGCGGCGCGGAGCAGAGCACCGCCGCGCCGACCGCCGGACCGAGGGGAGCGCTCGACGAGCCGCTCACCGAGCGGGAGCTGACCATCCTGCGCTACCTGCAGAGCATCCTGTCCAACGTGGAGATCGCCAGCGAGCTGTCCCTCTCGGTCAACACGGTGAAGACGCACGTCCGCAACATCTACCGCAAACTCGACGCGACCCGCCGGCGTGAAGCGGTCCGGCGGGCGCGCGAGCTGCGGCTGATCTGAGTGGATGGCGTCAGGCGTTCGCGGCGGCGTCCGCGGCCGTCAGCAGGTCCGGCAGGTCGTACCCGCCGTCATGCCGGATGCCGTTGACGAACAGGGTGGGGGTGCCGTTCACCCCGCTGCGGATGCCCCCCACGAAGTCCCGGCGCACCCGGTCGGCGTGCGCGCGGTTCTCCACCTCGGCGTTCAACTCGTCCGGCGGCAACCCGACCTGCTCCACACCGAGCGAGAGGTGCACCGGGTCGAGCTGGTCCTGATGCTCGTAGAGCCAGTCGTGCATCTCCCAGAACCGGCCCCGAACCCCGGCGGCCTCGGCCGTCTCCGCGGCGCGTTCGGCATACGGGTGCACGTTCGCGATCGGGAAGTAGCGGTACACCAGCCGTACGGTGTCGGCCCGCTGCCGCAGCAACTCGTGCAGGTTCGGGTACGCGGCACCGCAGAACTGGCACTGGAAGTCGCCGTACTCGACGATTGTCACCGCCGCGTCGGCCGGCCCCCGAATGTGGTCGTCGGTGGTCACCGGGTCCCGAAGTCGGGCGGTGACCTGCAGTGGCGTGCTCATCGGGCCATCACCTTCCGATCGGCGGCGAGTTGGTCCAGCGCGTCGAAGACGCCGTCGGCGCCGGGGTTGACGTCGGCCGGCGACAGGTAGCTCCAGGTCACCTTGCCCGTCGGGTCCAGCACCACCAGCGCGCGGGCCGCCTCGCCGTTCGGCATGTACGCGCCGTAGCGGCGTGCCACCTCGCCCTTCGGCTCGAAGTCGGCCAGCAGAGGGAACTCGATGCCCCGGCTCTCCGCGAACGCCCGGTGTGACCAGATGCCGTCCACCGACAGGCCGAGCACCACCGCCTGGTACTGGGCGAAGACGGGTGCCGCCGACTGGTAGAGCGACATCTGGTCACCGCAGACCGGGCTCCAGTCGGCGGGGTAGAAGGCGAGCACGACCGGCCGGCCACGGAACTGCTCGGGCCCCAGCAGAGCCCCGTCCGGGGTGGCCGGCAGGGTGAAACCGGGCGCGGTACGCCCCGGCTGGATCAGCCCGTTCGGATCACTCATGCCACCAGCCTGCTCCCGGGGTGGGTGAGGCTGGCTCACCCACCCCGGGTGGTTCCGCGCCCGGTCGACACGCGCCCCGCGCCGCTCAGCGCAGCACCGGGGCGACAGCGATGTGGTTCTGCACCTCGCGGATGCCGGGCGCGGACCAGGCCACCTGCTCGACCTCGGCCCGTTCGGGCATCGAGTGCACCAATCCGGCGAGTATCGCGGTGTCGCCATGCACCCGGACGCTGACCCGTTCGGCCTCGGTCGCTCCGGCCCGGGCGAGGGCGTCGACGATCCGATCGGCCAGGTCCCGGCCGTCCGGAGCGGCGGCCGGTCGGACGGTGATGCCGTTGCTCACCCCGCGTACGCCGGTCAGCCGGGCGACCGCGCGTTCGGCGGCTCGGCGCTGGTACTCCCACTCGACGTCGCCGTGCAGCGTCACCCAGCCGGCCGAGACGGTGACCTGGAGCTTCTCGATGGGCACGAACGCGTCCCACTCCAGCCCGTGGCTGGCCGCGGCGGCCAGGTCGCTGTCGGCGCGCTCGGTGCCGTTGGTGAGCTGCACGGCCACGTCGTTGGCGACCGCCCGGACCGAGGCGACCCGGTGGGCGGCCCGCTCGGCGGCCCACTTCTTGGCGTAGCTGTCCACGCGGCCGGTCAGGGTTACCACGCCCTCGGCGACGGTCACGCCGATCTCGTGCGGCTGCACCCGCGGTTCCCAGGTCAGCTCGTCGAGCACTGCGGACTGGATGTCCTGGTCGGTGCGGTGGATCTCCGCGATGGCCATCTGTCCCTCCTCCGCTGTTCCGATGGCGGACCGGCTGCGGCCGGAGGTCCGCCGTGCCGCGATCCTGCCGCCGCTCCGGGTGAGCCGCCCTCGCCCGGACCGGGTGACGGCGCGGCCGGACCTGGGCGGCGGTGTCGGAAACTACCTACGAACATCGATGATGGGAGCGCTTCCAAAGCGAGCTGCTTTCGGTTACGGTAATCGCGTTCCTCGATCGCGGGAGCCGTCGCGTCGGGTGGTGGAGCCAGGGCAGCTCCGCCCGTCCCCGTCGTCGTGCTCGTCCCCCGGGCCACGGCGTCACCCAGGCGATCGACCCCGTCCCCCGGGGCTCCATCCCGAGAGGAACCGCAGATGCGGAGAAGTCTCGCCGCCACGGCCGTGTCCGTGTTGGCCGCCGCCACAGCCGTCGTGGTGGTCCCGTTCACCGCCGCTGGGTCGGCCCCCACCCCGGCCGCAGCGGAGGCATACACCTGGCGAAACGTCCCGGTGGGCGGCGGCGGCTTCGTACCCGGCATCGTCTTCAACCCCACCGAGAAGAACCTCATCTACGCGCGCACCGACATCGGCGGTGCGTACCGCTGGGAGCAGACCAGCCAGTCCTGGACGCCTTTGCTCGACTGGGTCGGCGCCGACCGGTGGGGTTACAACGGCGTGGTCAGCGTCGCCACCGACCCGGTGCAGACCAACCGGGTGTACGCCGCGGTCGGCATGTACACCAACGGCTGGGACCCGAACAACGGCGCGATCCTGCGCTCGGCCGACAAGGGCGCCACCTGGCAGGCCACCGAACTGCCGTTCAAGAACGGCGGCAACATGCCGGGCCGGGGAATGGGGGAGCGGCTCGCCGTCGACCCCAACCGGAACAGCATCGTGTACTACGGCGCCGAGGGCGGCAACGGGCTCTGGCGCAGCGCCGACCACGGCGTCACCTGGGCCCGCGTCGCCGCCCTCCCCAACGTTGGCAACTACCGCGCGGACCCCAGCGACCCGAACGGCTACAACGGGCAGAACCAGGGCCTGACCTGGGTCAGTTTCGACAAGAGCACCGGCACCGCCGGCTCCACCACACAGACGATCTACGTGGGCGTGGCGGACAAGGAGAACCCGGTCTACCGCAGCACCGACGGCGGCGTCACCTGGGCGCGCATCCCCGGCCAACCCACCGGCTACCTGGCCCACAAGGGCGTCGTCGACCCGGTCGGAGGTCACCTCTACATCGCCACCAGCGACACCGGCGGCCCGTACGACGGCGGCAAGGGCGACGTCTGGAAGTTCACACGGTCGACCGGGGCCTGGACGCGGATCAGCCCGGTGCCCTCCACCAGCGCAGACGCCTACTTCGGCTACAGCGGGCTGACCATCGATCGTCTTCGCCCGAACACGCTGATGGTGGCCACCCAGGTCTCCTGGTGGCCGGACGCCATCTTCTTCCGCAGCACCGACGGCGGGGCGACCTGGACCCGGATCTGGGACTTCACCAGCTATCCCGAGCGGTCCCGTCGCTACACCATGGACATCAGCTCGGTGCCCTGGTTGACCTTCGGTGTCAACCCGGCGCCCCCGGAGGCATCGCCCAAGCTCGGCTGGATGAACGAGTCGGTGGAGATCGACCCACATGACTCCAACCGAATGATGTACGGCACCGGCGCCACCATCTACGGCACCACCGACCTGACCAGATGGGACACCGGCGGCCAGCTCACCCTCCGGCCGATGGTCCGAGGGCTGGAGGAGACCGCCGTCCTCGACCTGATCAGCCCGCCCAGCGGCGCACCCCTGATCAGCGCGCTCGGCGACGTCGGCGGCTTCCGACACACCGACCTCGACACGATCCCGTCGATGCTGTTCACCCAGCCGGTCTTCACGAGCACCACCAGCCTGGACTACGCGGAGAGCAAGCCCGCGGTGCTGGTCCGCGCCGGTAACTTCACCGACGCCGACCGGCCCAACGACAGTCACGTCGCCTTCTCCACCGACGGCGGCGCCACCTGGTTCCAGGGCACCGAGCCGTCCGGGATCAACCTGGGTGGCACGGTGGCTGCCGCCGCCGACGGCAGCCGGTTCGTCTGGGCGCCCGGTGACGCGGGCCAACGCGTGGTCCACTCGGTCGGTTTCGGCAACTCCTGGGCAGCGTCGACCGGCATCCCGGCGAACGCGACGATCGAGTCCGACCGGGTCGACCCCACCCGTTTCTACGGCTTCAGCGGTGGGCGCTTCTACCTGAGCACCGATGGCGGGGCCAGCTTCACCCCGACCGCGGCGACCGGGTTGCCCGCCACCGACGTGCGGTTCAAGGCCCTGCCGGGCCGGGCCGGCGAGTTGTGGCTGGCCGGGCCCGGCGGGCTGTGGCGCTCCACCGACGCCGGCGCCAGTTTCAGCAGGCTGAACGGCGTCAGCGCCTCCGGCAACGTCGGTTTCGGCAAGGCGGCACCCGGGCGGACCAACCCCGCCGTGTTCCTCTACGGCACTGTGAACGGTCAACCGGGAGTGCACCGCTCCGACGACGCCGGGGCGACCTGGGTACGCGTCAACGACGACAGCCACCAGTACGGCAATCCGACCGAGGCGCTGACCGGCGATCCGCGCGTCCACGGCCGGGTCTACCTCGGCACCAACGGTCGCGGGATCCTGGTCGCCGACCCCACCGACGGCGAGCCGCCGACCACCCCGCCGCCGACCACGCCGCCGCCGACGACGCCACCGCCGACGACCCCACCGCCGACCACGCCACCGCCCACCACCCCGCCGCCGACCGCCGGTTGTGCGGCGACCTACCGGGTGACCGGTTCCTGGTCAGGCGGTTTCCAGGCCGAGCTGGTGGTCAGCAACGCCGGCAGCGCCCCCATCGCCGGCTGGACGCTGAGCTGGACCTTCACCGACGGCCAGCGGGTCAGCCAGCTCTGGGGCGGCACCCACACCCAGACCGGGGCCGCCGTGTCGGTCCGGGACAGCGGCTGGAACGGCGCGCTCGCCGCCGGGGCCAGCACCACCGCCGGTTTCCTCGGCTCATGGACCGGCACCAACACGTCCCCGGCCGCCATCACCTGCACGAGTCGCTGAGCGGGTGATCCGGGCCGGGACCCCGGATCACCACCGAACACCGGTCCGCCGGGCCGCCTGAGGGGTCCGGCACCCGGCGGACCGGGTCCACCCCCATGCACCACGGAGGGCCCCGATCGACCTGAGTCGATCGGGGCCCGCGGTGGTGCTGTGGTTCAGACGGCGGGGGAGCTGGGGCGGTCGACGTCGACGAACTCCACGTCGTCGACGGCACGGTCGTCCCGGCTGCCGGCGGCCCGCGCGGCGGAGCCGACGGCCCAGCCGACCGCCGCACCGACGAGCGCGGCGCCGATCAGGAGCGTCCAGGGCAGTGCCGGCTGGCGGCCGGCGAGCGCGTCGAAGGCCAGCGAGGCACGGCGTCGCGCCTCGTCGGCGGCGGATCCCACCAGGTCACCCGCCCCGTCGGCGAGGTCGCTGCTGTTCTGGCGGGCCGAGCGGGCGGTGTCCCGCACGCTGTCTCCGGCGTAGCTGACGGCCGAGAGCAGGTGCTCCCAGGCCTGGTCCGCGATCCGCTCCGGCTTGCTGCGCCGTTCCAGCAGGTTGGTTCCGAACATCGTGGTTACCTCCTCAGGTGCCGAAGCCGCCGGCCACTTCGGACCTCGGCGTCTTTCCAGCGCGTCACGGTGTCGCCTACCCCGCAGTGCCCCGCGTCAGCCGGCCGCAAACCCCGACCTCCGCGGAGCACCGGTAGTTCGGTGCGCCGGTCATCCGCGCACCATGACCCGGCGCGTCACCGACTCAGCGCACCGCTGACACGGAGACACCTCGGGCGAAGTCGTCGTCATCATCGTCATCGTCGCCCCCGCCACCGAAACCGCAGGCCAGGACAAGGGCGAGCAGAACGCCGACGCCGGCCAAACCGGCAAGTCGCTTGATCATCGAAGATCCTCTCCGTCACGGCGGGTGTCCCGGTCGATGCTAGGGCGCGTCGGCAACCGTGGACGCGGACCGCGCCGGCCGGCTGTGGGCGACACGCCGACGGCACACGGGGCAGGCGTACGTCAGGGGCCGGTTGTCGGGTCGGGCGGGTCCAGACCGCTACCCTGGTTCGGCGGCGCGTCGGTCACGACCGATCGCCGATGCTCAAATAACAAAAAGTCTTGAGTAATCAGATACTGAAAAGTGCGGATATGGGTGGCTTTGTGGGTCCGGATCCGCGAATTGCTCATCCCGAGGGGTGGCGACCGAGGCCATCGGAGGAATACTCTCGGTCGCGGCCCGCGTACTGATGAGGCGCCCGGGGGACGGGCGGGTGGAGGTGCTCGCGTGAGCCTGTCGATCGTGAAGTCGGTTCTGTCCGGTGGTGTCGTGGAGATCGCCCCACGGGGCGAGATCGACGTCGACACAGCGTACGAGGTGCGCGAAGCGATCGCGGAGGTGCTGGCCAAGGGCCGCCCGCTGCGCATCGAACTCAACATGAGGTTGGTCACCTTCATCGACTCGGTCGGCATCAGCGCCATGGTTGCCGGCTTCCAGACGGCCGAGGTCAGCGACGTCAAGCTGGTGGTCACCGAGCCGAGCCGGTTCGTGCACCGGCAGCTCTGGGTGACCGGCCTGCTCGGCCTCTTCGGTGCCCCGGAGCCCTACTTCGCCGGCGCAGCCACCCCCGAGGTGCTGCCCGGCGCCTGAGCGCGCCGGGCGCCCCCGTCAGGGCTGCTCGTCCAAGCCGGTCAGGTCGATGTCGGTCGCCTCGGTGACCGCTCGGATGGCCGTCACCGACGCGTACCCGGCGGCCAGCAACGCCACGTCCGTGCCGGGCTGTGCGGCCTGCCCCGGCTCCTCCAGCGACGTGCGGACGAACCCGTGACCGGATTCGGCCACCGTCATCTGCACCTGACCGAAGCTGGCCAGGGTGCCTCGCCGCACCCCGCGCAGTTGCCCGTGCGGCAGGTCCGGGGTGTTCACGTTGAGCACGCTCTCCATCGGCGCGGAGGTCAACCGGGGGAGCAGGTCCAGGGCGACCCGCGCCGCAGTGCTCCAGTGCCGCTCGGCGTCGCGTACCCGGGCGGCGGCGTCCACCGCGGCGCCACCGCTCGCGGCCGTCGCCTCGCCGGCCGAGAGCACGTCGAGGGAGACCGCTATCGCCCGGCAGCCGTTCGTGGCGGCGGTGAACGCGGCGCCCACGGTCCCGGAGTGCAGCACCGCCCGGCCGGCGTTGGCGCCTCGGTTGACACCCGAGAGCACCACCGACGGCGGTGGGCCGAACGCCCCGTGCAGGGCGATCAGCGTGATGAAGCCGGGGGACCCGGCGACCCCGTACGCCGGCACACCCTCCAGGTCCGGCAGCGGGTGATCGTTCACGACGACTCGCCCGTCGCGCTCCAGGGCGCTCATCGCGGCGCTGGTGCCGCTCGCCTCCTCCATCGGCGCCGCGACCACCACGTCCAGGCCCCGCTGCCTGGCCGCCCAGGCCAGTGCCTGGATGCCCGGCGCCGCGATCCCGTCGTCGTTGGTGATCAGCACTCGCAGGGTCATCGCTCGACCACCCGGCCGGCCAACTCGTCGGGGGTGGTCCGTTCCTGTTGCCGGCTGTCCGCCGGCACCAGCCGGACCCGGTCCACCAGGCCGGTGATCGAATCCAGTCGACCGGTGCCCAGGCCGTGCCGGGTCACGTTCAGCGCGCCAGCGGCGGCGCCGGTGCGGATGGCGGTCCGGATGTCCCCGCCGCTGGCCACGACGGCCGCCACTCCGGCGGTCATCGAGTCGCCCGCGCCGCGCGGGTCGGCGGCCTCCAGCCGGGGCATCTCGACCTGGAACAGCTCCCCGTCGATGAGCGCCAACGCCGGCTGGTCGGCCCGGCTCACCACCACCGTCTCGGCGCCGCCCGCGTGCAGTTCGTACATGGCCCGGGTCAGCTCCATGGTGTCGTCGCTGCGGGCGCGGCCGTCGCGGATCAACTCCTCGTGACTCACCTTGAGGAAGAACACCCCGCTCTCCAGCACCGAACCGAGGTGATCGCCGGAGAGGTCGACCACCACCCGGCCGCCGTTGGCACCGAGGTCGGCGGCGAAGCGTCGGTACAGGTCGGCGGGCACGAGCCAGGGTTCGTTCGGCCCACTGAGGATGCTCACCGAGGCCCGCAGGCCCTCGCCGAGGGCGAGGTTGTACAGCTCGTCGATCTCGTGCCGGCTCAGCGGCTGTCCGGGCACGTCGGCGACCTCCTGCCGGGATCCATCCCGGCGATCGTGCACGTACCCACCACTACCGGAGTCACGGACCACCACCTTGAGGTCCACGCCCTCGCTGACCAGCAGCGGCTCCAGCACCTGGCCGATCTCGCCACCGAGGGCTGCGCAGAGCACCACGTCGACACCGAGGGAGATCACCATCCGGGCCTGCCAGACGCCCTGACCGCCGGGGTGCAGGTGCAGCTCAGGATGGTCGTTGGGCTGGTCCACGGTCACCGTCAGCTGTGGAGTGGGCGCGAAGACCATCACGTGCCCGCTCATCGGTCGTAGCCCTTCATGCATCCACCCTTCGTCACAGCTGGTGATTTCCCGTTAGCTGACCGTAGTGCGAACGGTGTGCGAATGCCGGGACAACAGTGCGTGTCCGTCCGGGCGTTGCCAGCCAGACATCGGTACGGGACGATCGGGCGACCAAACGACGGCGGGAGACGGTGTGCTCAGCAGCGATACCTTCAGTTACACCGTTCAGGCCCGATGCTCACCCGCCGAGGCGGCGGCGCTGCTCAGCGACCTGACCAGGCAGGGTGAGCTGCATCCGCTGATCGTCCGGGTCCGCCGGGTGCCGCCCCGACCCGGCGCGCAGGCCAGCTACACGATCAACGACCGGTTGGCGGCCGGCCCGCTGCGCTTCCGGACCACCTACCACGCGGACGTGCTGATCAGCGAGGCCGACGAGATCGTCATGGTGGCCCGCCAGTGGCCGGCCACCACGGTGCGAAACCACACCCGACTGCGCGCCGAGCCGGACGGCCTGGTCCGCATCGACGTCGAGATCACCCTGACCGCCCCGACGCCACTGTTCCGGTACGCGTTCCGCCAGGCCCAGGCCGCTCACCTAGCCCTAGCCACCCGCCTGGGCGCCGCCCTCGACCGCACCGGCAACCCCCCACCCCCGGCCTGACCCGCCCCGGCCGTTGCCCCGCTTCATGGTCGTGCTCGATCGTGGATGTAGTGGCCTCGCGGCGCCCGGAGGCCACTACATCCTGGTTGCAGCGCGATCATGGAAGCGCCGCGTGTGATCACGCCGGCGCGGTCGACGGCCGATGTGATCAGGTGGTGCGGCTACGGCCCGCGAGTGCGGTTCCGGCGGGGGCGGGACGCCGGCCCCACGGCTTGTAGGTGGACAGCACGGTCGCGATGATCATCAGGCTGGTCGACACCGCCGGCGCGATGACCAGGTCGGCGCGATCCCGTGTGGGCAGGGCGGCGCCGACCGCTCCGGCGTGGCGCAGGTTCGGGACGAGCAGAAACAGCACCAGCCCGACCATCACCGTGGTGAGCACGAGCTTGACCAGCACCCAGCGGTGGCGCAGCAGGCCCCACGGGGTGAGCAGGGAGCTGGCGACTCCGATCAGCCAGACCAGGACGCTCAGCGGCGCGAACAGCACCGTGCCGACCAGGGCCGTGACCGGATAGACCACCCCCGGGTCGGCGCCCCGCTGCACGGCGATGCCGAGGGTGAGCAGCACCAGGTCGGTGCCCAGCCAGCCGAGTGAGGTGACGAGGTGCAGGGTGAGCAGCGCCTTGCGGGTGCTGGGTCGGATCCGAGGCATACCGCGATGCTGCCCGCCGGCCCCGGCCGGGTCGTCCGACGAGCGACGACATCAGGGGTACGTCCGGCGACGTAGCCCGGCCCGGACGCAGGTGATGCCTGTGAGCCATCACCGATGGCTCACAGGCATCACGACGCGTGGGTCAGTAGACCGACAGGTGTACGTGGTTGGTGTGGTCGGTCGACGGGGTGCCGTGCGCCCCGCTGTACGACTTCCACCCGCTGCTGGGCAGCCAGATCTGCTTGTACCAGATCACGTAGAGCACGGCGAGCCGGTCCGCGTTGCGGATGAAGTACGCGGCAAGGTTGTTGCCGTACGTCTTGTCGCCGCCGGTGGCGGCTCCACCGAAGCCGCTCTTCTGTGCGGCGAAGTCGCAGGCCCGACCCTTCGGGTGTTCACCGGAGCCGCTGGGGCGGTGGCACGAGACGTACCGGGTGAAGCCCGCGGCCTTGGCCTGGTTGAGGGCGTGCAGGGTGCGCGGGGTGATGCAGCCGTTGGCCGGCGTGGGGTCGTTGACGCTGCACGACTCGGAGGGCCAGGAGCCGTCGGAGTTGCGCGGTGCGGCCTTCGCGTTGGCGCTGGAGGTGCCCCGGTTGGAACCGGTGTCGGCGGTGGTCTGCGGCTTGGGTGCGGTGGCCACGGTCAGGGCCCGTTCGGCCTGATCCTTGCGCTTGGCCATCACCGCGACCTGCTTGCGTTGTTCGTTGATCTCGCCGTCCAGGGCGCCCCGGGTGCGGTTGGCCTGGTCCTTGCTCTTCAGCAGGTCGCCCAGCACCCTGTCCTCGTTGGCGGCCACCGCGTCCAGCGCGGCGGCCCGGTCCATGAAGCCTTCGGGAGTGTTGCTGTTGAGCAGCGCCGACATCGCGCCGAGCCGGCCGGTGCGGTACGCCACCCCGGCGATCTCGCCGACCTTGCTGCTGCGCTGGTCGATCTCGACCTCGATGGTCTTCAGCTGGGTGGCGAGTTGCTGTTGCCGTTGTACGGAGGTGTCCAGGGCGCGCTTCGCGTCCAGGTAGCCCTTGCTGGCCGCCTCGAGTTGGGCGCGCAACGCCGGGGTGCCGCCCTCCTCGTCGGAGTCGGGTGCGGCGGCCCGCGATCCGGTTGGGGGAGCGGCCGAGGCGGTGCCGGCCGGAAGCGCGACGCCGAGGGCGAACATCGCGACGATCAGGGCCGCCAGTCGGGCGGCGGGTGGTCGTGCTGGTGCCACTGAGCATGTCCTTCCGTCAGCCGCCGACCGGGTTAGCTGACGGGTTCGGGACGGAAGATCCCTACCGCTGACGCGGATGCACCCCAGAAACATGGTTCCCCGGTTCGCCCAGCTGGGCGATTAGGCGGCGACCACCACCGGCGCCGGGAGGGCGCCGCCTGGTGGAGGCCGGGACCGAGCCTACCGGTGCCGATGGGGCCGCTGCAGCCAATGTGACGGACGGTGCGTGCGTCATCACGGAAAATTACGGCGAAAGTCGAGCAATGTTCCGAAAAGCCCCGTCACCATTCGATGGAGCCACACGCTCCGGAGTCGGCGCCGGGCTCGATCTGCAGTGTCGCGTGCTCGATGCGGAAGTCGTCGTGCAGGGCCGTACGCGCTGCGGTGAGCACCGCGCCGACCTCCGCGCCGGGTGCCATGGTCAGGTGTGCGGAGGCCACATCCATGCCCGAGGTGAGCGTCCAGACGTGCAGGTCGTGCACCTCGACGACACCGGGGACCGCGGCCAGCCGGTCGTGCACGGCGGTCACCTGGAGGTGCTCAGGGGCGGCCTGCACCAGGATGCGGACGGCGGCGCGGGCCAGCCGCCAGGTGCGCGGCAGGATGAACACGCCGATGGCGACCGCGACCAGGGGGTCGGCCCACCACCAGTCGGTGACGGTGATGAGCAGTGCCGCGCCGATGACGCCGAGCGAGCCGAGCAGGTCGCCGAGGACCTCCAGGTAGGCGCCCTGGAGGTTGATGCTCTCCCGGGCCCCGGCGCGCAGCAGGGCGAAGGCGCCGATGTTCGCGAGCAGGCCGAGCACGGCCACCGCGAGCATCGGGCCGGCGATGACCTGGTGCGGATCGCCGAAACGGCGGATCGCCTCGATCACCACGTAGATCGCGACGCCGGAGAGCAGGACGGCGTTGGCCAGCGCGGCGAGCACCTCGAGTCGGTAGAGCCCGAAGGTGCGTTGCGGGTCGCCGGTGGCCCGCCGGGTCGCCGTGATCGCGGCGAGCGCCATCCCGATGCCGAGCACGTCGGTGAACATGTGCCCGGCGTCGGAGAGCAGGGCGAGCGAGCCGGTGTGCAGGGCGACCACCGCCTCGACCACCATCAGGGTGGCGAGCAGCCCGAATGCGGCCCAGAGTCGACCCCGGTGCTGGTGTGCGGCATTGGCGACGGACCCATGGTGGTGGTCATGACCTGCGCCCACGAGAACCACCTTCCGTCGCTGGCCGGGACCCGGTCAAATGTATGCTCACATCGCTATGTGTGCAAGTGTACGTGCAGCGCCTCTCGCCGACGGCGGTCCGCGCAGGTCAGCCGGTCGGGTCGATGGTGGTGAGCCGCTGGGTGGCCCGGGAGAGCGCCACGTACAGGGTGCGTACCCCGGCGCCCGGATCCGCCCGGATCTCGCTCGGGGCGACCAGCACCACCCCGTCGTACTCCATGCCCTTGGCCTCCAGGCTGGTCACCACCTGCAACCTCGGCGCGCCGAGCGCGCCGAGCCAACCGGCGACCTCGTCGCGGCGGGGGACCGGCGTGATCACCCCGACCGTGCCCTCCACCTCGGCCAGCAGGCCGGCGGCGGCCTCCACCGTCGCGGTCTCCAACCCGGTGGGGGGCACCACCAGCTCGACCGGTTCGACCCCGGTGGAGCGGACGGCTGTCGGCAGCGGCAGGTCGGGGTAGAGCCGACGGATCTCCGCCGCCGCCACCGCGAAGATCTCCGCCGAGTTGCGGTAGTTGGTGGTGAGCGTGAAGTCGTGTCGCTTACGCCGGCCCAGCGCCTGGTCCCGGGCTCGGTTCAGCTCCTCCGGATCGCCGGTCCAGGCGGTCTGCGCGGGGTCGCCCACCACGGTCCAGGAGGCCAGTCGGCCGCGCCGACCGATCATCCGCCACTGCATCGGCGAGACGTCCTGCGCCTCGTCCACCACCACGTGCGCGTACTCCCGGTAGTCCTCCGGGCGCTCCCGGGCCGCCGCGCGGGCGGCCCGCTGCCGTTCGCCGAGGGTGCTCAACTCGCGGACGCCACCGGCGAGCTGGAACGGATCGCGTCGCGCGCGAGCCGGCTGCGCGGGCTTACCGAGCAGCGCGTCCAACTCGTCCAACAGCGCCACGTCGGCGATGGTCAGCCCGGCCGAGTCCAGGTTCCGGTACGCGGCGTTGAGCAGCCGGATCTCCGCCGAGGAGAGGATTCCCCCGGCGTACCTGCGCAGCCGATCCGGCTGCGCCAGCCAGCCGAGCACGTGCCGGGGGTGCAGCCGAGGCCACCACGCCTTGAGGAACTCCCGGAACTCCGACCGCTCGGCGATCTCCGCCTCGAAGGCGGGCTGCTCCGGCAGCCGACCGCTGCTCAGCTCGCGGGCCTGCGCCCAGAGCGCTGCGAACACCCCGTCGAAACCGGCCCGGCGCACCTCGTTGCGCCGCGCGCCGCGTTGCAGCGCGCGATCCCGGATCCGGTCCAGCGCGGCCCGGTCCAGTCGCAGCAGAGTGCCCCGGTAGAGCAGCCGTAGCTCACCCGGGCCGCCCGGCACCGCGTCGCGGGCCGCCCGCTCCAGCACCCGGCGCATCCGCAGCGAGCCCTTCACCGCCGCCACTTCGGGCGGGTCGGGGCGGGTCGCTGTCATCCCCGGAAAGAGGGTGCCCAGCGAGTGCAGGGTCGCGGTGTCCTCACCGAGCGACGGCAGCACGGAACCGATGTACTCGACGAAGACCGACGACGGGCCGACCACCAGGATGCCGCCGCCGGCGTAGCGGCTGCGGTCGGAATAGAGCAGGAACGCCGCCCGGTGCAGGGCGACAGCGGTCTTGCCGGTGCCGGGGCCGCCCGCGACGATCGTCACCCCGGAGCCGGGCGAGCGGATCGCCTCGTCCTGCTCCCGCTGGATGGTCGCCACGATGTCGCGCATACCCCGGCCGGTGGCCTTGGACAGGGTGGCCAGCAGCGCGCCGTCACCGACGACTGTCATCCCCTCCGGGGCGGCCGTCGGGTCCAGCAGGTCGTCCTCGATCCGGGTGACCCGCTCGGCGCGGGACTGGATGGTGCGGCGCCGCACCACGTCCAGCGGCTGCGCCGGGGTGGCCTGGTAGAAGGCGGCGGCGGCCGGCGCGCGCCAGTCGACGACAAGCGTGACGGCGTTCTCGTCGCGGATCCCCAGCCGCCCGACGTGCAGCACCTGACGGTCGCGCAGGTCCAGCCGGCCGAAGACCAGCCCCTCGTGCTCGGCGTCCAGGGTGTGCCGCCGCTGCGCTGCGTGGAAGACCATCGCGTCGCGCTCGACCAGCGCGCCGTGCGTGCCCACCCGCGCCATCCGGTAGCCGTCACGCTCGGCGCGGACGGCCGACTGCCGCAGCTCGGCCAGTCGGGCGTACACCCGGTCGAGGTGTCGTTGCTCGACGGCGATCTCCTGCTCCAGGCCGGTCTGGTCGGTCAACGCACGCTCCTTCAGAGGTCGCCGGCAGGCGGCGGGAACCGCGCGGGCCAACCGAGAAGAGTACGGCCCTGGGCCCGACCCGCCGCGCCCGAGGTGCGGGAACGTGCTCACGCACCCGTTTCGGCGGTGATCGCGTGCGGCGCTTCGGTGAGCACCCGGCGCAGAACCCCGGTGAGCGCCGCGTTGACCTCGTCCGGGCGTTCCATCATCAGCATGTGCCCGGCACCTGGGCAGACGGTCAGCTCGGTGGCCGGCAGAGCGGCCGCGATCGACTCGGCGCACGGCGGTGGGGTCAGCCGGTCCCGGTCGCCGACCAGGGCGGCGGCCGGCAGGTGGGCCAACGCGGCGAGGGTGTCCAGTCGGTGCTGGGTGCCGATGGAGGCCCGGAACCCGCCGATCGAGCGCAGCGAGGCCCGAGCCACCGCCGACGTCACCAGGCGGATGTCGGCCGGCTCGCAGCTGTCACCGAAGAGCATCCACCGGATGCTCGGTTGCAGCGCGTTCAGCAGTGCCCGGGGCGCCCGCCACGAGCCACACCGGGCCAGCACGCCGGCGCCTGTCGTCTCGGCCAGCCGGATCAACCGGGCGATCCGTGGCGAGAGCCCGTAGACGGTGTGCGTGTGTCCCTCGGCGGTGGTCGAGACGAAGACCAGGCCGGCGGTACGGGCGGCGAAGTGCGTGGGGTGGCGGTGGGCGTACTCCATGATCGTCATGCCGCCCATCGAGTGCCCGACAAGCACCACCGGGCCGGTCGGCGCCACGGCGTCGATCACCGCGGCCAGGTCGTCACCCAACTGGGCCACTGTCGCCGTGGGCAGCGCCATGCAGCTGGACCGGCCGTGCCCCCGAGCGTCGTACGCGACCACCCGCACCGCACCACCGAACGGGGCCGCGGTGAGTGCGTCGACCTGCCGGTGCCAGGCGCGCCCGTCCAGCGTCCAGCCGTGCAGCAGGATGACGGTGACCTGGGCGTCCGTCGGGCCCGTCGCCTCGACGTTGAGCCGTACGCCGTCCGGCAGACCGACCTCGAACCGCTCCGGCATCGCCACCTCCCCAGGGCCGACCCAGCACCACCAGCACCTCCGATACCCGGCGGTAACACACCGGCTACCCGCCACGACACCACGCCAATCGCACCGTGGCGAAGATTCCCGACCTCGCCCGTGCTGGACGGCGGCGGGCCAAGCTGAACGGCATGGGGTCGTCGGGGGCGCCCATGGGCGCGACGTCGGGGCAGGGGCGGCAGGCCGGCGGTACGCCGCGCGCCGCGCTGGCCGATCTGCTCGCCGGCAATCGGCGGTTCGTCAGCGGTCAGCCGGTGCACGGACACGACGTCACGGCCGCCGCGGCGGCGGCCTCCGGCGACCAGCAGCCGTACGCCGTGGTGCTCGGCTGCATCGACTCCCGGGTGCCGCTGGAGGCGATCTTCGACCAGACCTTCGGTGCGATCTGCGTGATCCGTACCGGGGGGCACGTGCTCGATCGCGCGGTCTGCGGCTCGATCGAGTACGTGGTCGGCCAGCTCGGCGTACCGCTGGTGATGGTCCTCGGCCACGAGCGGTGCGGCGCGGTGGAGGCCACGGTGGAGGCGCTGCGCACCGGGCAGCGTCCCGGGGGGTCTCTGGCGTACCTGGTGGACGAGATCGCCCCGGCGGTCACCGAGGCGGGGATCGACGATCCGGCGGTGCGGCCGCTGGCGATCCGCCGACACGTCCGGCGCACGGTGCGCACCCTGCGCGAGGACGACCTGCTGGCCGGGCCGGTAGCCGCCGGCCGGGTGGCAGTGGTCGGCGGCCTCTACGACCTGGCCACCGGCGAGGTCGCCCTGCTCGATCCAGGCTGACCCAACCGTGGACGTACGAAACCGCCCGCCGGGAGTTCCCGACGGGCGGTTTCGGTTGGTGCGGTGGGGGAGGGCTCAGCCCTCGAAGACGCCGGCCGCGACCAGGCGCTTCTCGGTGGCCTCCCAGCCGTCACCCGGGTGGGTGGCAGCCAGGTTGTTGATCTCCGCCCGGATCTTGGCGGCGTGGCCGGCGGTGGCCAGCACGCGGATCTCCTCGACGAAGGCGTCGGAGTCCGTGCGCAGGTGCGCGGTCTTGCCGTTGGTCAGGTTCCGCACGTAGGCGTGCTTGCCGCCGTTGAGCGGGATGAGGTACTTGAACTCGCCCAGCACGCTGAGGGCGCCACCCTGGCCAGCCTGGCCGGCCCGGACGGACGCGCGCGCGGTCTTAGAGGTGTTGCTCGCCACGGAGGTACTCCTTGCAAGACGTACGGGAGGACTGGACGTCCGGGGGCTGTGTGCGGGTCGTACGTGACTCGGCCCGCGAAGGTGTAACGCGGCATAAGCCGCCGGTGGAACTGTACAGGACCACGACATCATGCTGGTCGTCGCGGTGTCCTGAGAGGCAACGGCGACCACCCGTCCGGCTATTCCACCCGGCGTTTTTTCCGATTCCCTGGCGCACCACGCGTCACAGGAGTCATCATGTGTTGCAGCAGCCACCTGGGTGGACGAGGTCGTAGGGGAAGACGCACCTCGCTCTCCCGGGAGGTCACCGTGCCAACGCGTGGCGTCGTATACGTCCACTCGACCCCGCTCGCCGTGTGCTCGCACGTCGAGTGGGCGATCGCGCGCGTCCTAGCCGCGCCGGTCAACCTGCAGTGGACGGCTCAGCCCGTCGACCCCGGCGCACGCCGGGCCGAGTGCGGGTGGACCGGTCGTCCGGGGACGGGCGCCGAGCTGGCTGTTGCCCTACGGCAGTGGCCCATGATCCGTTTCGAGGTCACCGAGGAACCGAGTCCCAATGCCGACGGTGAGCGCTTCATGTACGTGCCGGCTCGTGGCCTGTTCCGGGCGACGGTCGGCGTGGCCGGCGACATCCAGCTCGGCGAGGACCGCCTTCGGGCGCTGATGGCGGCCTCCCGGGCCCCGGAGGCGTTGGCGCACGCCCTCGACAAGGCGCTCGGCACGGCGTGGGACGCTGACCTGGAGCCCTACCGGTATGCCGGCGACGGTGCCCCGGTGACCTTGCTCACTCGGGTCGGCTGACCCCGACGGTCCGCGAGGCGGCGACGTGCACGCGCGCCGCCGGTGCGGCGGGCGGGCGGTAAGGTCAAGTTGCCCCGATAAGGGGGAACTGGTGGGATGGGCGGCGTGTCGAATCGCCCGTGGCGCGCCCGTGTCGCTGTCGCCACCCTGACCGCCCTGCTCCTCTCCGGCTGCTCGGGCGGGTCACCCCGACCCACCCCGACGCCCAGCCCGGCCGCCTCGTCCGCCGGCCCGAGCGCCCCGGCCGCGCCGCCGGCCGGCGACCCCGCCGGCCGCGCCGCCGCGCTGGTGGCGACGCTGTCCGACGAAGACCTGGTCGGCCAGGTGCTGATGCCGTACGCCTACGGCGACTCGGCGACGAAGGTCTCCGCCGGCTCGGCGGCCGGTAACCAGGCCCTCGCCGGGGTCGACACCCCCGCCGACATGATCGCCAAGTACCGACTGGGTGGCCTGATCCTGGTCGGCTTCAGCGCCGACGACCCGACAAAGGGCAACCAGGAGACCACGAACGTCGACAATCCCAAGCAGGTGCACGAGCTCACCACCGGGCTGCGTGCGGCCGCCGGCCGGCTCACCGCCGGCCCCGCGCCGCTGCTGATCGGCACCGACCAGGAGTACGGCGTCGTCACCCGGGTCAGCGACGGGGTCACCGTGCTGCCCAGCGCCCTCGCGGCCGGCGCGGCCGGTGACACGAAGCTCACCGAGGCCGCCTGGCGGGCCGCCGGCACCGAGTTGGCCGCGATGGGCATCAACATCGACTTCGCCCCGGTGGCCGACGTGCTGGCCACCCGCAGCACAGTGATCGGCTCCCGGTCGTACGGCGCCGACCCGAAGCAGGCCGCCGCGCAGGTCGGCGGCGCGGTCCGTGGCCTCCAGGCGGCCGGGGTCGCGGCCACCCTGAAGCACTTCCCCGGGCACGGCCACAGCGCCGACGACTCGCACCAGGACCTTCCGGTGCTCACCCAGTCCGCCGCGGCGTTGCAGAGCGGCGCGTGGCCGCCGTTCACCGCCGGTATGGACGCGGGCGCCATGGCCGTGATGTCCGGTCACCTGGACGCGCGCGCGATCGACCCGGGGACCCCGGCGACGTTCTCGCACAAGCTGCTCACCGACGTGCTGCGCGGCCAACTCGGCTTCAAGGGCGTGGTGATCACCGATGGCATGAACATGCCGCCCGCGAAGCGTTGGGCTCCCGGCGAGGCGGCGGTCCGGGCGCTCAATGCCGGTAACGACCTCATCCTGATGACCCCGAACGTCGGTCAGGCGTACGACGGTCTGCTCGCCGCGCTGCGCGGCGGATCGCTGCCCCGGACCCGGCTGGTCGAGGCGGTTACCCGGGTGCTGACCATGAAGTTCCAGCTCGCGGACCTGCCGGCGGCGCAGATGTCCACGCTCAACATCCCGGCGCACCGGGCGGCGGCCGACGCGCTGGCCGCCGCCGCCGTCACCGTGCTGCGGGGCGCCTGCGGCAAAGCGGTACGCGGGCCGGTCACCGTCACCTCGTCCGGCGGTCGGGACGGCACCCGGGCCACTCTCACCGCCGCGTTGACCGCCGCCGGGGTGCAGGTCAAGCCCAGCGGCGGCACGATCGTGCACCTGGTGGGCTACGGCGACGGCGCCAAGGACCTGAGCCCGGACGCGGCGGTCACGGTCGCCATGGACACCCCGTACGTGCTGGCCGACGCCAAGTCACCGACGCTGCTGGCCACGTACTCCTCCAGCCGGGCGTCGATGACCGCCCTGGCGGCCGTGCTCGCCGGCAAGGCCCAGCCGGGCGGCCGGTCACCGGTGGCCGTCCCCGGACTGCCCGCGACGACCTGTCGCACCTGACCAGCCGGGCGCGGCCGGATCAGCGCCCCTCACTCGCCCTTCGCGAGCCCTCGCACGGAAATCGGGTCGCCCCGCCCCCGGCCGGTCTGACAGCCTCCACCCATGGGAGCGGCAGAAGGATTCCGGCACGTGCAACGGGCCGACGGCACTGTGGTGATCACCCACCACGGACGGGTCGCCGGCACACTGCGTGGCGCTCGGGCCGCGGAGTTCCTCGCCGAGGTCGACGACGACCCGCAGTTGGTGATGGCCCGCTGGACCGGCAACTACCGCCACGGCAACGAGCGCACCGCGAAGCAGCACCCCCGCAACCGGGGCTGAACGACACAAGGGCCCCTCCTCGACGAGGAGAGGCCCTTGCGCGGGATATCTCAGGGTCGGGCGAAGACGAGAGCCACGTTGTGGCCGCCGAAGCCGAACGCGTTGTTCAACGCGGCCGGGATGTCCATGTGGCGGGCCTTGTGCGCGGCGACATCCAGGGTGAGGCCTGGCTCCGGGTCGTCAAGGTTGATCGTCGGAGGGACGACACTGTCGCGGATCGCCAGGATGGTGGCGATCGACTCCAGCGCGCCGGCCGCACCGAGCAGGTGACCGGTCATCGACTTCGTCGCGGACAGCACCGGGTGGTCGCCGAGCGCCTTGTGCAGCCCGCCGATCTCCAGCATGTCCCCGACCGGGGTCGAGGTGGCGTGCGCATTGACGTGCACGATGTCGCGCTTGGCGATGTCCGCGTCGGCGATCGCCTTGGCGATGGCCCGGATGGCGCCCTCGCCCTCGGCGTGCGGCTGCACGATGTCGTACGCGTCGGAGGTGATGCCGGCGCCGGCGAGACGCGCGTACACCCGGGCGCCCCGGGCCGCGGCGTGCTCGGCCCGCTCCAGCACCACGATGCCGGCGCCCTCGCCGAGGACGAAGCCGTCCCGGCCCCGGTCCCACGGGCGGGAGGCCCGCTCCGGGTCGTCGTTACGTGTCGACATGGCGCGCATCGAGCTGAAGCCGGCGATCGGCAGCGGGTGGATGACCGCCTCGGTGCCGCCGGCCACCACCACGTCGGCCCGGCCGGAGCGGATGATGTCCAGCCCGAGGGCGATCGCCTCGGCGCCGGTGGCGCAGGCGCTGGCCACCGAGTGCACGCCGGCCTTGGCGCCCAGCTCCAGCCCGACCCAGGCGGCCGGACCGTTCGGCATCAGCATCGGGATGGTGTGCGGAGAGACCCGCCGTGGCCCGGACGCCTCCAGGATGTCGTCCTGGGCGAGCAGGGTGGTGGCACCGCCGATGCCGGAGCCGACGCTGACGGCCAACCGCTCCCCGTCGAGGTCGGAGCCGGCAAGGCCGGCGTCCGCCCAGGCCTGCTGCGCCGCGATGATCGCGATCGCCTCGGAACGGTCCAGGCGGCGCAGGCGGACCCGGTCCAGCACCTCGGACGGCTCCACGGCCAACTGGGCGGCGATCCGGACCGGCAGTTGCGCGGCCCACTCCTGGGTGAGGGCACTCACCCCGGAGCGGCCGGCGAGCATTGCGTCCCAGGTCGACGCGACGTCCCCGCCAAGCGGGGTCGTCGCGCCGAGCCCGGTGACGACGACGTCAGGACGAGTCATGATCAGGACTGCGCCGCGATGTAGCTGACAGCGTCGCCGACGGTCTTGAGGTTCTGCACCTCGTTGTCCGGGATCTTGACGCCGAACTTCTCCTCGGCCGCGACCACTACCTCAACCATGGAGAGCGAGTCGACGTCGAGGTCGTCGGTGAAGGACTTCCCCTCGGCCACGTCGTCCGGGTTCACTCCGGCAACCTCTTCGAGGATCTCGGCGAGGCCGGTGGTGATCTCGTCACGGGTCATTGCGGTTGGTTCCTTTCATCGGGGTTCTCCGGCGGCCGGCGTCGCCGACCGCCACTCCTCGACGCGTACGCGCCCGAGGGGGTCATCAGGGGCAGCGGACGACCTGACCGGCGTAGGTCAGGCCACCGCCGAAGCCGAACAGCAGCACCGGCGCGCCCGAGGGCACCTCCCGGCGCTCGACCAGCTTGGACAGGGCCAGCGGCACGCTCGCCGCGGAGGTGTTGCCGGACTCGACGATGTCCTTCGCGATGATCGCGTTGGGGATGTTGAGCCGCTTGGCGATGCCGTCGATGATCCGGGCGTTGGCCTGGTGCGGCACGAACGCGGCCAGCTCCGACGGGTCGACCCCGGCCCGCTCGCAGGCCTGTAGCGCGAGCGGTGCGATAGCGGTGGTGGCCCAGCGGAACACCGCCTGCCCCTCCTGCTGGATGTACGGGCGCCAACCCTCGATGCGCACCGCGTCGCTCTTGTCCGGCACCGAACCCCAGACGACCGGGCCGATCCCGGTCGGCTCGTCGTCGGTGGTGGCGGAGACCACCGCGGCACCGGCTCCGTCCGCGAAGATGATGCAGGTGGAGCGGTCGGTCCAGTCGGTGAAGTCGGACAGCTTCTCCGCGCCGATGACTATCGCGTTGCGCGACGCCCCGGCCCGGATGGCGTGGTCGACGGTGCCCAACGCGTACGCGAAGCCCGAGCAGGCGGTGTTGAGGTCGAACGCGCCGGGGGCGGTGATGCCCAGCTTGGCGGCGACCCGGCAGGCCACGTTGGGGCTGCGGTCGATGGAGGAGCAGGTGGCGACCACGACCAGGTCGATGTCGGCGGCGGTCAGGCCCGAGTTGGCCAGCGCCTTGCCGGCGGCCGCGGCGGCCATGTCGGCGACCGTCTCGGTGTCGGCGATCCGCCGGCTGACGATGCCGACCCGGTCGCGGATCCACTCGTCGTTGGTGTCGACGAGCTGGGCGATGTCGTCGTTGGTCACCACCCGGGAGGGCTGGTAGTGCCCCATCGAAACGATGCGACTGCCAGTCATGAACGACCTCCGATACGGGCGATCAGGTCCCGTGCGGCCGGCAGGTCGTCCGGGGTGTTGAGGGTGACGATCTCCGGGGCGCCGTCGCCCTTGAGTTCCCGCTTGACCAGGCCGGCGAGGGTGCCGGCCGGGGGCAGCTCGATCACGCCGGTGACCCCGAGGTCGGCCAGCGTACGCATGCACAGATCCCAGCGCACCGGCGCGGTGACCTGGCGGACGAGGCGCTGCACCATGGCCGCGCCGTCGTCGACAGCGGTGCCGTCGAGGTTCGACAGCAGGGTCCTGGTCGGGTCGGCGGGGGTGATCCCGGCGGCCTCCGCGGCGAGCGCGGTCTCGGCCGGAGCCATGTACGGGGTGTGGAACGCGCCGGCCACCTGGAGTCGGATGATCCGGGTCCGGGCGGGCGGCGCGGCGGCGAGCTTGTCGAGCCCGTCCAGGGCGCCCGCGGCGACGATCTGCCCGGCGCCGTTGCGGTTGGCGGGGTAGAGCCCGTTCGCCTCGATCGCGGCGATCACCTCGTCGGGGTCACCGCCGAGCACCGCGGCCATCCCGGTCGGCTCCAGCGCGCACGCGGCGGCCATCTCCCGGCCGCGTACGCCGGCCAGGGTGATCGCGGCGTCGGCCGACAGCACACCGGCCAGGGCGGCGGCGCCCAACTCGCCGACGCTGTGGCCGGCGGTGAGAGCGACGTCGTCCAGCGGCAGGTGCTCGGCCGCGAGCAACGCCGCGGCCACCAGCAGCGGCTGGGTGCGTGCGGTGTCCTTGATCTCGTCGGCGTCGGCGGCGGTGCCCAGGTGCAGCAGGTCGACCCCGGCCAACGCCGACCACTCGCGCAGTCGCGCCTCGGTGCCGGTCAGGTCGAGCCAGGGGGTCAGGAAGCCGGGTTTCTGAGAACCCTGGCCGGGACTAAGTACGGCGAGCACGCCTATGACTCTCCCGGATACGGGCGGGTAACGCGGTGCCGCCTTCGACCAAACCGCACTAGGACCTTTGGAGGTTTCCTACAAAGATCGGCGGGGATCATCCTCAGTTTGGGCGGATTTCCGAGCGGCCGGGGTGATTGTCTGAGTCGGGACCGGCGAGGTCAGCGGGGCAACCGGATCCAATCGACCCACTGTCAGCGCGACCTGAAGGGCGAACGCGTCGCGCGGAGACAGCGGCGAGAACCCGGTCACCTCGGCGATTCGGCGCAACCGGTAACGCACCGTGTTCGGGTGCACGAACAGTGCCCGAGCCGCGCTCTCCAGCGTGCCACCGGCGGCCAGGAAGGCGTCCAGGGTCGCCAGCAGCTCCCCGCCGGCGCGCACCAGCGTCGCGTACACGTCATGGCGTAACCGCCGACGGGCCTCCGCGTCACCGGCGAGGGCCCGCTCCGGCAGCAGATCCGCGGCCGGTACCGGCCGGGGCGCGCTGGGCCAGGCCGGGGCGGCCCGAAAGCCGGACAGCGCGGCCCGCGCCGACTCGGTCGCCTCGTCCAGGCTCGGCACGGCGGGACCGACCACCACCGGGCCGTCCCCGAACGCGCTCAACAGCTTCGCGGTGGCGGTCAGTGGGTCCGGTGCGCCGCCCAGCACGATCACCAGCCGGTCGCCGTGAACGCCGCCGATCACCTCCACACCGATCCGGCGGGCCTGCCGGTAGACCACGTGCAGCACCGCCGAGACCTCGCCGCCGGGCGACCGACCGACCGCCACCGCCACCGGCGGCGCGTCCGTCCAGCCGAGCGCGGCGGCCCGACTGGCCAGGACGTCCGGCGAGTCACCGCGCAACAACGCGTCGACCAGCAGCGCCTGCAACCGGGCGTCCCAGGCGCCGCGCGACTCGGCGGCCCGCGCGTACACCCGGGCGGCGGCGAACGCGATCTCCCGGGAGAAGCGCAGCACCGCCTCGCGCAGCTGCTGCTCCTCGCCCTCGGCGGCCAGGTGCGACACCTGCTCCTCGACCACGTCGATCGTCACCTTGATCAACGCCACGGTCTGCTGGAGGGTGATCGACCGGGCCAGTGCCTGCGGGGCGGCGTCGAAGACCTCGTCCGAGACCTCCTGGGTGCTGTCCGCAGTGCCGCCGCCCTCGCGCAGCCACTGCACCAGCGACCTCGCGCCCGCCTGCGCGACAAGCATCACCCAGGAGCGCTGGTCGGCCGGCAGCGCCCGGAACCAGGGCAGCGTCTCGTCCATCCGGGCCACGCTGGAGGTGGCCAACGCCCCCGCCGATCGTTCGATCCGGCGCAGCGTGGCCGACAACTTCCCACCGCCCGGCGTGCTCACCGCCCTAGCCTGACACGTCGTGAGCAGGCCAACCACGTCGGCACCGGTCCGCCGGCCGCCGTCCACGCGCCCAACGGGCCGGTCTCACGGCTGCGGGGGAGGGGGCAGGCCCACCTCCTGGGCCAGGATCGCGGCCTGCACCCGGCTACGCAGGTCCAGCTTCGCGAGGATCCGGCTCACATGGGTCTTGGCGGTGCTCTCCGCCAGCACCAGCCGATCGGCGATCTGCTGGTTGGACAGGCCCAACCCGAGGCACGCCAGCACGTCACGCTCGCGCGGGGTGAGGGTGTCCAGCGCGGCCCGGGCGTCCGCCGACGCGCCCGGCGCGGTGGCCGCGAACGCGGTGATCAGCCGGCGGGTCACAGTGGGCGCGATGAACCCGTCCCCCCGCGCCACCGTCCGCACCGCGCTGACCAGACCGTCGGCGTCGGTGTCCTTGAGCAGGAACCCGGCCGCGCCGGCCCGCAACGCCCCGAAGACGTACTCGTCCAGGTCGAAGGTGGTGAGCACCAGCACGTCGGCGAGCTCGTCGGTGACGATCGCCCGGGTCGCGGAGATCCCGTCCCGGCGGGGCATCCGCACGTCCAACACCGCCACGTCGGGGCGCAACTCCCGGCACAGGTGCACCGCGGCGTCCCCGTCGGCCGCCTCGCCTACCACCTCGACACCCGGTGAGCCGTTCAGGATCAGGGCCAGCCCGGCCCGTACCGCCGGCTGGTCGTCGGCGAGCACCACCCGTACCGTCGCCGCGCCCGCGTCGCCCGGTGGCCGCGCCGCCCCGGTCACCCGCCCTCCCCGGTGGGCAGGGCCGCCCGCACCTGCCAGCGACCGTCGCGCGGCCCGGCGGTGAACCGGCCGGCCAGCAGCGTGGCCCGCTCCCGCATGCCGATCAACCCGGCCCCGGCGCCCGGCAGCCCGGCCTCGCCCCGGCGCACCGGGTTCTCCACCGTCAGCACCACCTCGGCCGGCCGGTACGCGATCGTCAACTCCGCCTCACCCGTGCCGTGCTTGAGCGCGTTGGTCAGCGACTCCTGCACGATCCGGTACGCGGCGAGGTCCACCCCCACCGGCAACGCGCCGGGCGTGCCATCGGTCCGGACCCGCACCGCGAGACCGGCCGCCCGGACCCGCTCGACCAGTCCGTCCGCCTCGGACAGCCGCGCGGTGACCACCTCCGGCGTACCCGGCTCGCCAGCGGTCCCGGGCTCGCGCAGCACCTCGATCATCTGACGCATCTCGGCCAGCCCCTGCACGCTGCTCTCCCGGATCACCCGCAACGCCGACTCCACCTGACCGCGATCCAACCCGGGTACGGAGAGCACGGCGGTGGCGTGGATGGCCACCGCGCTGAGGTGGTTCGCGACCACGTCGTGCAACTCCCGGGCCATCCGGGCCCGTTCGGCGCTGACCGCCTGCCGACGGTCCAACTCGACCAGCCGGGCGGTCTGCTCGGCCCGCGCCCGCTCGGCGGCGGCCTGGTCGCGGTACTGCCGCACACTGATGCCGGTCAGAACCGGCAGCACCCCGGCGAGCACCACCAGCACGCCGAACGCAGCCCCGCGCCAGTGGCCGTACCCGACCACGCCGGCGGTCACCCCGAGCAGGCTCAGCGCCACGGTGATGCGCAGCAACCACCGCCACAGCCGGGGCGGGCCGTACACGCAGGCGTCATAGAGCACCTGCGTGTAGACCAGGACCGTGCCCAGCGAACTGCCCAGCACCGCGTCCACCACCAGCGCTGCGGTCCCCACGGCCAGGCTGGCGCGCGGTGCGACCCGCCGAAGGCCGACGGCGACGCACACCGCCACCAACGGCGGCAGGAACAACGCCGACGGCACCTGCGCGTGCGGACGGACCTGCGGTTGCCAACCCAGGGCGTACAGCACCAGGCCACCGGCCAGCGACGCGCCGGCCAGCACGAGGTCACGGCCGAGGGTGCCGGAGTCGAGCCACGGTGGCGCACGCATGCCCCGATCCCACCACAACCGTCGCCCGCCGAACTCCGACCGGGGGAGGACCTCGGCAGCACCGCCATGCGCCGAAAGGGGTACGCGAACCCTCTCCGGCCGCCGGTGCGCCTCAGCCGTGACGCGGCGGGTGAACGGTGTGGGAAGAAGCTGTGAACTGCGCTACCGGGTCCCGCGCTCACCAGCGTCTTCGAGGACCTGCCGGTCCGGACCCCGGGTACGCTGCGCGCGGCCCGTCGGTCCCGGCCAGTACGGTGACAGGGCACCTCGGGGGGAGCATCCGAGAATGAGGCGAGCGTGAGGAGACCGGGAATGGCGCACGGGGAGGCCGAACACGGCTGCGCCCAGGGCGAGCCCTGCCGGCCGGGGCACCACGACCCGCAGGCGGCTGGCAAGCACCGCCGGGCGGTCGGTGGCGCGCCAGCGCACCCGGTGGAGCCGCTCGCCGGCCGGGCCGATGATGACGTCCCGCTTCCGCGCCAGCGCTCCGGCGAGCCCAACACCCTCGCCGAGCCCGACTCCGACGTTCCCGCTGGTTGCCTCAGCGAACTTCCCGGCTGGGCCGGGGCGCATCGGCACGGCCCAGTTCGGCCGCGGCCACGGGCCACCCGCCGGGAGCGCCCACCGCGCCGCTGGTGCTGATCACCGCCGACGCACTCACTGATCAGTGCGTGCGTCAGCTCAGTGCACGCGCCAGCTCAGCGCGTGCGGCGGCGGATCAGTAGGGCGATCCCGGCGAGGCCGACAGTGATGGTCAGCATCACGCCGACGTTGAGCAACAGCAGGCGTTGCAGGTCGCCGAGCGCCTCGTCGAGGTCCTTCGCCGGGTCGAGCGTGTCCTCCGGGAGCACCCGCTCGCCGCCGCCCGCGCCGCCGCTGACAGTGTCGAACTGCCGCTCCAGCGGCACACCTGCGGTGCGCAGGGTCTCGGACATGCTGAGCCGACCCAGGAACCAGCCGGCGCTGGTCTTGCGGCCGTCCGGCTGCTTGGCCGGCCGGTAGACGCGAGGGCCACCGACCGCCTTGGGATAGAGGTCGTACGTCTGCTTCGGCGTCTCGCCGGCGAGCACCACGACCGTGTACTTCGGACCGAGGCTGGCCGCCTTCGGACCGGTCGGCATGCCGGTGCGACCAAGGAAGTTGACCTGGTCGATGACCGCGCCCACGAGGGCGGGCTCCGTGTCCTCGTGCATCCGCACCGGCGCGGACAGCCCCGTGCCGGTGATGTCCACTCCGGCGGGTGGAGGCTTCGGTGCCGCCGAGGCCGAGCCGGCGGTGCCAAGCGACAGCAGCGCCGCCGCCAGCGTGCCCGCCAACACGGTGGCCAACCGCCTCATGTGTCGGACCATCCCGCCTCCTCGCCCCGTTCGATGGATGGCTTCGTCGTGACGTCCGGACCGACCTGCCCGGTGTGGCATCGACCAGATGGTCGCGTCCACTCCTACAGACTCCGCAGAACGTCGATGAGTTGCAGCTTTTGGAACAGTATTTGGAACTATCTGCGATCTCTGCTCGACTAGTGAGGAGCCGTTTGATCAGCGGGCGGATCGTACCCTTACGGAGGGGTTCATGGGGGGCAGGGTTACACGTACGGTGCGGGTCATGCCAGTGGTGCTCGGCGTGGCGTTCGGTGTGTCGTTTCTGGTGCCGGCGACACCGGCCGCCGCCCACAACGAGCTGACCGGCAGCAACCCGCGCGACGGCGCCCGCGTGGCGACGGCACCCGCCCGGGTCGAGCTGCGGTTCCTCGCCAAGCCGTCGCCGACTACGACGAAGATCACAATAACCGGACCGGACAATGTGGTCGCCGGCGGGACTCCCGCCTTCGACGGCAGTCGGGTGCGGGTGCCGTTCAAGCCGGCCGCCGCGGGGCTCTACGTCGTCGGCTACCAGCTCGCGTCGTCCGACGGGCATCCGGTGAAGGGCGAGGTGCGCTTCACCCTCACGACCGGCACCGCCGCCGACCCGTCCGCCTCGCCGTCGGCCGCCGTCAGCTCGCCCACCGTCGGGCCCTCGTCGGCGTCGACCGGCAGCCCGACGGTGTCCGCTGTGCCGGCGGCCGGGGAGCAGTCCGACTCGGGCGGCCGCTTGTGGTTCTGGGCGCTGGGCGGCCTGGTGCTGCTCGCTGCCCTCGCGGCCGGCCTCGTGTTCCGCCGCCGGCGGCGGGTCGGGTGATCCTCTGCTACCCCCACCGCTCCCGGTGGTTCAGGTGCGCGAGCCATCCTTTGCTCTGCACCCGCGGATGCGACGGCTACGGTCTGTGACCGGTGCCTATTGGGGTGCAGAGCAAAGGCAGCGCGATGCCAGCGACCCGCCCGTGGCGGGCCAGCGAGCGACAGTCAGACCAGGCGCAGGCGGGCGGCGCGGATCCGGGTCAGGCTGCGCTCGCGACCGAGCACCTCCAGCGACTCGAACAGCGGCAGACCCACGGTGCGGCCGGTGACAGCGACCCGCACCGGCGCCTGCGTCTTGCCGAGCTTGAGGCCCCGCTCGGCGCCGACCGCCTCCAGCGTCGACTTCAGTGACTCGGCATCCCAGGACTCCAGCGCCTCGAACGCCGCGACGGCGTCGTCCAGCAGCTCGGCGGAGCCGTCCTTCATCGTCTTGGTCCAGGCGGCCTCGTCGATCAGCGGCGAGGCCAGGAAGAGGAAGTCGACGTTCGGCACGATCTCGCTGAGCACCGCGATCCGCGTCTGGGCCAGCGGCGCCACGGCGGCGAACGCGTCGGCGTCGAACTCCTCCGGCTGCCACGGCGGTGGCGCGATCGTCTCGGTGCCGGTCAGCCACGGCTGGCAGGCGTCGATGAACTCGGCCACCGGCAGCGCGCGAATGTACTCACCGTTGAACGCGCGCAGCTTCTTCTCGTCGAAGAACGCCGAGGACAGGTTGACCTCGTCCAACCGGAACTCGTCCTCGATGACCGACCAGGGCACGATCTCCCGGTCGCCGGAGGGCGCCCAGCCGAGCAGCATGAGGTAGTTGCGCATCGCCCCGGCGAGGTAACCCTCGTCGCGGTACGCCTCCAGGGCGACCTTGTCCCGGCGCTTGGAGAGCTTCTGCCGCTTCTCGTTGACCACCACCGGCACGTGCGCCCAAATCGGCGGCTTGACCCCGAGGGCCTCCCAGAGCAGCTGCTGCTTGGGGGTGTTGGGCAGGTGCTCCTCGGCCCGGATCACGTGGGTGATCCCCATGGTCATGTCGTCGACGACGTTGGCCAGCAGGAACACCGGCGAGCCGTCGCCCCGGGCGATGACGAAGTCCTCGATGAGCTTGTTCTCGAAGGTGGGCTCACCGCGGATCAGGTCGACCACCACTGTCGTGCCCTCGTCCGGCGTACGGAAGCGCAGCGCACGCCCCTCACCCGGGCCGAGGCCGAGGTCGCGGTGGTAGCCGTCGTAGCCCTGGTACTGCGAGCCGGTGCGGGCCTGCACGTCCTCACGGGTGCAGTCGCAGTAGTAGGCGCGGCCCGACTCGTACAGGCGCGCGGCGGCGGCCCGGTGCTCGCCGGCGTTCGCCGACTGGAAGTACGGGCCCTCGTAGCTGCCCCGGGAGATCCCGATCCAGTCCAGCGCGGAGAGGATGCCCTCGGTCCACTCGGGCTTGTTGCGCGCCGCGTCGGTGTCCTCGATACGCAGCACGAACACGCCGCCCTGCTGCTTGGCGTAGATCCAGTTCTGCAGCGCCGAGCGGGCGCCGCCGACGTGGAACATACCGGTCGGGGAAGGGGCGAAGCGCACACGTACTGTCACGTCCCCCAGCCTACGGCGGTACGCGACTGCTTTCCGCCACCGCCCCCTGGCTCACGGCACCGAGCGGATCTTCACGACCAGGGCGCTGCCGAGCAGGGTGACCACGGCGGTGACCGCGTAGAGCGTGGGATAGCCGCCCAGGTACACCACGAGCGGGGCGGAGAGCGCCGGGCCGAGCACCTGCGGCGCCGAGTTGGCGATGTTGATGATGCCCAGGTCCTTGGCCCGGTCAGTGGCCCGGGGCAACACCTGGGTGATCAACGCGGCGTCCACCGCGAGGTAGACGCCGTAGCCGGCGCCGAGCAGCAGCGCCGCGACGATGGCCATCGGCCAGACCGGCGCGACAGCGAGCAGCAGCGCCGCCACCGCCATGATCAGCCCGGAGACGATCACGTAGATCTTGCGGCGGCCGGAGCGGTCGGACAGCCGTCCGGCGACCACGGCGGTCAGCATCATCCCGAGCGTGTAGAGCAGGATCAGCACCAGCAGGCCGCCCTCGGGGTCGGGGTGGCGCACCCCGTCGCTGAGGAAGTACAGCAGGTAGAGGGTGCCCAGGGCGTTGCCCAACTGGACCAGGAACCGGGTGATCCAGGCCCAGGCGAAATCCGGGTGCCGGCGGGGGCTGATCCACATCGAGGCCAGCAGCGCCCGCGTCCGGACCACCGGCCGATGCGTACGCGGCAGCGGTTCGTCGGGGGTGAGCAGCGCGAACGGCAGCGACAGCAGCAGGATGGCCACGGCGATGGCCAGATAGCCGGCGGCGTTGCCGGTGACCACGGCGGTGACCAGCACCGCGCCGAGCACCAGTCCGAGCGCCTGCGGGATGCCCACCCAGCCCGAGACGCCGCCGCGCTGGGTCACCGGGACCCGGTCCGGGACGGCGGCGCTGAGGCTGGCCAGCATCGCGTTGAAGCAGACCTGCGCGGCCACCCAGCCGAGGGCGACCCCGAGGATGGTCCGTTGCTGGGCCAGCAGCACCAGGGCCGCCGCGCCGAGCACGGCCCCGCCCGCCGTCCACACGTGCCGTCGACCGAACTCGCGGCCGGCGATGCGCAGGCAGGTCCGGTCGGAGAGCGCGCCCGCTAGGGGGTTGGCCAGCACTGCGGCCAGCGCGCCGAGGCCGGTGACCACGGCCAGCATGTTCTCCTTGTCTCCAGGCGCGATCTGCTCGATCTGCTGCGGCAGCAGCACCTGGATGGGCGTGAAGAACGCCATCCAGACACCGAGGTTGGCCGCGAAGATCAGGCCGATCCAGCCGCGCCGCACCGGCACCGTCGGCTCGGCGAGCGCCGCCGGCAGCGACGCCGGCGTCGGGTCGAGGGTGGTCACCGCGCCGACCCCAGCCGGTTGGCCGCGATCACGTCGCGCAACCAGGTGTACGACGACTTCGGCGTACGGGTCTGGGTGGCGTAGTCGACGTGCACCAGACCGAAGCGCTTGGTGAACCCCTCGGCCCACTCCCAGTTGTCCAGCAACGACCAGACGAAGTACCCGCGGACGTCCACCCCGTCGTCGATGGCGGCCCGGACCGCGCGCAGGTGCCCGTCGAGGTACGCGATCCGCTCCGGATCGGCGACCTGCCCGTCGGCGTCGGGCGCGTCGTCGTACGCGCAGCCGCTCTCGGTGATCTCGATGGGCGGCAGCGCGTCCCCGTACGTGTCGCGCAGCCAGCCGAGCAGCTCGCGCAGCCCGTCGGGGGCCACCGGCCAGTCGAAGGCGGTACGCGGGTAGCCGTCCAGCGGTACGAGGTCGAACGGCAGGCGTGAGCCCTCCTCGGCCGCCCGTATGCCGGTGGGGTTGTAGTAGTTGACCCCGAGCACGTCGATCGGCGCGGCGATCGTGTCGAGGTCGCCGGGGTGGATGACGCTGGGGTCGAAGCCGGGCAGCTCCGGGTAGCCGCGGCCGAGCAGCGGGTCGGTGAAGAGCCGGTTGTGCAGCGTCTCGTACGCCGCCCCGGCGGCCCGGTCGGCGTCGCGGTCGCCGAGCACCCGCACCGGCGAGTAGTTGTTGGCGATCGCCACCGGGCTGGCGGTGTGGGCCCGCAGCGCGGCGACCGCGAGCCCGTGCCCGAGCAGTTGGTGGTGGGCGACCGGGAAGGCGTCGAACAGCAGCGTCCGGCCGGGGGCGTGCTCGCCCATGCCGTAGCCGAGGCTCATGTGGATGAACGGCTCGTTCAGGGTGATCCAGAGCCGGACCCGGTCGCCGAGCCGGGCGGCGGTCTTCTCGGCGTACTCGGCGAACCGGGCGGCGGTGTCGCGGTGCAGCCAGCCGCCGGCGTCCTCCAGGGGTTGCGGCAGGTCCCAGTGGTAGAGGGTGGCCACCGGGTCGACGCCGGCGGTCAGCAACTCGTCCACCAGGCGATCGTAGAAGTCCAGGCCGGCCGCGTTGGCCGGGCCGGCGCCGGTGGGCTGGATCCGAGGCCAGGCGATGGAGAACCGGTACGCGGAGACGCCCAGGCCGGCCAGCAGAGCCACGTCCTCGGTGTGCCGGTGGTAGTGGTCGCAGGCCACCGCGCCGCTGCTGCCGTCGCTGATCCGCCCGGGGGAGTGCGCGAAGGTGTCCCAGATGGAGGGACCTCGACCGTCGGCAGTGGTGGCGCCCTCGATCTGGTGGGCCGATGTGGAGACGCCCCAGCGGAAGCCGGTGGGGAACTGGGGCATCGGTGCTGTCGACATGCGCCCTCCCGGTCAACGTGAAACGTGTTCGGGACTTTAGAGCGCTCTCGATGAATGCGCCATAGGCCGGTCTGGCGCATTGCGCAATGGTTGATCGGCGTGTCTTTTTCCGAACCCGTCCAGGTAAGTCCGATTTAGCGCATAGAGTGCCGATATCGTGGGATGTCCTCACCGGAGGAAAGACGGAAATGATCCTCGTGGAACGCAGTGCGCACGTGGCGGCGCCAATTGAAGTGGTCTGGGATGTCGTGCAGCGGGCCGAGCAGTTGCCGGCCTGGCTGGCCGGGGTCCGCGCGGCCGAAGTGCTCTCGGGAGAGGGCTTCGGGCGGCGACAACTGGTCCAGGCGGGGCGCGGCTCGGCGCATGAGGCCGAGGTGATCGCCTACCAGGAGCCGACGCTGATCGGCTGGCGGGAACGGGCCAAGGGCGCCGGATCTCGGGCGGAGGCGCGCACCGAGATCTACGTCCAGCTCACCGGAGACGAGGAGGAGGGCGGGACCATCGTGCGCCTCATCGTGGTCCGTTGGCCGGCCGGCCCGGTCAAGGCGGCCCTGCTGCGCCTCGGACTGCGTCGGGTCGGCGCCGACCTGGAGGACTCGCTGGCCCGGCTCACCGACCTGGCCGCCGTCGGCTGACGAGCGCCCATCCTCCCGGCGTCACCCGCGACGGCGGTGGTCCGGATCCCCGCCAGGGCCCCCGGACCACCGCCGCTCCGTACACCGAGAAGGGCCCGGCGCGGGGATGCGCCGGGCCCTTCTCAGTGGTGCTGGGTCAGCTGTCGCCGCCGGTCTCGCCGACCGGGGCGGCGTTGACGTCGTCGATCGCGTACTTCTTGGCTGCCTCGGCCGGCACCGTGGTCGCCACCGCGCCGCTGCGGGCGAGCTGCCGCAGCGTGGCCACCACGATCGACTCCGCGTCGACGTGGAAGTGCCGGCGCAGCGCGTGCCGGGTGTCCGACATGCCGAAACCGTCGGTGCCGAGCGACGTGTAGTCGCCGGGTACCCAGCGGGCGATCAGATCCGGTACCGCGCGCATGAAGTCGCTGACCGCGACCTTCGGCCCGTCCGCGTCGGCCAGCTTCTGCTGGATGTACGGAACCTTCGCCTCGGCGCCCGGGTTGAGCAGGTTGTACTCCTCGGTCTCCACCGCGTCGCGGCGCAGCTCGGTCCAGGAGGTCACCGACCAGACGTTGGCGCCCACCCCCCAGTCCTGGGCGAGCAGCTGCTGGGCCTTGAGCGCCCACTGCATGCCGGTGCCCGAGGCGAGCAGGTTGGCCTTCGGACCGTCGACCTGCGGTGCCGGCGAGTAACGGTAGATGCCCTTGAGCAGGCCCTCCACGTCCACGTCGGCCGGCTCGGCCGGCTGTAGCGTCGGCTCGTTGTAGACCGTCAGGTAGTAGAAGACGTTCTCCTGCGCGTCCCCGTACATCCGGTGCAGACCCTGCTCCATGATGTGCGCGATCTCGTACGAGAACGCCGGGTCGTACGCGACCACCGCCGGGTTGGTGGCGGCGATCAGCAGCGAGTGCCCGTCCTCGTGCTGGAGGCCCTCACCGTTGAGGGTGGTCCGACCCGCGGTGGCGCCGAGCAGGAAGCCCCGCGCCATCTGGTCGGCCGCGGCCCACAGCCCGTCGGCGGTCCGCTGGAACCCGAACATCGAGTAGAAGATGTACATCGGGATCATCGGCTCGTCGTGCGTGGCGTACGCCGAACCGGCCGCGGTGAACGAGGCCACCGAACCGGCCTCGTTGATCCCCTCGTGCAGGATCTGCCCGGAAGTCGACTCCTTGTACGACAGGAACAGCTCGCGGTCGACCGAGGTGTAGCGCTGGCCGTGCGGGGAGTAGATCTTCGCGGTCGGGAAGATCGAGTCGAGACCGAAGGTACGGGCCTCGTCCGGGATGATCGGCACCCAGCGCTTGCCGAACTCCTTGTCCTTCATCACGTCCTTGAGCAGACGGACGAAGGCCTGCGTGGTGGCCACCTTCTGCTTGCCCGAGCCGCGCTTGATGTCGGCGAACCGCTCCGGGCCCGGGATGGCCAGCCGCTTCGTGCTGGTCCGCCGGGACGGCAGGTACCCGCCGAGCTGCTCGCGCCGCTCCTTGAGGTACGCCAGCTCCTCGGACTTCTCGCCCGGGTGGAAGTACGGCGGCAGGTAGGGGTTGTCCTCCAGCGCCGAGTCCGGGATGTCCAGGTAGAGCCGGTCGCGGAAGGTCTTCAAGTCCTCCAGCGTCAGCTTCTTCATCTGGTGGGTCGCGTTGCGGCCCTCGAAGTGCGAACCGAGCGTCCAGCCCTTGATCGTCTTCGCCAGGATGACTGTGGGCTGACCGGTGTGCTCGGTGGCCGCCTTGTAGGCCGCGTAGAGCTTGCGGTAGTCGTGCCCGCCCCGCTTGAGGTTCCAGATCTCGTCGTCGCTGAGCGGCTCGACCATCTTGCGGGTCCGTGCGTCACGGCCGAAGAAGTGCTCCCGTACGTACGCGCCGGACTCCGCCTTGTAGGTCTGGTAGTCGCCGTCGGTCGTGGTGTTCATCAGGTTGACCAACGCGCCGTCGGTGTCGGCGGCGAGCAGCGGGTCCCACTCGCGACCCCAGACGACCTTGATGACGTTCCAGCCGGCACCCCGGAAGAACGCCTCCAGCTCCTGCATGACCTTGCCGTTGCCCCGGACCGGGCCGTCCAGCCGCTGCAGGTTGCAGTTGATCACGAAGGTGAGGTTGTCCAGCTCCTCGCGGGCGGCGACGCCGATGGCGCCGAGCGTCTCCGGCTCGTCCATCTCGCCGTCGCCGAGGAACGCCCAGACGTGCTGCTGGGAGGTGTCCTTGATGCCGCGGTGCTGCAGGTACCTGTTGAACCGGGCCTGGTAGATCGCGTTCAGACCGCCGAGGCCCATCGAGACGGTGGGGAACTCCCAGAAGTCCGGCATCAGCCGAGGGTGCGGGTAGGAGGGCAGCCCACCACCGGGGTGCGACAGCTCCTGGCGGAACCCGTCGAGCTGGTGCTCGCTGAGCCGCCCCTCCAGGAACGCCCGCGCGTACATGCCGGGGGAGGCGTGGCCCTGGTAGAAGATCTGGTCGCCACCGCCCGGGTGGTTCTTGCCCCGGAAGAAGTGGTTGAAGCCCACCTCGTAGAGCGACGCCGAACTGGCGAAGGTGGAGATGTGTCCGCCGACGCCGATCTCCGGGCGCTGCGCCCGGTGCACCAGCATGGCGGCGTTCCACCGGACGTACGCCCGGATCCGCCGCTCGACGTGCTCGTCACCCGGGAACCAGGGCTCGCGTTCCGACGGGATGGTGTTGATGTAATCGGTGGTGGTCAGGGGCGGAACCCCGACCTGGCGCTCACGGGCCCGCTCCAGCAGGCGCAGCATGACGTAGCGGGCGCGTTTGGCGCCGCGTTCGTCGATGACACCGTCAAGCGACTCGACCCATTCGCTTGTCTCTTCAGGGTCGATGTCCGGAAGCTGGCTCGGTAGGCCGTCGCTGATCACCGGGCGCTTGCGTTCCGTAGCCACAGGCGTTCCCTCGGTTGTGTGTGGGATAGGTCTCTAGCGCCATCCTGCCCCCTGGTGGCACCCGTCGTCACGTCTAGGTCCCCCCGACGCGATGCTGAACACAGGTACTCGTCGGTAACTTAGCGCGACGGTCGCGTGAAACGTGAGCGGTTTGACCGCCACTCCTACCGTCAGCACCATGAACAGACGCCATGTCGCGGTCGCCGCGAGCATGATCGTTGTCGGGGTGGTCGGCCTGGTCATCGGCGCGGTCGCCGTCGCCTCCGGCAACCTGCCGATGGTGGGACTGGTGGCCCTCGGCGCCCTGGTGGCCGTGCTCGGCGCGGCCCTGCTCCGGGACGCGAACCGCGCGGCCCGGCTGAGCGGCGCCGAGAGTCGTCGCCGCCGTCGTTCGGACACCGACGGCGCCGCCGGGTACCCCTTCTACCCGATGCCCGCCGGGGACGCCGGGAGCGGGCACGTCGGCCGCCAGCGTGACGGCGACCACGACAACTCCGACGGTACGGACCCGGTCGGCGGCGGCGACTCCGGCGGAGGCTGGTCCGGCTGGGGCTGGTCCGGCGGTGACTCCGGTGGCGGTTGGTCCGGCGGCGGCGACTCCGGCGGCGGTGGCGGCAGTTCCTGACCGCGCCCTGCGGCAGAATGCGACGTATGCGCAGCGACGTGATCACCGTCCAGACCGGGTCCCGGCCGACAGTCCGGGACATCACAGCGGAGGCCCAGCAGTTCGTCTCAGGCGAGGGCGACGGCCTGCTGCACGTCTTCGTGCCGCACGCCACCGCCGGCGTGGCGATCATCGAAACCGGGTCGGGCTCCGACGACGACCTGCTCGGTGCCCTGAACGACCTGCTCCCCACCGACGACCGCTGGCGGCACCGCCACGGCTCGCCCGGCCACGGCCGCGATCACGTGCTGCCGGCGTTCATCCCCCCGTACGCCACGCTGCCGGTCCTCGGCGGTCGGCTGGCCCTCGGCACCTGGCAGTCGATCTGCCTCGTCGACACCAACGGCGACAACCCGACCCGCCAGGTCCGCTTCTCCTTCCTCCCCGGCTGACCACCCGCCTGCCCGGCCGTCGTCCCGGCACGCCGGCCCGCCTCAAGATCTGCACAACCTCCCCGAAACTGCTGCCTCAGCGCGTGGCGAGGCAACAAGTTCCCTGATGCTGCGCGGATCTTGAGGCGTCGGGCGGGTTATGGACGGACGGTCTCCTGCTGGACGGTCTGCTGGCCGGGGTCCGCGGACGGCGCGGCGCTGCGGACCGCTGACGGGATCGGGTTGTCCGCCGTCTGGTGCAGGCCGGGCACGCGGTCCTCGATCACGAACGAGGCCCGGGTGTACGCGGGCGCGCCCGGCCGACTGACGTATGGCAGCACGTCGAAGTCGGCGGTGAGCTGTCCCGGGGTGATCGTGGTGCGCACGTACCCCCGCAGGTTGTTCTGGAAGCGGAGGTGCGGGTTGAACGCGAACCACGGGTGCGAGCCGGACGCCGAGTCCGCGCCGTCACCCGTCGAGGTGATCGAGGAGCAGACCAGTTCGGTGCCGACGGTGCGCGAGGTCGGGTCGGCATAGTCCAGCTTGAGATCGCTGGCCCAGTGCGCGTGCACGTCTCCGGTCAGCACCACCGGGTTGCGTACCCCGGCGGCCAACCAACCCCTGGTGATGCGGTCCCGGGAGGCGACGTAGCCGTCCCACGAGTCCATGCTGGTGACGGTGAGCGGGCCGGAGTTGTTGTCCCGTTGAGCGAAGAAGACCTGCTGGCCCAGGATGTCCCACTGAGCGTCCGAGCGACGGAAGCCGTCCAGGAGCCACGCCTCCTGCTCGGCCCCGGTGATCGACCGGGCCGGGTCGGATGCCGCCGCGCAGTCCTTGTAGCCGTCGCCGCAGGCCTGGTCGTCGCGGTACTGCCGCGTGTCGAGCATGTGGAACGTGGCCAGCCGCCCCCAGCGCACCCGCCGGTAGAGCTGCATGTCGATGCCGCGGGGGATCGAGGTGCGCCGCAGCGGCATGTTCTCGTAGTACGCCTGGAACGCCGCCGCCCGCCGCGCGGGGAACTCCGGGTCCGGCGCCTCGGGCACCTCGTCGGCCCAGTTGTTCTCCACCTCGTGGTCGTCGAACACCACAGCCCACGGCGCCACCGCGTGTGCGGCCTGCAGGTCGGCGTCGGTCTTGTACTGGGCGTGCCGCTGCCGGTAGTTGGCCAGCGTCCGGGTCTCCGGTCCCTCGTGGTCACGCGGGTTGCCAGCGGGGACGTTGTACGTGTCCGGGGCGTACTCGTACTGGTAGTCGCCCAGGTGCAGGATCAGCTCCGGCTCGGTCTCGGCCAGCCGCCGGTAGGCGGTGAAGTAGCCGTGCTCGTACTGGGAGCAGGAGGCGAAGCCCATCGCCAGGGCGGCCGGCATGGTCCACGGTGCCGGGGCGGTGCGGGTGCGTCCGGTCGGCGAGACGTGGCGCTCGGCACGGAACCGGTAGAAGTACTCGCGCCCTGGCAGCAGGCCGGCCAACTCCACGTGCACGCTGTGCGCCGAGCGGGTGCGGGCGACCGCGACCCCGCGGCGCACCACATGCCGGAACCGCTCGTCGGCGGCCAACTCCCAGTGCACCGGCACCTCGCGGTCCGGCATGCCGCCGAGGCCGTCCTCGGCCAGTGGCTGCGGGGCCAGGCGGGTCCACAGCACGAACCCGTCGTGGTCGGGATCGCCGGAGGCCACACCGAGGGTGAACGGATAGGCCAGCGGCCGGTGGGCCGCCGCCGCGCCGGCCGCCACCGGCAGCCCGGTGACCGCGCCCGCGGCGCCGAGTGCGGCGCCGGACAGCAGGATGGTACGTCGGGACAGTGACACGAAATCCTCCCCAGAATCCGATCTCTCGTGACTGGGTGAGCCTCGCGAGCGTTGGTGGCCGGGAGGTGACGACGAGGGCCCCGGCCCGTCGCCGGCAGTCGAACACCGACGATCGCTGTCGATCCGTCCCTGCCGGGCTTCAGTCCTCGCCGAGGAGTTTGATCGCTGACCCGGGCGGCGAGATGGCGTGCGTACGATGTGGCGGTGGCGCAGCAGGTCGTTCCCGCAACAGGTGAGCCGCTGGATCGGGCCGCTCTCGCCGTCGATGTGGTGCGGCGGATGGCGCACGTCACCGCCGTCCTGCGACACCGGCAGGGCTCCGCGTTCGCCGAGTTGGGGCTCACCCCGGCGGCGGCTCGGGCACTGCGGGAGTTGGACCCGGACCGCCCGCTGCCGGCCCGGGATCTCGCTGGTCAGCTGGGTTGCGACAGGTCGAACGTGACGGTGCTCGTCGACAAGCTCGAGCAGGCCGGGCTGGTCGAGCGCCGTACCGACCCGACGGACCGGCGGCAGAAGACGCTGCTGGTGACCGAGGAGGGCCGCGTCGTCCGGGCCCGGGTGATCGAGGTGATGTCCGACTCCCGACTCCTGTCCGGGCTGAGCGACGAGGAGCTGAGCACCCTTCGTGACCTGGTCTGGAAGGTGTCCGACGGCGGCTGTCCGGAGTCCTTCGGGCCGGAGTGAGCGCACCCCCGTCGGCCGTGTCCCACTGGGCGAGCAGGGCTTCCGTCGGTAATGCTGTCCGACGTGACCACCCCGCAAGATCTCGACGACCGGTTCCGGGAGACGCTGGCGGCGCTGCCTGCCGCCGAGCGGCGGCGTGACCCCGCCGACCCGGTCACCGACGACGCCCCACTGACCGGCGAGCAGGTGCTGGACCTGTTCGACGCGCAGGTGACCAGCCGGCAGCTCGACCTGGCCGGCCGCTGGCTGCGCAGCTTCGGGGAGGGTTTCTACACGATCGGCTCGGCCGGGCACGAGGGCAACGCCGCGGTCGCCGCCGCGCTGCGTCCCACCGATCCGGCGTTGCTGCACTACCGCTCGGGCGCCTTCTACTGCCTCCGCGCCGCCCAGGCCGCCGCCGCCCCGGCGTCCGACGCCGCCGACGCATCCGCGTCCGCCGTCGAGCCGGACCCGGCCGCCGAACCCGAGCCGGCCGGGTCCGAGCCACCTGCTGGGGGATTCGCGGCGTACGCGCAGGCGGCCCGGGACGTGCTGCGCGGGATGGTCGCGTCCAGCCTCGACCCGATCGCCGGGGGCCGGCACAAGGTGTTCGGTCGAGCCGACCTGGCCATCGTGCCGACCACCTCCACCATCGCCTCGCACCTGCCCCGCGCGGTCGGGATGGGACTGGCCGTGGAGCGGCTGCGCCGGCTGGACAGCGCCGGACGGCGTACCGGGGCCGGGGTGCGGGTCGGCAGCGGCGCGGGCGCCACGCACGCTCCCTGGCCGCCGGACGCGATAGTGGTCTGCTCCTTCGGAGACGCTTCGGTCAACCACGCCAGCGCCACCGCCGCCTTCAACACCGCCGGCTGGTACGACCATGCCGGGCTGCGGATCCCGGTGCTCTTCGTCTGCGAGGACAACGGGCTGGGCATCAGCGTCCGATCGCCGGAGGGCTGGGTCGAGACGACCCTGCGGGCCAAGCCGGGCATCCGCTACTTCAGCGCGGACGGGGCCGACCCGGTGCGGACGTACGAGGTGGCGGCGGAGGCCGCGGCCTGGGTACGCCGCAACCGCCGGCCGGCCGTGCTGCACCTGCGCACCGTGCGGCTGATGGGGCACGCCGGGGCGGACGCCGAGTCGGCGTACCGCAGCCCGGCCGAGCTGGCCGAGGACCTGGACCGGGACCCGGTGGCCGCCACCGCGCGGCTGCTGGTCGATTCCGGCGTGGCGACCGGCGAGGAGCTGCTGGCCCGGTACGACGAGACCGGCTGGCAGGTACGCCGGCTGGCCGAGGAGGTGCTGGGCGAGCCGAAGCTGGACTCCGCGGCCGACGTGGTGTCGGCGCTGGCGCCCCGCCGTCCGGTGCGGGTGGCGCGGGCGGTGGCCGACGCCGCGGCGCGAGCCAGCGGCCCGGGCGCGGGCGCCCGGGCGGAGGCGTTCGGCGGGAAGCCGCCGGAACTGGCCGGGCCGATGACCCTGGCGCAGAGCATCAACGCGGCACTCGCCGACGGGATGCTCGACCACCCGCAGATGGCGCTCTTCGGTGAGGACGTGGCCGCCAAGGGCGGCGTGTACGGGGTGACGAAGGGGCTGCGCGACCGGTTCGGGGCGGCCCGGGTCTTCGACACCCTGCTCGATGAGACCTCGGTGCTCGGGCTGGGCCTCGGTGCCGGGTTGGCCGGGATGCTGCCGGTGCCGGAGATCCAGTACCTGGCGTACCTGCACAATGCCGAGGACCAGCTGCGCGGTGAGGCGGCCACCATGCGGTTCTTCTCGCAGGGGGCGTTCCGCAACCCGATGGTGGTGCGGGTGGCGGGCCTGGCGTACCAGGAGGGGTTCGGCGGGCACTTCCACAACGACAACTCGGTGGCCGTACTCCGGGATGTGCCCGGTCTGGTGGTCGCGGTGCCGGCGCGGCCGGACGATGCCGCGCCCATGCTGCGGACCTGTCTGGCGAGCGCGGCGGTGGACGGCAGTGTGTGCGTGTTCCTGGAACCGATCGCGCTCTACCACACCCGCGACCTGTACGCGGATGGTGACGGGGAGTGGCTGGCCGGCTATCCGGAGCCGGGCGGGTGGGTGGCCGGCCACGTGCCGATCGGGCGGGCCCGGGTCTACCGGGTCGGCTCGGCGGACGACCTCACCATCATCACCTTCGGTAACGGGGTGCGGATGTCGCTGCGGGCGGCGGCCGTCCTCGCCGAGGAGGGGGTGGGCACTCGCGTGGTGGATCTGCGCTGGTTGGCGCCGCTGCCGGTGGCGGACATCATCCGGGAGTCCTCGGCGACCGGCCGGGTACTGGTCGTCGACGAGACGCGCCGTTCCGGCGGGGTCGGCGAGGGAGTCATCGCCGCGCTGGTCGACGCCGGATATGTCGGAGCCGCACGTCGAGTGGCGGGAGTTGACTCGTTTGTACCATTAGGTCCGGCAGCACGTCACGTACTGGTCTCCGCGGAAGCCATTACCGACGGTGCCCGTACGCTGCTGGCACGGTAAATTCCGTTCCACCCGGTGCGCCACTTGCGCGCAGACCAACAACTGTGTGGACTTTGCCTGACGGCGTCGCACCGACGCCGCGAGCAGGGACGAGATGAGGAGGCACGCGACAGTGAGCGCGACCGCTGGTCAGGCCGCCGACGGGGTACGCAGCCTGGCGGACCGGTTCGGAATCGAACCGGGGATGGTCGTCATGGAGATGGGGTACGACGAAGACGTCGACCAGGATCTCCGAGACGCCCTGACCGACCGCTGTGGAGATCTGGTCGACGAGGACACCGACGAGGTGGTCGACGCGGTGCTGGTCTGGTACCGGGACGGCGACGGTGACCTCTTCGAGCTGCTCGTCGATGCCCTCGGCCCGCTGGCCGACAACGGCGTCGTGTGGCTGCTCACCCCGAAGGCGGGGCGTGACGGGCACGTCGAGCCGAGCGAGGTCGCGGAGTCCGCGCCCACCGCCGGCCTCCAGCAGACCTCGACCGTGAACGCCGGCCGTGACTGGAGCGGCGCACGTCTGGTGCTGCGTCGAGGGGCCAAGGCCAAGAAGTAGCAAACGCCCCATCCCGCGCCCGACGGTCCGCCCACCGCCGGGCAGCAGGCTGGTGCCGTTCACCCGACTCGACGCGAGGAGAGTTCGCATGCCCATCGAGGTTGGTGCCGTGGCGCCGGACTTCGTGCTCAAGGACCAAAACAACCAGGAGGTCCGACTCTCGGACTTCCGGGGCAGACGCACCGTACTGCTGGTCTTCTACCCGCTCGCCTTCACCGGCACCTGCCAGGGTGAGCTGAGCGAGGTGCGAGACAACCTCGGCGAGTACGTGAACGACGACGTCCAGGTGCTGACCATCAGCGTCGACTCGGCCTACAGCCACAAGATCTGGGCCGACCGTGAGGGTTACCAGTTCCCGATGCTTGCCGACTTCTGGCCGCACGGCGCCGTCGCCCAGGCGTACCGGGTCTTCAACGACATCGCCGGCGTCGCCAACCGGGGCACCTTCGTCATCGACCGGACCGGCGTGGTCCGCTTCGCCGAGATGAACAGCCCGGGCGAGGCCCGCGACCAGCAAGCCTGGCGCAAGGCCATCGCCGAAGCGACCACCTGACCGGGGTACGCCGTGCGCCCGGGTCGGTGGCGGGCAGGTAAGCTTGCCAGCCACCGGCCCGCCACACGGGCGATCCGGGCGCGTAGCTCAGTGGGAGAGCACCCGCCTTACAAGCGGGGGGTCGCAGGTTCGAAACCTGCCGCGCCCACACTCTGATCAGCATGCGACGAGGGCCGCCGGATGACCGGCGGCCCTCGTCGTCTCATGTCGGCCTTCCGGAACAGCCCCGCGACCCTCGGCCCTCGGCGCCTGAACACTTTCCCGCCTGAACGGCAATGACTGGTTGAAGCGCGGACTTTGCCGAGGAGGGCCATGGCTTCGGATGCGGATCTGATCGGCCGGTCGCTGGATGGCGATGTCGACGCCTTCGTGGAGGTGGTCGAGCGTCATGAGGCCGCCGTCGGTTCGTACCTCGTTCGACGGGCGGGGCGGGATGCGGCTGAGGACCTCCTGGGCGAGGTTTGGGTTGCGGCGTTCGAGTCGCGGCGATCGTACGACCGGTCGTACAACGATGCGCGGCCGTGGCTGTACGGGGTGGCATTGAATCGCTTGCGGCGCTACTGGCGGTCCCGGCCGGCCGAGGACCTGGTCGCGGACGTGCCGGACGTGGCTACTGGATGGGACCCGTGGTCGGCGGTGGACCTCGGCGTGGACGCCCGGGCGGTGCTCCGGTCGGCCCTGACGCGGCTCAAACCCGAAGAGCGGGAGGTCCTGAGGCTCGTCGCCTGGGAGGACCTGACCGCAGCCGACGCCGCGCGGGCACTCGGGATACCGGCCGGCACCGCGCGGCGGCTGCTGAGCCAGGCCAGGACGGTATTGCGCGACGCGCCGGGGGTGTCCGCGCTTCTGAAGGACCGCAACAGCGCGAAGGAGAGACACCGATGACCGACGAGCTCGATCTGGTCGGTGCGTTGGGCAGCGCAGAACCACTACGCCCGGAGGCGTATCAGCGGGCGCGGGCGGTGCTGCGGGCGGCTATGGCCGACCCCGGAACCGTGCGGGTGCTGGGCGCGATATCAGCGGAGCACACGACTATGGAGGCGACTTCAACAATGGAGACGACGACAACCACGCGGGACCACGAATCCAGCCCGGCGATTCAGCGCCGCCGCCGGATCGGTATGACGGGCCGACTGAGCATCGGCGCCGCGGTGGGGGTTGCCGCCGCGGCAGCAGTCGTCGCTGTGGTGGTCAACTCGCCGGCGACCGGGGGCACGGGGGCCGGCAAGGATTCGTCGGCCGCCACCTCGGGCTCGACCACCGTCGACGGGTCCGCCGAGCGCGCGCCGCTGATGACCCTGGCCGGCTCCATCAAGACGGTCACCCCGTCGGCGGGCGACGCGTGGCTGGTGAAGGCGACGCAGGTCCACGGCACCAAGACCATGCAGGTCGTCTACACGCTGTACACCGACGGTCATGCGATCTATACGGGCAACAGCGTGAAGGACATCAAGCGTGCGATCGCCCGTCACCAGGACCAGATGACTGACGGCGGCTACGCTCCGCTCCTCAAGGCAGCCGTCGCCGCGGCGGACAGCAGCCCGGCCGACGGCCGGACCCAGATGCTCAAGGCGGCCAAGGATCCGCTGGTGGGCCTCGACCCCGCGGCGCAGAAGGCGGTGTGGGACAAGCAGCAGGCGGCCGCCCAGGTGATTATCAAGCAGAAGGGCGGCAACGCCGAGCCGAAGCCGTACAGCCCCCAGGCCGTTCAGCGGCACTTCGACAACGCCCTGTGGACGTACAGCACCCAAGCGCTGTCCGCCGGCGACGGCAACACGCAGGTCCGGGCCGGTGTGCTGCGTCTGCTGTCCACCATCTCCGCGGTCAGCGTCAAGGACTCGACCACCCACGGCACGGCCACGCTGACGATCACCGCCGGCCCCGAGGTGTTCGGCGGCGAGGGCAGCGAGGTGCTGACCATTGACGCCAAGACCGGAATGCTGGTCAAGGACGTCTCCACCGTGCCGGGCCTCCCGCAGGCCTCCACGACGTACGAATCCTCCCGCGTGACGAAGGCCGACCTGTAGGCCGGGAACTCCCACCCGCCAGCATTCCGGCGGACGGGCGTAACGCGCCCGGTGTTCGGTAACGGTGCGGGCCGCCTCCAGGCGGCCCGCACCGTCTTTTGGTTTGTTCGCACGGCCGAGGGTTGTGTGCACCTGGCAGAAGGGCGAGCGCCGACCTGGCATGGATCTCCAGCGAGCGGCTGCATCAGCGCTCTCTGGGATGGGCGCGCTGAACGTGACCCAGCGCGTGACAGGGGCGGAATTCGTGACCGGCGGTGGCTCCGACTCCGGGCACCGCCATGATGGGCGGGTGCAGGACACCGTCGCCGTCGCGCTGATCACCTCACTGTCCACCTTGGCCGCTGCCGCCCTGACCGGGCTGGTCGGCGCGCTCAGCACCCGTCGGCAACTGGCCCACCAGCTCACCGTCGCCCGACAGGAGAGTGTCGAGCGCCGGGCGACGCGTCGGGACGAGCTGCGGCGGGACGCGTACGTCGGTTTCCTGAGCGCCTGCGACCAGGCGTACCGGCAGTTGGACCGGCGGTGGCTGGACGCCGGCGGGGGTGAGCCGACGCCCGGCTACGACGACACGTACGCGGCGATGCGCGCCGTGGACGAGGCGTACAACCTGGTGTTGCTGGAAGGCCCGGCGCCGGTCTCGGCGGCCGGCCGGGCCGTGTTGACAAGCCTCACCACGGAGTACGCCGACCAGCGCCGGTTCGGGGACGAGCCGGGCGACGGGAGCGCGCCGCTGCGCGACCGGCACCGGGAGCGCTGGCTCGCGGCGATCGAGGTACGGACGAAGCGCCGGATCGCGTTCGTCGACGCGGTGCGCCCGGCGTTGGGTCGCGACGATTGTTGAGGCCCGGGCGGCGACGGATGGCGCGGCGACGCCGCCCGGGTTCCTCAGCTGGTGAAGCCGCCGTCCACGTTGACCACCGCTCCGGTCACGTAGCCGGCCTCGGGGCTGGCCAGGTGCGCGACGGTGGCCGCGATATCGGCGGGGCGAGCGTACCGGCCGACGGCGGTGAATCCGCTGATCGCCGCCGCGTTCGGGCCGTCCGCCGGGTTGGCGTCGGTGTCCGTCGGCCCGGGGTTGACCAGGTTGACGGTGATGGCCCGTGGGCCCAGTTCACGGGCCAGACCCCGGGTCAGCCCGACCAGAGCGGTCTTGCTCATCGCGTAGAGCGTCAGCCCGGGGAAGACCGCCCGTTCACCGACGTTGCTGCCGATGCTGATGATCCGTCCACCGTCGCCCAGGTGCCGCAGCGCCGCCCGCGCGGCGACGTACGGTGCCCTGATGTTGACAGCGATCGTCTGCTCCACCTCTGCCGAGCCGAGCTCGTCCAGGGCGCCGACCAGGAACACTGCGGCATTGTTGACCAGGATGTCCAACCGACCCAGTTCGGCGGCCGCCCGGTCGACAGCGCTGCGCACAGCTTCCGGGCCGGCGCCGTCCGCCTGGATCGCCAGCGCTCTGCGGCCCAGCGCCTCGATCTGCTTCACCACTGTCGCGGCCCGCTCGGCGTCCTGCCGGTAGGTCAGCGCCACGTCGGCCCCGTCCTGTGCCAGGCGTAGGGCGATGCCGGCCCCGATGCCCCGGGAGCCGCCGGTCACCAAGGCGACCCTGTTGTTGAGTGTCGTCGTCATGCAAACGATCGTCTGGCCGCGCCGGCCTCCCGTCTGGCGGCTATCGGACCCCTCGCTCCGACCTCCAGGTCCGATTCCCGCGATCCTCGACTTCCCGCGATCCCCGACGGCCTGTCGACCCGGCGGGCCGCCATGATCCGGGCAACTTCACGGATCCTGCTGTCTCACCAGGCGACGAGACAGCAGGATCACCGAAGTTGCGCGGATCTTGCGAGGTGGGGGAGGGTGGGGCGAGCGATTCGGGGAGCGTGAGCGTGGGACTGGCGGGTATTGGCGCGGTGTTGTTCGACATGGACGGCACCCTTGTCGACTCCGACGCCGCCGTGGAGCGGGCCTGGGAGCGGTGGGCCGCCGAGTACGGCGTCGACCCGCGGACGGCGTTGGCGATCGCGCACGGCAGCCCGGCCGACCGGACCATCCGTCGGCTGCTGCCCGCGCTCGACGACAGGGCGGTCGCCACCGCCGCGGCGCGACAGTTGGCGTTGCAGTACGACGACCTGTCCGACGTGACGGCCACCCCCGGGGCGCACGAACTGCTGAACGCGCTGGCCCGGCTGGGTTTGCCCTGGGCGGTGGTGACCAGCGCCGACACGCGGCTCGCCGAGGCCCGGCTCGGGGCCGCCGGCATCAAGGCGCCGGTGCTCGTCACGGTGGAGGACGTCAGCGTCGGCAAGCCGGACCCGGAGGGCTATCTGCGGGCTGCGGCGCTGCTGGGCGTACCCGTGGCGCGGTGCCTGGTCGTCGAGGACGCCGAGGTCGGCCTGCGGGCCGGTCGGGCGGCCGGGGCGATGACCGCCGCGCTGAAGGGCCTCGACGGCGACCTGCGTCTGCACGACCTGGCCCAACTGGCGCGCCAACTGGAGTCGCCACCCACGGCACCCTGACCGCCAGGTCGGTCGGTACGCCCCGGCGGGGAATCCGTTGGCGTGTCCGGGCCGGTTCTGCTGTATTACCCGCTGGCGACGAACGAAGGGGGAGACGCGGTGGAGTTGACGTTGACACCGATGACGGCGCAGGACCTGGCCCGGTTGCTCGGTGAATTGGAGCAGGGGTACGCCGAGGACCTCGTCGTGAACCGGGGGCTGACCCGGATGATTCAGCTCATCGAGGCCGAACTCACCCAGTTCGGCGTGCCCGAGCTGGGTCTGAACGTCTTCGGTACGAACACCGTGGCGATCGGCCTCTACCGCGGTCTGGGCTTCGAGGTCACCTCGCAGCAGATGGCGAAGCGCCTCACCCCGGCGAGCTGAGTCGGGGGAGACCCAGGTCGGTCCCCCCGGCAGGACTGTTCACCTGCCCAGCGGGAAACCGGCGCGGACCGCACCTGGGGAGGAGCGACGGATGACGCATGGCGCCGGACTGACCATCGGTGTGCTGGGTTCGTACGGTGGGCGAAACCTCGGTGACGAGGCGATCCTCACCGGCCTGCTCACCGATCTGCGTACGCAGGAACCGAACGCCCGGATCATCGTCTTCTCGCGGAACCCGGAGCACACCCGGGCCGCACACCCGGACGTCGAAGCGGTGCCGTGGGAGGGCGTGAGCCGTACCGATTCGGCCCTCGTCCTGGCCCAGCTGGACCTGCTCATCCTGGGCGGCGGCGGCATCCTCTACGACCGGGAGGCCCGCCGTTACCTGCGGGTGGTCCGGGTCGCCCAGGAGCGGGGCCTGCCGCTGATCACGTACGCGGTGGGGGTCGGGCCGCTCAGCGACGGGGTGGACACCGGCATGGTCCGGGAAACGCTCTCCAGCGCGACCCAGGTGACCGTCCGGGACCAGGAGTCCCGGATGGTGCTGGAGGAAGCCGGCCTGCTGAACCCGATCACGGTCACCGCGGACCCGGCTTTCCTGCTGCAACCGGAGGAGTTCCCTGCCCACCTGCTGGCCGAGGAGGGTGTGCCGGTCGGCAAGAGGTTGGTCGGGATAAGCGTGCGGGAGCCGGGCCGGGCCGCCGAACGCCTCGACGTGGATGGTTACCACCGGCTGTTGGCCCAGATCGGTGACTTCCTGGTGCACCGGATCGACGCGTACGTGCTGTTCGTGCCGATGGAACGCGACGACATCCGGCACGCCCACGGGGTGCTGTCCCACATGGTCGCCGCCGAGCGGGGTCGAATCCTGCACGGCACCTACTCGCCGCAGCAGGTGCTGGGGTTGATGCGCCACTTCGACCTGGCCGTCGGCATGCGCCTGCACTTCCTGATCTTCGCGGCGATGGTCGGTACGCCGTTCCTGCCCCTGCCGTACGCCGGAAAGGTCTTCGACCTGGCCCAACGGCTCGGTGTGCCGGCGCTACGCGGCGTGGAGCGGGAGGTCGAGGGGCCGCTGCTGGCCGAGGTCGACCGACTCTGGGACGAGCGGGAGCAGCGCGCCGAGGCCACCGCCCGACGGGTGGCGGAGGTGTGCGATCAGGCGAGGGGCACCTCGGAGGTCACCCGCGGCGTGTTGGAGAGCCTGCGCAGCCAGACCCTCACCCGGGTCTGAGCGGGCGGTCACACCGCCGGGCCGGTCCACCGGTAGCGCCACTCGCGGGCCTCCTCGCGGGCGGTCTCCAACTCGTAGATCTGCGCGTCAACCAGCCCACCGGAGCCGATGTGATGGTGGGTCAGCGGCGGGCGGCCGTTGGTGTCCAGTTCGACGGTGATGGTCTGCCCGTCCGCCGTGCCGCCGACGAGAAGGATCTGCACGGATGAAGCCATGCGCCCATCCTGCCCGTCGTAGCGCCCGCCCGCAGCGGATAGCGGGGCAGCGGGGGACCCGGCCCGTGGCTAGGGTCGGCGGATGGAGCAGACGATCGATCCCACGCTCGGTCCGGTGCTCGCCCGCACCGGCGACGAGCGCGCCGTCCTGACCTCGTTCCTCGACTTCCATCGGGCCGTCGTGCTGCGCAAACTGCGCGGTCTCTCCGACGCCGACGCCCGCCACCGGCTGGTGCCCTCGGCGACCACGCTGGTGGGGCTGGTCAAGCACCTGACAGTGGTCGAGCGGAACTGGTTCCCGACCCTGCTGGCCCCCGAGCCCGGCGACGTCTACCTGACCTCCGAGGAGGACGCCGTCGCCAGCTTCACTCTCGGCGACCAGGAGACCGTCGCAGGGCTCGTTGAGGCGTACGAGCGGGCCTGCGCCCGTTCCCGGGCGGTCGCCGCGAGCGTCGACCTCGACCACGTGGTGCCGCACCCGCAGCTCGGCGAGGTGTCGGTGCGCTGGATTCTCGTGCACATGATCGAGGAGACGGCCCGGCACGCGGGCCACGCCGACATCCTGCGCGAGCTGACCGACGGCGACTCCGGCGCGTTCTGACGGGCTCCCACCCCCACAGCCCCGCGATCTTGCACTTTCTGCGGTGACAAAAGGCGCACTCTCCGCAGAACGCCAACACAAACTGCAAGATCGCGCAGATGGCGGCGGTGGGTCGCCCTGGGGGGCCGCCTATTCTGGGGGCGGGCGGCGACTAGGGGGAGCAGGTGCTGGTCATCCACGGGCTGTGGTTGCCCGGCGACAACTCGACCGGCAGCCTCGCCGTCTGGGCCGAGGACAGCGCCGCACCGATTCCCGCGCCGCGCTCGGGCCGACCGGCCCGGGAACGCCCGCACCCCTTCGCCGCCGGGCACACCGACCTGGCCGCCGTCCTCGCCGAAGCCGCCGAGCCGACCCAGCCGGACACCGCGCTGCTCACCCTGCCCACCCTGGCGGGCGCGCCGACCGACTCACCCGAGCTGATCCGGACCACCGTCGCACCCGCGGCCCGCGGCCGGCTCGCCCTGGCCGGGTGGCGGGTCCCCATCCTGGTGTACGCCCCGGACGACGCCCTGACGCTGCTGCACGCCCTGGACGACATCCCGGCGGTACCCGGGGCCACCCTGCGGCACCTCGCCGAGCTGGCCGACTTCGCCGCCGACCTGGTGACCCGTGGCCGGGTCCTCCCCGGCGTACGCACGACGACGGGCGACCAGACGTCCGGCGCCGGCGTGACGACGAGCGACCGAACGTCCGACGCTGGCGTGACGGGGCCGTCCGGCGCTGCCGCGCAGGCGGTCTGGCGTCCACTGTTGACCGGCACCGACGCCGCCTGGGCGCGATCGCTGGCGCTCGCCCTGCCACCCGCCGCCCGAGCGGCCGTGGTGCCGCCAGCCGTCCGAGAGGCCGCCCTGCCGCCGGCCGCCCGAGCGGCCGTCGTGCCCCCCGCCGTCCGCGCGGCCGTAGTACCGCCCGCCACCGAGCCGCCCGCTACCGAGCTGACCGCCGGCGCCCTGGTCGCGGATGCGCTCGACGTGTTGACCGACGCCGCCGCGCGGGCCGCTCTGGCGACCACCACGCTGGCCCGAGGGTTGCGCCCGGGTGGTCCGGCGCCGGCGTGGTTGGCCGCGCTCGCCGGCCCGCAGCGGGACTTCACCATCGACCCGGCCGGGCTGGCGACCCTCTCCTCCGAACTGGAGGCGTGGCAGCGCGACGCTGCCGGTGGCCCGGTGCGGGCCAGTTTCCGCCTGGTGGAACCGGCCCCCGACGAGGTCACCGAACCGATCCTGGCCACCCGGCCGGTCCCCGCCGACAGTGCGCGGGTGCCGGTGCCCGCGGACAATGCGCCGGTGCCGGTCGAGTCGATCGGGGGCGGGCGTTGGCGGCTGGAGTTCGGGTTGCAGGCCGCGGACGAGCCCGGCCTGCACATCGACGCCGGGGACATCTGGCGGGCGCCGCAGGCGCTCGGCGGCCTGGCGGGCCGTACCACCAGCCCGCAGGAGACGCTGCTCGCCGAGCTGGGGCGGGCCAGCCGGCTCTGGCCGGACCTGGACGCCGCGCTGCGGACCGCAGCCCCGGAGGCGATGGAACTCGACGTCGAGGGGGCCCACCGGTTCCTCAGTGCGGGTGCCCCGGTGCTGCACGCGGCCGGTTTCGGGGTGCTGCTGCCGTCCTGGTGGCAGCGTCCGTCGGCGCGCCTGGGCGCCCGGTTGCGGGCGCGCAGCCGTACCGCGCCGGGCACTGTGGGTGGCACCGACGCCGGCGTCGGTCTGGACGCCCTGGTCGACTACCGCTGGGAGATCGCGCTCGGTGACCAGCCGCTGTCCGCCGAGGAGTTGGCGGCGCTGGCCGAGACGAAGACCCCGTTGGTACGGCTCCGCGGCCGGTGGGTGGAGTTGGACCCGGGGCGGCTCGCAGCCGGTCTGCGCCTGCTCCGCTCCGCGGGCGAGTTGACAGTCGCCGACCTGCTCCGCCTCGGGCTGGCCGACGGCGAGGCCACCGGTGAGCTGCCGGTGTTGGAGGTGACCGCCGACGGGGCGCTGGGTGACCTGCTCGCCGGTGCGGTCGAGCGGCGGCTCACACCGCTGGACCCGCCGCCGAGTTTTCAGGGGACGCTGCGGCCGTACCAGCAGCGGGGACTGGCCTGGCTGGCCTTTCTGCGCTCACTCGGCCTGGGCGGTGTGCTCGCCGACGACATGGGGCTGGGCAAGACCGTGCAGCTGCTCGCGCTGCTCGCCGGGGACCCGCCGGAGACCGGGCCGACCCTGCTGGTCTGTCCGATGTCGCTGGTCGGCAACTGGCAGCGGGAGGCGGCGCGGTTCACTCCGGAGCTGCGGGTACACGTACACCATGGTGCCGAGCGGGCGCGGGGGGCGGAGTTCACCGCGGCCGCGCACGGCGCGGACCTGGTCCTGACCACCTACTCGGTGGCCGCCCGCGACGCCGCCGACCTGGCCGGTATCGACTGGCACCGGGTGGTGGTGGACGAGGCCCAGGCGATCAAGAACGCGTCGACCCGACAGGCCGAGGCGGTTCGCGCGCTGCCCGCCCGGCAGCGGGTGGCGGTGACCGGTACGCCTGTGGAGAACCGCCTCGCCGACCTCTGGTCGATCATGCAGTTCGCCAACCCGGGTCTGCTCGGGCCGGCCGCGACGTTCCGCAAGCGGTTCGCCGAGCCGATCGAGCGGCATGGCGACGCCGAGGCCGCCGAGCGGCTACGCCGGATCACCGGCCCGTTCGTGTTGCGCCGACTCAAGACCGACTCGTCGATCATCTCGGATCTGCCGGAGAAGTTGGAGATGGAGGTGCTCTGCAACCTCACCTCCGAGCAGGCCGCGCTGTACCGGGTGGTGGTCGACGACATGCTCGCCCGGATCGAGACCAGCGACGGCATCGAGCGACGCGGCCTGGTGCTGGCCACCATGACCCGGCTCAAGCAGGTCTGCAACCACCCCGCCCAACTGCTGCGCGACGGCTCACCGTTGGAGGGCCGCTCCGGCAAGCTGGCGCGGCTCACCGAGATCCTGGAGGAGGTGCTGGCGGCGGGGGAGCGGGCGCTGCTCTTCACCCAGTACGCCGAGTTCGGTGCGATGTTGCGCGGTCACCTGTCGGCGCGGTTCGGCCGGGAGGTGCTGTTCCTGCACGGTGGCCTCGGCAAGGCCGAGCGGGACGCCCTGGTGCAGCGCTTCCAGTCGGCGGAGGGTCCGCCGCTGTTCGTCCTGTCGCTCAAGGCCGGCGGCACCGGCCTGACCCTGACCGCCGCGAACCACGTGGTGCATGTGGACCGGTGGTGGAACCCGGCGGTCGAGGACCAGGCCACCGACCGGGCGTTCCGGATCGGGCAGCGCCGACGTGTGCAGGTACGCAAGTTCGTCTGCGCCGGCACTGTCGAGGAGAAGGTGGCCGCGATGATCGCCGACAAGCGCAGCCTCGCCGAGCGGGTGGTCGGCACCGGCGAGCAGTGGATCACCGAGTTGTCCACCGGCCAGTTGCGGGACCTGTTCGCCCTGGAGGCCGGGGCGGTGGTGGAGTGAGCGAGCGGAGCGAGCGAATCATCAGGCACAGCACCTTTGTGCCTCACGCCGGCACGGAGCGTAGCGGAGTGCCGACGTGAGCATGGACTTCGCCGACTACGGGCGCCCCCGCAAGGTCGACGGGGGCCTGCGGGCGCGCAGCGCCCGAGGCGCGATCGGCAGGTCCTGGTGGTCGCGGCGGTTCCTGGAGGTGCTGGAGTCGTTCGCGCTCGGCACCCGGTTGACCCGGGGCCGGTCGTACGCGCGGGCCGGTCAGGTGCTCACGCTCGACATCACACCCGGGAGGGTCAGCGCTGTGGTGCAGGGCTCCCGGCCGAAGCCGTACCAGGTGTCGATCGCCCTGAAGCCGTTCCCGGCCGCGCTCTGGTCCCGAGTCGAGAACGAGCTGGCCGGGCAGGCGTTCTTCAGCGCCCGGCTGCTCGCCGGTGACCTGCCCGACGAGTTGGAGGAGCTGTTCGCCGCCGCCGGCGCGCCGCTCTTCCCGGCCGGCGTGGACGAGCTGACCCAGCGTTGCAACTGCCCCGACTTCGCGGTGCCCTGCAAGCACCTCGCGGCGACGTTCTACCTGCTGGCCGAGGCGTTCGACGCGGACCCGTTCGAGCTGCTGCACTGGCGCGGCCGGTCCCGCGCGGAGTTGCTCGACGAACTCCGCGCCCGGCGCGTCGCGGCCACCGGTGCCACCCCGCCGCCCCCGCCGGTCGACCAACCGTCCGAATCGGACGGTGTCGTGTCGACAGTGGACGTCGTCGCGCCGGTCGGTGCCGCCCGCGCGCTCGCCGGGCTGTCCGCGACGCCCCTGGCGGAGGCGGCCGACCGGTTCTGGTCGGCGCCGGTGCCGCTGCCGGATCGGCCGCCCCGACTGGTGACCGGCACCGACCTGCTGCTGCGCCAGCTCGGAGCACCGGCCCCGGCCATCGGTGGGCCGGGACTACTCGAACGATTGCGCCGCGCGTACCGGGCGTTCGGCCCGACCGACCGGTGAGCCGTCACGTCCACCGGCGGCGGAACCGCCACATGATCGCGGCGTTGGCCACCAGCACCACCGCGCAGATCGCGCCGGTCAGTCGACCGGCGAACACGGCTATCGCCGGCAGCGACGCCCACAGCACGATGGTCAACAACATCAGATAGCGGCCCCTGCGGGCCCGAACCCTGTGGTCCAGCCGCTTGAAGAAGGCCGGATCACTCTCTCGGAGCTGACGGGTGATCTGGTCGAATCTGCGCTGATCCTCTTTGCTGAGCATGGCGCTGCCTTCCCCTCACGCGTTCAGCGGTTCGGCGGCATACCCGCTGCGGTGGCGGCTCACGCTCGCCCGCTGCTCCTACTTTTCCTCCACGTGAGCGCGCTTCATGTCCGGCTTACCTGAACCTTAAGTTTGCCTTTGGTGGTGAACGGCGCCGAAAGTGTCGCGTACGGCGGCGTTGGTCCGATCCGTGCTCGGCTGCCGCGCGTACGCCCTGCTGGGAAGGTCTGCCGGCACGTCCACCTCACCGCCCCCGGCCGCTGTCGCACTGAACGCTGTCTTAAGTGCCCTGACGAGTGTGTTCCGGCCACCTTGAAGGGCCCTGGGGCCTTGGTTACCTTGCCGTAGCAACCCCCTCAGGCAACAGTCGCCGCACCTGCCGCACCTGCCCGGTAGCAGCTTCCGGCGCTTCTCAGAAATCGGGATTGGTACATGGCCGACCAGAATGTGCCACCACGTCGACCGCGGGACGACCGCGGTTGGGACGGACATCAGCACCCCAGCGCTGACGGCTACGGCGACCCCCACACGCCGGCGCCCTACGGCTACGACTCGCCCCACCCTCAGCAGGGCGGCTACGCCGCGCAGGCCGACCCGCGTGAGCAGTACGCCGACGGGTACGCGCACGCCGGGCAGCCCGCACCCGCGCCGCGCGGCCCGCAGTGGGTCGGCCCGGAGGGCCTTGGCCGGCCGGCCCCGGCGCGCCCGGCCGGCACCGGACTGCCCACCATCGACGATGACGACGAGCCGGGCCGCAAGGTCGGTCGACGTAAGGCGATGGTGGCCCTCGGTGGCACCGCCGCCGTCGTCGCCGGTGGCGCGGCGCTCGCCATGACCCCGCAGTTCCGTGGCCTCTTCGGCGACGAGGCGGCGGCCGGCGACGCGACCGGCAGCACGGTGACCGACGGCACCGCGGCGCGGCCCAGCGGCCAGCAGCCCAGCACGGTGCGTACCTACACCGAGCAGAACGAGAGCTACATGGGCTCCCGCGCCGGTGAGGCGCTGAAGAAGAACGCGCCGGCCGGTGGGCGGACCTTCTCCGGCCCGGCCGCGGCCGCGGCGGCGACCAAGGTGACAGTGAAGACGGTGCTGGCCAAGGACCCGATCCTGCACCTGGCCCGGCGCACCACCTTCGGCGTGACGCCCGCGGTGGTCGCCGACATCAAGCGCGAGGGCATGGACGCCTGGATCCGCGCCCAGCTGGACCCGGAGAAGTTGGAGCCGAGCAAGGGCGAGCTGAAGCTCGCCGAGCTGCCGACCCAGAAGCTCTCCGTGCAGCAACTGCGCGACCAGCGGGACAAGCTCAACGAGCAGGACGCCCAGCCGGAGCGGGAGATGGTCGACGCCACCATCGCCCGGCAGATCTGGTCCAAGCGCCAGCTGTTCGAGGTGATGGTCGACTTCTGGAACGACTTCCTGCACGTCGCCGCGGACTTCGACGGCGGCGAGGTGTACCGCAGCTCGTTCGACCAGGACGTCGTGCGCAAGCACGCGCTGGGCAGCTACCCGGAGATGCTGGTCGCCGCGAACAAGCACCCGGCGCTGCTGATCTACCTGAACCAGAAGGACTCCCGCAAGGACGCGATCAACGAGAACCTCGCCCGGGAGAACCTCGAGCTCTACTCGGTCGGCGTCGACGGCGGCTACAAGGAGCCGGACGTGCGGCAGGCCGCCATGTTGCAGACCGGCCGCGGTGTCGACGACAAGGGCAAGTACGTCTTCCGCCCCGAGCAGCACTACGTCGGCAAGGTGAAGATCCTCGGCTTCAGCCACCCGAACAACTCGGCCGACCCGAAGAAGGCCGAAGCGGCGATCGACGCGTACATCACCTACATCGCGACGCACCCGTCGACCGCGAGGTACGTGGCGCAGAGCCTGGCCACCCGGTTCGTCTCGGACACCCCGCCGAAGTCCCTGGTGGACCGGCTGGCCAAGACGTACACCACAAACAAGGGCATGATCAAGCCGGTCCTGATGACGCTGTTCTGCTCCTCGGAGTTCTGGGCCGGTGTGGGCCAGAAGGTGCGTCGGCCGATGGAGTACCTGGTCGCCACGTACCGCACCCTGGGCGTCTCCCCGGAGGCGTCGCCGAAGCACAACAACGGCGACAGCAAGCGCACCGCGTACGCGCGGGGGCTGCGGCAGATCCACGACAAGATGCGCGAGCTGGGCCAGTCCCCGATGGGTCATCCGACCCCGGACGGCTACCCGGACGTCTACGTCGCCTGGACCTCGGCCGGCACGATGGTCAACGGCTGGAACGAGGCGGGCGAGATCCTCGCCGGCTACCGCACCACCTTCACGTACACGGCGCCGGAGAAGCTGGTCGCCAAGCCGCCGGCGACCGCCGGGGCGTACGTGGACGCTCTCTCCCTGCGCCTGGTGGGCCAGAAGTTGAGCACGCGGGAGAAGAACCTCATCCTCGGCGTGGCCGGTGTGACGGCGACCGCCAAGGTCGACGCCACGTTCAACGGGGCCATCACCGCCGTCGCGCGGGCGATCCTCGCTTCCCCCCAGCACCACCTCCGGTGAGGCACCCGATGGAGAAGACTGTGTACAACTCTTTCCCCCTGCACCCCGAATGCCCCGACCTGCGCCGGCTGGCCGACAACCCGGCCGAGGCGTTGCTGCGGGCCGAGGCGGACATCGTCGCCGCCGAGAACGCCGCCGAGTTCGACAGGTACCGCACCCTGGAGGACCTGGAGGAGGCCCAGCAGGACGGTCGCGGCGTGACCCGACGGACCTTCGTCGCGGGTGCCGCGGCCACCGCCACCGCGCTGGCCACCGCCCAGTTCGTCACCACCTCGGCGTCGTTCGCGGCGACCAAGACCGGCACGCTGATCCACGTCTTCCTCTACGGCGGGCTGGACGGGCTGAGCCTGATCGCGCCGGACAACGACGCGGTGCTCAACAAGGCCCGGCCCGACCTGCTGCTCGGCAACGATTCGCTGTCCCTGGGCCGCGGCTTCAAGCTGACCAGCGCGTTCAAGCCGCTGGAGAAGTGGCTCAGCGCCGGTCAGCTGGGCTTCATCCCGGCGGTCTCCGACGAGCGGCTGTCCCGCAGCCACTTCCAGGCCGCCGACGCCTGCAACCTGGGCGGGCTGCCCAACGAGACCGGCGGCCGGGGCTGGCTGGACGGGCTCGTCGACAACCTGGGCAAGGGCACCGCGTTCCGTAGCGTCGGCATCGGCAGCACGCTGCCCCGCTCGCTGGTCGGCAACAACGGCGCGTTGTCGCTGAACAACGTCGGGTCGCTGCGGCTCAACGGTGACGACCGGTTCCGCGCCGCCACCGAGAAGGCCATCAAGGGGCTCTTCACCGGGATCAACCACCCGGTCGAGGAGGCCGTGCAGGAGGGCATGGGCGCGCTGGCCACCGCCCAGAAGCTCGCCGCCAAGCCGTACCAGCCCGCCGAGGGCGTCAAGTACGAGGGCGTCGGCAACGCGTTCCAGCAACTCGCTCAGCTGATCAAGGGCGGCGCCAACGTGCGGGTCGCCACCGTCGGCATGGGTGGTTACGACACCCACGAGAACCAGGGCACCCGCGAGGGTGGCCAGTTGCACCGCCGCCTCAACGAGCTGGCCAGCGCGATGGCCGCGTTCTTCACCGACCTCGGCCCGAAGGCCGCCGACGTGACGATCATGGTGTCCAGCGAGTTCGGCCGTCGGGTCGGCTCCAACAACAACGGCACCGACCACGGGCACGGCGGTGTGGTCACCCTGCTGTCCGGCAAGAAGCTGGCCGGTTCGCTGCTGGGCACCTGGAACGGCCTGGACAAGCTGGACTCCGGTGACGTGCCGGAGTACAACAACATGTTCAACGTCTACGGCGCTGTGGCGCAGGGCCGGTTCGGGCTCACCAACGCGGAGGTCGACAAGGTCTTCCCCCGCCAGAAGTACGCCCCGATGAAGCTGTACGCGTGACGTACTCGCACACCCACGCCGCCGGCCGTCGTACCGGGACCTCGTCCCGGCACGGCGGCCGGTCGGCTGCGCCCGTACCCCCGCAGATCCCGGAGCGGCGCGGACCCGGCGGCCGACGGCTGTTGGGCGTGCTGCTCCTGGTCGGCCTGCTCGCCAGCGTGCTGCCGTGGTGGTTGGGCACCCCCGCCGGATCGCTGCGGACCACAGCGACGACAGTCACCGCGGCCGGCCGGATCACCGGCCTGGTCGCCGGCTACCTGCTGCTGGTGCAGGTGCTGATGATGAGCCGCCTGCCGGTGCTGGAACGGTGGATCGGCGGCGAACACATGGCCCGCTGGCACCGGGACGTCGGCGCCACCCTGCTGGTCACCGTGCTGGCGCACATGTCGCTGATCCTCGTCGGCTACGCCGACCTGCGGAACCAGTCGATCCTCGCCGAGGTCGGCACGTTGCTCGGCGACTACGAGGACATGGTCTCGGCGTTCGTCGCCACCGGCATCATGATGCTCGTCGGGTTCAGCAGCGTCCGGGCGATCCGGCGGGCGTTGCCCTACGAGCTGTGGCACCTGCTGCACCTGTCCAGCTACCTGATCCTGCTGCTCGGCTTCGGCCACCAGTTCACCCACGGCGCGCAGCTGTACAAGCCCGGCCCGGTGCGCACCGGCTGGATCGCGCTCTACCTGCTGGTGGTCGCCGCCCTGCTCTGGGGCCGTGTGATCGCGCCGCTGGCGTTCAACCTGCGCTACAAGCTGCGGGTCGCCGACGTGGTCGCCGAGAGCACCGACACCATCTCCATCTACCTCACCGGGGAGCGGCTCGGTCGGCTGGCGATGCTCGGCGGCCAACACTTCCGCTGGCGGTTCCTCACCCGGGGCTGCTGGTGGCAGTCGCACCCGTTCTCCGTCTCCGCCGCCGCCAACGGCCGCTGGCTGCGGGTCACCGTCAAGGTGGTCGGCACCCACACGGCCGACCTGCGCGACCTGGAGCCGGGCACCCGGGTCTGGGCCGAGGGCCCGTCGGGCACCTTCACCGCCGCGCACCGGCTCCGCGAGCGGGCGCTGCTGATCGCCGGTGGCAGCGGCATCACGCCGATCCGGGCGATGCTGGAGGAACTGCCGCCGGGCGCCGCGCTGATCTACCGGGCCCGCACACCTGCCGACGTGCTGCTCAGCCGCGAGTTGGACTGGCTGGCCCAGGAACGCCACACCTCCGTCTGGTACGTCATCGGCTCCCGCGACGACCCCGGCCCCCGCCAACTGATGAGCCCGGACGGGCTGCGTCAACTGGTGCCCGACGTGGCCCGACGCGACGTCTACCTGTGCGGGCCGCCCGGTTTGGTGGAACAGTCGGTGCGTGCGCTGCGGCGGGCCGGCGTGCCCCGGCGGCAGATCCATCTGGCCACGTTCGAGCTGTAGGAAGGGCATCCCCATGCGTCGCGCGTTCCTCGCGATCACCGGCCTGGCCGCCAGCACCACCGCGCTCGTGGTGTTCAAGGGTTCCCCGGCCACCAACCAGGTCGCTCAGAACCTGCCGAGCTCCCAGCCGGTCAACCCCACCCCGCAGGAGGTCGAGCCGAGCACCGACCCGGCGGGCGTCGCGTCGACGCCGTCGGTCGCGCCCAAGGCGCCCACGTCGCCCAAGCCGACAAAGAGCACCGCCCGCCCGTCCGGCACCCGAACCACCACGAAGGCCGCACCCCGAACCACCACCAAGGCGCCCCAGTCGACCACCCGCCGGGTCACCGGCAACGGCTTCGAGAACGAGTACGGGTACGTGCAGGTGCAGATCGTCGTCTCGGGTAACCGGATCGTCGAGGCCGTCGCGTTGTCGCTGCCCAGCGGGGGTGAATCCGACATCCACAGCGGCGACGTCCGCAACCGCTACGACGGCCGCGGCGGCGAGGTGGTGCAGAAGCAGAACGCGAACCTCAACACCGTCTCCGGGGCCACCGAGACCAGCAACTCGTACAAGCAGTCGCTGCGGTCCGCCATCGAGCAGGCTTTCTGACGTGCGGGCCACGCTGACCCGACCCGGGCTGTGCCGGGTCGAACAGATCATGGGTACGGCCATCACTCTGGACCTCGCCGACGATCTGCCACCGTCGACCCTGCGCGAGCTGGCGGATGAGGTCTTCGCCTGGATGCGCGAGGTGGACGCGCGGTTCAGCACCTACCAGCCGGACAGCGAGGTGTGCCGCTTCGACAGGGGTGAGGTGCTGCTGTCCGAAGCGTCCGCGGACCTGCGGTACGTGCTGGAGACCTGCGCAGACCTGTGGGGCGCCACCGACGGGTTCTTCGACGCGTACGCCACCGGTCGGCTCGACCCGTCCGGCTTCGTCAAGGGCTGGGCGGCCCAGGTCGCCTCGGACCGCCTCGTCGCCGCCGGTGCGGTCAACCACTGCGTGAACGCCGGCGGTGACGTACGGGTGCGGGGCCTGTCGCCGTCCGGGGAGCCGTGGCGCATCGGTATCCGGCACCCGTGGGACGCGATGGCGGCGTGCCTGGTGCTGACCGGGACCGACCTGGCCGTGGCCACGTCCGGCGTGTACGAGCGGGGCCGGCACGTGCTGGACCCGCGTCGGGGCGCGCCGGCCAGTGGGCTGCGCTCGGTGACAGTGGTCGGCACCGACCTGGGGGTGGCCGACGCGTACGCCACCGCCGCCCTCGCCATGGGCACCCCCGGCCTCAACTGGCTGGCCCGCCTGGACGACCACACCCACGCGGCGATCACCGACAACGCCCGCCAGTACCACTCCGCCGACCTCCCGCTGACCGACTAGCGGAGGGGGCGGTGGGTGCCGGCCGGTCGGGAGCCGGTGGGGCGGGGGCGGCCGGGGCGGGAGCCGGACGGTCGGGTGCCGGCCCAGCGTCGCCCTGGGTGGCTGCGCCGGGGCGGCTCGGTGCCGCCGGGGTGAGGCGCTCTGTCGTTTGTGGACATGGTTCCCCCGTTCGTGGCGCGCGTTCGCGCTCTTCCCCTGTCAACGAGGACCGGCGTCCTGGCGACGCTGTCGGGCACCGGATCGAATCGTCGACCGGGCCGGTCTCACATGCCTCGTCGGGGCAGCGGCAGGTGACCGGGGAGCAGATCGGGGGCGAGCGTCACCCCGCTGGCGCGCAGCGCCCCGATCAACGTGTTCTGCACCAGGTACGAATCCGGAAGTTGCCAGCGGGCCTGCTCCGGGGCGACCGCCCACCGGACGGTGCCCTCCGGCAGCCGGGTGGGCGGCGCGGGGATCCACGAGCCCGGCCCGTGCCGGACCACGTGGAAACAGTGCTCCAACTCCGGTCGGAGCGGGTCGCCGGGGCGGACCAGGAACATCCACCGTCCGGTGGGCGTGACCAGCACCGGCCCGCGTACGCCGGTGCCGGCCGGGTGGATCTGGACCGCGTCGAGCACGTGCCGGCCGAGGTGGGCGGGCACCTCCAGCACGTCGAAGGCCCGGCCGGTGGGCAGCAGCACCCCGTGCGGTCGGCTCCGCCACCAGGTCGCGACCCGGGCCGGGTCGGCGCTGGCGGCCAGTTCCCAGTTCTCCAGGGCGGGGTGGCAGCCCACTGTGGGACAGCCGGCTCGGCCGCACACGAAGCGGCTGCGGGCCAGGCAGGCGCCCGGCGTGACCTCCCAGCCGTGGATGGCGTACCGGATGGCGACCCGGCGCAGCCGTACCCGTTCCAGCGGTGACAGTTCGGCAACGCGCGGTCCGACATTCCCCCACATATGTGCCAACTCCTCTCGTCGGGCCCGGCGTTCGCCAGGTCGTATGTCGAGCACCGTCACTGCCGTAACCCACGATCGTTGAGGTTGACGAACGGCCCGTGCAACTTGCACGAAAAGTACGAGGACTAGCTGTACGGCTGACGTACATCCTGTGCGACCAGCTAAAACCTGAAAATGAACGGCAGTCGCCGCGCCCGCAGACATCGCCCCGACTCGATTGGTCGTCGGTGGCAGGGGAGGATGGGGAGATGGACGAGCTACCCATAGGACGGCGAGTTGCCTACTGGCGGGGGCGCCGCAAGATGTCGCAGCAGGTCTTCGCGGACCGGCTGGGCAAGTCCAAGAGTTGGGTGGACAAGGTCGAACGCGGCGTCCGCCGGTTGGACAAGTTCTCCGTCCTCTACGAGATCGCCGACATCCTCCAGATGGACGTGCAGCTGCTGATGGGCAAGGACCCGGAGCGGCGCGCCGACGCCCTCAACTGCATCGACCAGGTCGAGGTGCAGGAGATCCGGGCGGCGCTGGAGCGCTACGACTCGATGAGCGCCTACTTCGACGCGGTGCCGTACCCGCCGCCGATGGACGACATGCGCAAGGCCGTCAACCATGCCTGGCTCACCTACCAGTACGGCCGCTACGGGATGCTCACCCGGGCGCTGCCGAAGCTGCTGCGCGACGCCCAGGCGGCCGACGCCGCCTACGGCGGTGAGCGGGCCGCCGAGGCGGCCCACCTGCTCGGCCAGGTCTACCAGATCGCCTCCTCGGTGCTGCGCAAGCTCGGCGAGTGCGAGCTCGCCTGGCTGGCCGCCGACCGGTCGATGGCGGTGGCCCAGCGGGCCGACGACCCGCTGCTGGCCGGGATCGCCACCACCCGGGTGTGCAATGCCCTGGTCGCGATGGGGCGGGCCCGTCCCGCGCTGGAGCTGAACGTCCAGATCGCCAACCGGCTGGCACCGGGTGGGAGCAACGAGGTCTCCCCGGCCCGCCTCTCCGTCTACGGGATGCTGCTGCTCCAGGGCGCGATGGCCGCGTCCCGCATCGGGGACTCGGCCAGCGTGGACGATCTGATCAATTGCGCGCAGGAGGCAGCCACCCTGCTCGGCGGCGACCACAACCACTACTGGACGTCGTTCGGCCCGACAAACGTCGAACTGCACCGGGCCGCCGCCGCGGTGGAGCTGGGCGACGGGGGACGGGCCGTTGAGGTGCACCAGCTGCGCATCGCGGAGCCCGCCTTCAACGCGCTGCTGCCCGAGCGCCGCGCCCACCATCTGCTCGACATCGCCCGCGGCTACGCCCAGATCGGTGACGTGGCGAACGCCGGCGAGATGCTGCTGCTCGGTGATCGGCTCGCCCCGTCGGAGATCCGTTGCCGGCCGATCGCGCACGAGGTGATGTCCGACATCCTTCGTCGCACACGTGGTGCGCCGCCTTCTCCGGTAGCGGAGTTGGCTGAGCACATGGGAGTAGGGGTATGAGCGCGGAGCCGGTCTGATGGCCGGTGCAGCGCGCAACAGCGGGCACCGCGAGGTGCTCTACGTCATCGCCTGCGGTTCGCCGCTGGCACGGCACGTCGGTCGTCTGGTCGACCTCGCCCAACAGGACGGTTGGGACGTCTGCGTGATCACCACGCCGGACGGGGCGAAGTTCGTCGACCAGTCGGCCCTGATTCGGCAGACCGGCCACCCGGTGCGGACGCACTACAAGAATCCCGGTGACCCGGACGTCCTGCCGCCCGCCGACGCCATGATCGTCTGCCCGGCCACCGTCAACACTGTCAACAAGTGGGCGGCCGGGATCACCGACACCCTGGCACTCGGGCTGCTGGTCGAGGCGCAGGGCAAGGGCGTCCCCATCGTGGCGGTGCCGTACACCAACGCGGCGATGGCCTGCCACCCGGCGTTTCGTGCCGGGGTGGCCCGATTGGCCGAGTGGGGCGTCACTGTGCTCTTCGGCGACGACGTGATCGCTCTGCATCCGCCCGGAACGGGGGAACAGCACACCCACGCCTTCCCCTGGGCGCTGCCGTTGGCCGCGTTGCAGACCGTCTCCTGGAGCGCCGCGTAGGGCATCCGGCAGATCTTCCGCCCGACGCGGCCGGGCCGGGTGTCACCGCCCGGTGGCCTCCACGCCGGTAAGCTGGCCCGCCGTGAGCACAAGCGGATCCGCCCCCACAGTCAGCGACGTGGTGGCCGTGCTGGAACGGCGCTTTCCGCCGGCCTGGGCGGAGGAGTGGGACCGGGTGGGCCTGGTGCTCGGCGAGCCGGCCGCCCCGGTCCGCCGGGTGCTCTGCGTGGTCGACGTGGTGCCCGAGACGGTCGAGGAAGCCCTCGCCGCCGACGCGGACATGATCGTCTCGCATCACCCGTTGCTGCTGCGCGGGGTGTCGTCGGTCGCCGCGACGACCTTCAAGGGGCGGATCATCCACCGGTTGATCCGGGCCGGGGTGGCGCTCTACGCGGCGCACACCAACGCCGACGTGGCCTCCCCGGGCGTCTCCGACGCCCTCGCCGCCCGCTTCGGGCTCACCGGACTACGCCCACTCCAGCGGCCCGCACCCGGGTCGCCCGCCCACGGCGACGACAGGGGTTTCGGCCGGATCGGCGAGCTGCCCCAGCCGATGACCCTCGCCGAACTGACCCGACACGCCGCCGCGGTGCTCCCCGTCACGTCCTGGGGAGTTCGCGCGGCGGGGGATCCCGGGCGTATGGTTCGTACCCTCGCCGTCAGCGGCGGGTCGGGGGACAGCTTCCTCGGCGCCGCGACCGCCGCCGGGGTGGACGCGTTCCTCACCGCCGACCTGCGGCACCACCCGGCCGGCGAGCACCTCGCCGCCGATGGTCCCGCCCTGATCGACGCCGCCCACTGGGCGACCGAACGACCGTGGCTGGACGACCTGGCCGCCTTCCTCCGGGAGGCGCTGGACGTCGAGACGCTGGTGTCCGACCTGGACACCGATCCGTGGACCGTGCACGCCGCCGCACCCGTTGTGGACGACAAGGAGCCCGACCGTGAAGGCTGACCCTCAGGTGCAGCGCCGCCTGCTCGACCTCCAGGCGATCGACACCAACCTCGCCCAGCTCGCCCACCGTCGGCGAACGCTTGCCGAGCGGGCCGAGCTGGAGTCGCTGGCCCGGGAACTGTCGTCGATGGAGGACGAGCGGGTGCGCGCCCAGGTGGCCGTCGACGACCTGGACCGGGACATCGCCCGGTTGGAGAAGGACGTCGAGCAGGTTCGGGCCCGCAAGGAGAAGGACGAGAACCGGCTGGCCGCCGGCACCGGTCCCGCCCGCGAACTGGAGGCGCTCCAGCACGAGCTGGTTTCGCTGAAGCGCCGCCAGGGTGACCTGGAGGACGCCGAGCTGGAGCTGATGGAGCAGCGGGAGACCGCGCAGGGCGTACTGGACGGCGTGGAGCAGCGGCTGGCCGAGACCCGGGACAAGCGGGCCGCGACCGAGCAGCGCCGCGACGACGCGATGGCCGAGATCGCCAAGGAGGAGGAGTTCAAGCGGGGCGCCCGTCAGCCGCTCGCCGCCGACCTCCCGAGCGAGCTGGTCAATCTCTACGACAAGATCCGCGCGGACACCGGGCTCGGCGCCGCGCTGCTCACCGCCGGCCGCTGCGGCGGGTGCCGCCTGGACCTGTCCGGTGCCGACCTGGCCCGGATCCGCAAGGCCGCACCCGACGACGTGGTCCGCTGCGAGGACTGCCGACGGATCATGGTCCGTACCAACGAGTCGGGCCTGTAGGTCGTGGCGCCGCGCGTGGTCTCGATGGAGGCCGACGGTGGGTCCCGGGGCAACCCCGGCCCCGCCGGCTACGGCGCGGTGGTCCGCGACCCGGACACCGGCGAGGTGCTCGCCGAGCGCTCCGAGTCGCTCGGCACGGCCACCAACAACGTCGCCGAGTACCAGGGCCTGATCGCCGGGTTGACCGCCGCCGCCGAGCTGGGCGCCGCCGAGGTGGACGTCCGGATGGACTCGAAGCTGGTGGTCGAGCAGATGTGCGGCCGGTGGCAGATCAAGCACCCCGGCCTGCGTCCCCTCGCCGCCCAGGCCGCCGCGCTGGTCGGCCGGTTCAGTGCGGTCCGGTTCAGCTGGATCCCGCGCGAGCAGAACCGGCACGCCGACGCCCTCGCCAACGCCGCCATGGACGCCGCCGCAGGTCGCCCTGCGACGGCTGCGGCCCCCGGCCGTCCTGCGACGGCCGCGCCCACCGGCCAGCCCGCGACGACGCCCGCCGCCCCGATCATCGGCAGCGACCCGGCGACCGCGCCGGCCTCCTGGGAGCCACGGCCGACCTTCACCGCCACCCGACTGATCCTGGTCCGCCACGGCGAGACCCCGTACACCGAGCAACGGCGCTACTCCGGGCGCGGCGACGTGCCGCTCTCCGAACGTGGCCGGGCCCAGGCCCGCGCCACCGGCGCCCGGGTGGCCGAGCTGGCCCCGACCGTCGCGGCCGTGCTCAGCTCACCGCTGTCCCGGTGTACGGCCACCGCGGCGTCGATCGCCGGGGCACTCGGTGACGTGCCGGTCCGCACCGAGGACGACCTGATCGAGTGCGACTTCGGCCAGTGGGAGGGGCGCACCTTCGCCGAGGTGCGCCAGCAGTGGCCGGGGGAGATGGACGCCTGGCTCGCCTCACCCCGGATCGCGCCGCCGGACGGGGAGTCGTTCACCCAGGTCGCCGAACGTGCGCACCGCGTCATCAGCGGGCTGCTCACCGCGTACCCCGGTGAGACCGTGGTGGTCGTCTCGCACGTCTCGCCGATCAAGCTGATGCTGCGCGACGCCCTCGCGGCCGGCGACGGCTTCCTGCACCGGCTCTTCCTGGACGCGGCCGGCATCTCGGTGCTCGACATGTGGCCCGACGGTGGCGTGGCCGTGCGCACTGTCAACGACACCGCCCACCTCTCCACCCTCGACTGAACCGCCGCACCCTCCGTTGCCAGGGCCGGTCGGGCGCGCCGTTCGGCGCATCCGGCCGGCCGTTCGGCGCAGCGCCCTCCGGGCAGGTCAGGTGACCGCCATCACAGAGTCGTAGCCTCCGGCCGTTACATCGAGAGCCACGACTCCCCGGAGGTGTGTCAGATGGCTGCACCCGAACCGGAGGCGCCCACCACGGCGCCGACCAGGGCGAAGGACCACAGCCCCTGGAACTGGTTGCTCTTCATCCCCATCGTGGTGCCGCTGATCCCGGTCTTCTTCAATGGCGACTCGCCCCGGGTCTTCGGCTTCCCGCGCTTCTACTGGCTGCAACTGGCCTTCATCCTGCTCGGCGTCGGTACCACCACGTTGGTCTACCAGATGACGAAGAAGCGAGGTGATTCCTAATGTGGCGCGACCATCTCACCGAGATCATCGTCTTCTCCCTGCTGTTCCTCCTGGTCAGCGCGATGGGCTTCGTGGCCGCCCGCTGGCGGGCGCCGAAGGACATGGCGCACCTGGACGAGTGGGGGCTGGGCGGGCGCAGCTTCGGCGGCTGGATCACCTGGTTCCTGATCGGCGGTGACCTCTACACCGCGTACACCTTCGTGGCGGTGCCGGCGTTGATGTTCGGTGCCGGCGCGGCCGGGTTCTTCGCCGTGCCCTACACCATCGTCATCTACCCGCTGGTCTTCCTGGTGCTGGTGCGGCTCTGGTCGGTGTCGCACCGGCACGGGTTCGTCACGCCCGCCGACTTCGTCCGCAACCGGTTCGACTCGCCGGTGCTGGCGCTGCTGATCGCCATCACCGGCATCGTCGCCACCATGCCGTACATCGCGTTGCAGCTGATCGGCATCGAGGCGGTGCTCAAGACGATGGGCGTCACCGGCGACAACGCGCTGGCCCGGCACCTGCCGATCATCATCGCGTTCGCCATCCTGGCCGCCTACACGTACCAGTCGGGGCTGCGCGCGCCCGCGCTCATCGCGTTCGTCAAGGACAGCCTGATCTACATCGTGATCCTGGTGGCGGTCATCTACCTGCCGTACAAGCTGGGCGGCTGGGGTGACATCTTCGCCGCCGCGGACGCGAAGTTCGACGCCTCGCCCAACCCGAACGACGGCATCCTGCTCAACGGCAACAACCAGCTTCAGTACGTGACACTGGCGCTCGGCTCGGCGTTGGCGCTCTTCCTCTACCCGCACAGCATCACAGGTGTGCTGGCCAGCAAGAACCGCGACGTGATCAAGCGGAACATGTCGGCGCTGCCCGCGTACAGCCTGCTGCTCGGGTTGATCGCGCTGCTCGGCTACATGGCCATCGCCGCCGGCGTGAAGCCGCTGCCCGGCAACTCGGCCGGCTCGGTGGACAACAACACGATCGTCCCGCTGCTGTTCGACCAGCAGTTCCCGGACTGGTTCGCCGGTGTCGCGTACGCGGCGATCGGCATCGGCGCGCTGGTGCCCGCGGCGATCATGTCGATCGCGGCGGCGAACCTGTTCACCCGCAACATCTACAAGGAGTACCTGAAGCGGGACGCCTCCCCGGCCCAGGAGGCGAACGTCTCGAAGATCACCTCACTGGTGGTGAAGGTCGGCGCGGTGGCCTGCATCGTGTTCCTCGACCCGCAGTTCTCCATCGACCTCCAGCTGATCGGAGGCGTGATCATCCTGCAGACGCTGCCGGCGGTGGCGCTGGGCCTCTACACCCGCTGGTTCCACCGCACCGGTCTCATCGTCGGCTGGGTGGCCGGCATGGGGTTGGGCATGTGGATGCTCTACCAGGTGGCCAGCCCGACCCGGAAGCACTTCGGCGGCTCGGCGTTCCCGCTGTCGGAGTTCGGGTTCGACACCACCCGGACGATCTACGTCGGCATCGTGGCGGTGGCGGTCAACCTGGCCGTCGCGGCCCTTGTGACGCTGGCGCTGCGGGCCGCGAAGGTCGACGAGGGAGTCGACGGCACCGAGCCGGACGACTACTTCGCCGACGAGGGTGACCCCCGAGTCACCCCGGGCACCGACCGCGACGCCGACTCGGCCCGCGAGCCGGTCGCCTGACCTCGAGTACGCCCGGGTGCCGACGTGGGTCGGTGCCCGGGCGTACCTGTATCCGGGTCCTTGCGTGCCTCGCGTCCTCGCGTGCCGCTCGTCCTTGCGTGCCGCGCGTCGATCTTGCAGTTATGGTGCCCGTTCGGTGTCGATTCGCCCCTGTTTATTCCCACCGTAAGTGCAAGATCGACGAGCTGGGGGCGGGCTGGGCGGGCTAACGGGGGCGGTTGCGGTTTATCAGGGCCTGGTTGAGGCGGCTCAGGAGGGTCGCCAGGGTGGAGCGGTCCTCGGTGCTCCAGTCGGCCAGCATGTCGCCGTAGAGCCGGGTGCGGGCGGCCTGCACGGCGGCCATCCGTTGCAGACCGGCCGTGGTGGGGGAGATGACGGTGCCGCGGCCGTCGGACGGGTCCGGGGTACGGGTGATCAGGCCGTCCCGCTGAAGCGCGGACACCTGCCGGGTGACTGTCGAGCCGTCCAGGTTGAGTCGGGCGGCGAGCGCTGAGACGTTCTGCGGGCCGGCGTCGGCCAGGTGGCGCAGGATGACGTACGCCGCGCGGTCCAGCACCCGGTGCTCGGCGGTGCCGGTGGCCCGCCGGGTGGCCTCGCCGAAGCGCATCAGCAGGGCCACCTCGGTCTCGATCCGGCCGAGGGTGCTCTCGTCATGGTCGTCGCTCATAGCTGTATCATACAGAATAACTACCTGTACGATACAGCTATCTGAGGAGTCGGAGTGGATCGGCGTTCCGAACCGAACCGCAGTGCCATCTACGCCACCACGCTGGTGGCCTTCCTCGCCATCGCCGGCATCGCCGTCGTCGACCCGATCCTGCCGGCCATCGGCGAGGCGATCGGCGTCACCGCCTGGCAGGTCGAGCTGCTGTTCACCGCGTACATCGCGGTCATGGCCCTGGGGATGATCCCGGCGACGCTGGCCAGCGGCCGGTTCGGCTTCAAGCCGGTGCTCATCACCGGCGTCTCCGTGGTCGGCCTCGCCGCGATCCTCGCCTCGTTCAGCGACAACATCGTGCAGCTGTCAGTGCTGCGCGGCGTCTGGGGGCTGGGCAACGCGATGTTCTTCGCTACCGCCATGGTGGTGCTGGTCAACCTGGCCGTCGACCGAGAATGGGTGGTGGGTCTCTTCGAGACCGCCCTGGGCTTGGGCTTCGCCGTCGGACCGCTGATCGGTGGCCTGCTCGGCGAGGTCAGCTGGCGGCTGCCGTTCTTCGTCTGCGGCGTCTTCATGGTCCTCGCCCTCGGCGTGGCGTCCCGCAAACTCCGCGAGCCCACCAACCGCCAGGCACCGGTACGCGTCGGCCAGATCTTCGCCACCTACCGCCGGCCGGCGTTCATCGCCCTCTGTGCGGTCACCGCCGCGTACAACTTCGTGTTCTTCGTGGTGCTCGGCTACACGCCGCTCTTCCTCGGCCTGGACGTCATCCCGCTGGGGCTCGCCTTCACCGGCTGGGGGCTCGGCCTGGCCGCCGGCATCATGGTGATCGGTCACCGGCTGGCCCACCGCATCGGCGCGGTACAGACCGTCGGCGTGGCCATCGCCGGGCTGCTGATCTGCATGGTCCTCTTCGCCACCTCCACCAGCACCGCCGAGGCGCTCGTGGTGCTGGTGCTCGCCGGACTCTGCATGGGACTGGCCAACGCCAACCTCACCGACCTGGCGCTCGGCCTCGGCTCCAGCGACCGGCGCGTCGCCACCGGCGCGTTCAACCTGGTCCGCTGGGGCGCCGCCGCTCCGGCACCGATCATCTCCGGCAAGCTCGCCGAGCAGTCGCTGTCGCTGCCGTTCTGGGTCGGCTTCGGGGTGCTCGCCGTCGGCGTGCTCGTCTACCTGGCCTTCGCGCACCTGATGGCCGCCGGCTACGGCGAGCGGGTCCTCTGGTCCCGCTGGAACCGCGCCGCCGCCGATACCGAACACGAGCCCGTCGGCGAAACCTACTGAGCGGCGCGGGCCAGTCCCCAAGATCCGCGCACCTTCGGGGAACCTGCTGCCTCCGGGCTCGCTGAGGCAGCGCTTTCCCCGATGTTGCGCGGATCTTGGCCTTTGACGCCGCTCAGTTCAGGGCGCGCCAGAGCAGGTAGAGGCCGATCGTCGTACCGAACACCACGATCACCGTCTTCAGCACCACCGGCGGCAGCCGGCGGACGAGCCGGGCGCCCGCGTACCCCCCAATCAGGGTGGCCGGCGCGACCACCGCGACCGCCGCCCAGTTCAAGGGGCCGAACAGGGCGAACACCACGAGCGTCGTGCACCCCACCACCGCGGAGAGCAGATTCTTGATCGCGCTCACCCGTACCAGGGTCGCGTCCAGCACCAGGGCCAGCCCGGCCACCAGCATCACGCCGAGCGCCGCACCGAAGTAACCGCCGTACACCGCGCCGACCGCGACCATCGTCTGGACGGCGACCGTCCGCTGGCGTGGCGACAGGTCCCGGGGGTGGCCGACCAGCCGGCGCAGCGGGTCCTGGAAGGCCAGGACCGCTGTCGCGCCGAGAACAAGAAAGGGTACGACCAGCTCGAACGCGCGGGCCGGAGTCGCCAGCAGCAGCAACGCCCCGACAATCGTGCCGACAATGGTGGTAGGCACGAGCGTGGCCAGCGCGCGGGGACGTGGCAGGTCCTGTCGGCTGCCCGCCACGCTGGCCAGGTACCCGGGGAAGACGGCGACGGAGTTGCTGACGTTCGCCGGCACCGGGGGCAACCCGATCGCGATCATCGCCGGAAAGGTGATCAGCGAACCACCACCGGCCACCGCGTTGACAGTGCCAGCGGCGAGACCGGCGGCGAGCAGCAGCGCGGCGTGGGAGAGATCCATAGCCCCACGAGGCTAGCCGTCGCCCTACGACAAGCATTCGCCGGACCAACCTTGAGCTGCGCGATCTTGCCCAGGCGGGGCGGCAATACCGGCAGCACGCTCGTCGTTAGGATGAGAGCGCGACGGACGAGTCGACCGGGCGGCCGCGTCGGCGGGCTTCGGCCCGCCGCCGAGGAACGTCCGGACTCCACAGGGCAGGGTGGTTGTTAACGGCAACCCGGGGCGACCCGCGGGAAAGTGCCACAGAAAACAGACCGCCGACCCCAACGGGGACGGTAAGGGTGAAACGGTGGGGTAAGAGCCCACCAGCACCCCGGGTGACCGGGGTGGCTCGGTAAACCCCACCCGGAGCAAGGCCAAGCAAGGGCCGTCACCGCAAGATGACGACCCGGCGCAGACGCTTGAGGGCTGCCCGCCCGATGTCTGCGGGTAGGCCGCTAGAGCCTGTCGGCAACGGCAGGCCCAGATGGATGGCCGCCGCCGGCGCAAACCCCTCGGGGTACGCGCCGGGCACAGAATCCGGCGTACAGGTCGACTCGTCCGTCGCCCACCAGGTCGGAGCCGTGATCGAGGCTCTGAGCTGGCCGTTTATCTGTTGTCGTTGGTTGACCTTGGTCATCGTTGGGTGGCGTTTGACGGCCTGGCCACGGCCCGGGACGGCCTGGCCACGGCCTGAGTGCTGACTCAGTTGACCTCGGCTTCGGTCCGGTTGCTGTGTCGTCGCGGCCAACTCTCGGCCGGCGTTCGGTGGTCCCCGGAAGTCGAGCTGGCGGCTGCGGGGGAGGGGCGGGCACGTCTTGGCGGTGGTGCTGGCGCCGCGACCCGGTGACTCGGTGGCAAGCCAGTCCCCGGGGTTGGACTGGCGCGGCAGCCGGAAGCCCCGCCGCCCGACCAGGCCGACCCGCTGGCTTCCGTAGCGATCTTGGTGGTCCCATTCGTGGATGAGGTGGGACGACTGCGTGCCGGAGCTGCTGGAGCACCTGGGGGAGATGGGCCTGATCGGGCTGGTCAAGATTGACGGGGAGCGGGAGCGTAAGTCCTGGACCGTTGTGATCTCGGGTCAGCGGCTTGACGGCGCGTCGATCAGGGTCGACGGTCACAGCCTCGACTACTGCCTGAAGCAGGCGATCGCCGCGCTTCATAAGCGCTTCCCGGACGAACTTGCGCTGAGCTGAGATCCGACCGTGGGGCGGTGTCCCGGCGGCTGTCGGTGGCTTACCGCCCCGGCGCCGTAGGCGGCCGGGGCGGCTTGCCGCTGGACGGGCTTGCCGCCCCGCACCGCGCGGAGCGCGGTGCCTTGATTCAAAAAGAAAAATTCGGCAATGATGATCACCACGCAGCCATCAAAGATCATCAAAGACCCGGTTGCTGTCACTGTTGCTGTAAGGCGGCCGCTGGTGCCGGGCTGGAGTGCCCGGCGCTCCTGCCGAGTCAGTTTGCGTCTCTCTGCAATGATGAGGTCCCCTACTCTTACCCCGGAAGCGGTCATGCACTACGTGCTGCGCCACATTAGTAAATCCGATCCCTATGCCTCTATTCTGGCATGGTGGGGAGAGCCGCTGACTATCGAACTGATTCGGCGTGTCGAGAGAGCGCCCGCCCAGCATTTCGCGCAGTTCCATCGAGACCATGCTGAGTATTCGCCGAGTGGCGATGTTGTCCCGCTCGATGAGGGGGAACTGCGTCCACTGATGCTACCTTCATATTTGCACGATAGTGATCGTGGATACGGACTGCCTGGCTCTCCGTCTGGGTTGCTCAACCGTTACTTCGGCGCAGCCATGACCCTCCTGCTGTACTCGCATCAGGTCATGATGCAAGACCCGCTCATGAGCGTCGATGGCACACCAAGAGAAATTAAGCGGCGGTCACTTGAGGTTTTTGATGTGTTGCTGACGGCGAAGCCGCTGGCAGACGCCAACGCCCTGATTTTTATACAAAAGAGGTCGATCGCGCAGCACCCGTCAACGGCCCTTGGGCATTTCAAGGATGCCGACTGGCAATCGCCTGCGGGGGTAAAGTGCGACCGAGAGCTGAATAGATTGCGTGCTCTAAGGGCTGACCCGGCGTCTATGACCAGGGATGTTTCTGCTTCGCAGACGCTGATTGGAGCGGGAATCAATGTTTCCAAAAAATGGCCTGGGTCCTGTAGTCTTCTCGCTCGAAGCTCAGTTGAAGATGCTTTGCTTCGATTTGTTTTCGAGCGAGCCGGCACGGTGATTGACGGCAGGGAGAGGAATTTGCAGAAGTTGGCAGCGATATCGGTCCCGAACATTTCGATGAATGTTAGAGACTTGACGTCCTTGCGGGCTTCTAGCGACGAGTTTGCCGAATGGCGTGAAGTCCTGGCGGCGACATTACGAGAGATACATGGACTCCCTGACGGTGATGATGGCTGGGCGAGGGAGGCCAGGGGTATCGTCTATGGGGAACTGGCTCCTGCCAGGGAAAGGCTTCAAAAGGCCGCGATACAGTCGCCTGCAATGGCTGCTGCCAAGAAGGGTGTAAGAGACTTCACCCTATCGGGTATCGGAACCCTGGGGGGAGCAGTAGCCGGCGGGAAGATTGCGCCGGCTTTGATTGGTGCCGCGACGGGGAAAATCGCTGAAGTGGCGTTGGAGTACCTGAAGGCGAAGCGGGCGCAGCGACAGGCCAGGGCGATCTTAGACATCACAGTAAGTTTTGTGCAGCAGGCTTAGTCAGGATATGTGGACGTGCTGCCGCCTCTAGGGACGTTAAATCCTGGCGGTCGGCATGACTCGCTGATCCTGCTGGCTGTAGGGGCGTCTGAGGAACCCGTCCGCGTTTCTGGCTATTCGGGGCACTTGACTCCGCCATGTCGATTGCGCTCATTGCGTGCAATGAATTGTGCGAGATTGCGGCTATCGCCCTTAGGCTTACATGTCTGTCGACTTTCCACGCTGCTGGTCTTTATGTACTCAATGGTGCGTGGATTCTGTGTGAGTAGAGCGGACCATCTCTCGTCCACACGAAGCACAACTCCGACGATCTGTTTGCCGTCGCTAGTCCTCACCAACTCAGTGGACTGCCAAGGGGTCGTGGATGAGACCTGCGAGATGATTGACGGGATTAGGGAAGAGGCAAGCATTAGCCAGACGTGACTGTTCCTAACGGCCCTGTACTGAGGAATGTTAAGCCGTTTACCCGTTTTCCTCGCCCGCTTTCGTCCTCTTCTGTCTGCATAGGAGTAGACGGCGAAGACTGCAATCGACGCAAGGAAGAAGTACCAAACTGAAAAATTGAATAGCAATAGCCCTAGTCCAATGAGTGCTATGTGGCTCCAGTTGAATGCTTGCGACACTGGATCACCGCTCGCCCGACTAATCTCCTTCGTCATCCCGCGATACTCGATCAAGTAAAGCATGCTGTAAAGAACGGCGCTCGGGAAAGTGTCGATAAGGATCGCCGCAATTGGAGCGGTGTAACCGGACTCTCTGAGAATTGACACCGCCAACCGGCCGTCGCCGCCAGCTACCCCTAGCAGCCTTAGAACTCCCAGGCTTACGGCTAGAGCCACTGCCGCCTGAGCGACACCGGAGATTCCGATAGGCTCAAAGCTGATTGAAGCAGGAGTGACCGTTGGACGTGGTTTAGGTATGGGCAAAGCGGGCTCTGCGGCTCCCGTTGTTCCGGTTGAAGCCTGGAGCGGCACATCCTCGGCACGTGCGTCGCTGGACAATCGTTTCCCCTAGAAACGTCGGTCGAGGCCACCCCGGTGGCTCATCGGGAGCGTAGCAAGGCACTGCATATTTCCGGGCCACGTCCGCTCTTGGTTGGGACCATGGCGGGTCAACCTCTCGGCAGGGCGAGATCTTCGGCCTGGGCGTCGATGACATCGACCTCGACTCGGGCTGGGTGCACATCGTCCGGCAGCTCAAGGTGGTCCGTTCCCGGCTAGTCTTCGGCCTGCCCAAGAACGATCGGGACCGCCGCGTTCCGCTCCTGACTCGGTGGCTCAGTCACTCAAGGAACACGCCGAGAAGTACCCCCCGCTCTCGATCACCTTGCCGTGGGAAGACCCGTTCAGCGGCGAGCGGGTGACGGTGCCGCTGATCTTCACCACCACTCGGCGGGGTGCGATCAAGCGGGCGACCTTCGACGGCAAGAGTTGGCGTCCGGCGGTCGAAGCGGCCGGCATCGTTCCGACCAGGGCGACCGGGATGCACGCGCTTCGTCACTTCTACGCCTCGGCGCTGCTCGACGCGGGGAAGAGCATCAAAGCTCTTGCCTCGTATCTCGGGCACTCTGATCCTGGCTTCACACTGCGGGTCTACACCCACCTGATGCCCGCCAGCGAGGAACGTACCCGACGGGCCATCGACGATCTCTTCGCGGACGGTGGGGGTTGACCCGTCCCAATGTTGCTGGCAGTTGCAGGCAGTCGCCATGCCAAGGTTGGGCATCTTAAGGCCGCGTTGCGGTTGAGGTCGGCGATTCCCACTCGACACCCGTACGGCGGGTTGCCAAGGTGTAATCATGGCTACTAACGAGTCGGATGCGCGGAGTCGAGTGTGGAGCCGCCTTCTGGCGACAAATCCTCCCCTTCGAGTCAAATCGATGCGAATCATCGAATCGGATATATTTGAAGAGCAAGTGATTGAATTTGATTCAGCGAATTGTATCGTCGGATCTCATGGATCAGGCAAGACGCTGCTTCTGAGAATTGTCGAGGCGGCCTTCGGATACAACAGCCGAACCCCACCATTTGTTGGTGGTGGGAAGCAATTGGAGCATGATGCTGAGCCGGTTGGTGGTGTTGTTGAGCTGGTGGTTGCGGAGGGCGTGAACGAAGTAGCGCGCAGGGTGATCGACTTGTCGATGGGCGAGAGTGATCGTGCTGCGGCTTGGCCAGCTGCCCTAAGGTCGGAATATTGGCCTTCATTTGCTAGCTCGGCAGAATTAGCGAACAACTTTATTTGGTACTATCAGCAACTCCCGTTCAGTCTGAGCCACGTGCTTAGCGAGCGCACATTCAAGGCGAATGAGTTGTCGGCTCTCAGGGCCATCCTCGGCAAAAAATATGACGCGGTTCGTGTGCAGACCATCCTTTTGGACGATGACAACGGTGACAACAACTGGTATTCCCAAGGGCCTTTCGTGGCTGCGATGGCTGGAGATGTGTACACGGACAGTACCAAATTCAGCCTTGGTGAACTGTGGGTTCATCAAGCTCTGTGGGAGCAGAGCAGGCTCAGTGCGGGATGCCTGTTCATGCTGGACGAGCCAGAATCTTTCCTGGCTTTGCGTGGGCATCGTCCTTTCGTTGACGAGGTAGCGCGCCGTGCGCTTGAACAGAAGCTTCAGGTCATGGTGGCGACGCATTCCCCGCAGGTGCTCTCTCGCTTTCCAGCTCCAAATATCCGCATGTGTGTCCGAGGCGCAGCGGGTAAGATCAGGGTTTTGAAGCCGGATTCTCTCGCGCAGGTGCAGCGGGTTGTAGGAGTTGAGATTCCCCTGGCGGGTGTTGTGCTAGTGGAGGACCCATTTGCTGCTTCGGTCCTCGCAGGAATTTTCGGCTCCCTGAATATTTCAAGTGCGAGCCTTGAGATCGTCATCGCAGGCGGCAAGAGTGAGGTTGTTGCAGGGGTACGAAGCCTTTCTGGTGCATCGCGTATACGTGTCTCTGGAGTGTTGGATGCCGACCAACGAGAATTGGCCGACAGTTCTCGGAGGCTATTTGCGTTGCCTGGGAAGCTGGATCCAGAGCAGGAACTTCTACTCTTCGCATTACGGGCTCCCGTCGCGGTGGCAGCCTCTCTAGGGCGCAGTGAAGATTCTTTGCTGGCAGCCTTAGATGGTTATGAGTTCTACGATCACCAGTATTGGCTTGGTCGTCTTGCTGATGAACTCGGGCTCGATAAAAGCTTCGTCACTAATGTGCTAATTCAGCTCTGGTTGCAACAGGAAGAGATACGTCAGCAGGCAGTTGAGCTGGTTGCTGCCCTCGTGTGAGGCGGCTTCTATGCCTACTCGTTGACGGCCTGGCGACGGCCTCCAGCGTCTGTCGCCAGATCCCGCCCCTGGCCAACCGGGGTGCGAGGATCTTAATCCGGCGTACAGGTCGACTCGTCCGTCGCTTATCAGGTATCAGGTCGCAGGTCGCAGCCGCGATCAGGCTGCGACCTTCTCGTCTGGGTCGCCCGCCAGCGGTTGGTCGGGAAGCGTTTTCAATCAGCAGTTCGGGCCTCGACGTGGCGATCGGGTCGGCTTCCGATCTCCTGTTCTGGGTGACCACGAACACGCTAGTGCGGGGGCGAGAGAGATTTTTGGACGAGCGTGAGCACGAGCGGAAGAACTTTAGCGTTTCCACCGACTGTCGCAGTGGAGTTTGCACTGTGTGGCGTTCCGTCGACGTCGACCAGCTGGGCGCCAGACTCTTTTGCGATCACGACGCCGGCAGCCGTGTCCCATGGTTTGTTGTTCAGCATGATAAATGCATCGATCTTGCCATGGGCGAGCCATGCCAGGTCGATTGCGGCCGATCCGTGCATACGTATCCGTTGAACATTCCGCACTAGTTGATGCGTGATAGCGAGCCGCTGAACATTCTTGGCTACCGCATCAGTTCCTACAGCGTAGTCTCCAATAGCGACGACGGAATCTTTCAAATTTTCTGTCTGACTGCAATAGATGCGCTCTCCGTTGGCGAAAGCACCGCACCCTTCGGCGGCTTGATAACGAGTGCCAAGGAATGGTAGATCAATGATTCCTAGGACTGACCTTTTCTTGTGGATAAGGCCGAGAGAAATGGCGCACAGGGGTGAGCCGTGCACGAAATTGACGGTGCCGTCCACCGGATCCAGTGCCCACATGAGTTCCGTGGCATCGCCGCTCAGGCCGTGCTCCTCGCCGAGGAAGCCGATGTCGGGTGCCTTGGCAGCCAGGAGTTCGCGGACCTGTTGCTCGATGGCGTAGTCCACCTCGGATGCCATGTCGCGGTCACCCTTGCTAGTGAGGGTGCCAGGCTGAAGGGTCCGCATGATGTGATGCGCCAAGTCGACAGCCTCGTTTGCCAGGGGCAGGAGGTGTGCGAAGTTGCTCATAGCTCGCGGCCGCGTTCCCACAGCGACGTGAACATCTCGTCGAACACCGTGTAGAGGCCGGGAGTGATAGCGGTGCGCTCGACGACCATAGTCGGGGAGTCAACTCCGCGTATCTGCGGTAGGTAATGCTGGACAACGCAGAGCCGGTCGTCAATCAGGAGCACGTTGACACGGATGGTTTCGTCGTACACGCGTATGGTCAAGCGTTCGCGGGCATCATTCGGGAGCCGATTTCGGATGCGCCCGGCGAGGTTCTGGATGTTGAGTTCGGTGAGCGCGCTGAGGTGTCCGTCTGGATAGTCGTCCTCACGCTCTTGCCTCCTTATTGCGTCGCCAGCGGGGTCGAGAAACAGGCAGCGAAGATGGGTGCCGGTGGCCAGGAGTTTGAGGAGCTGGTTGTCGGCATACTGCTGGCTGAGGATGTTGAGCGACAGGCCGGCGGCCCGGATGTCCTTAGCGTCTTCGAGGAGGACGTGTGGCGGCATCTTCGCGGTGAACTCCGACCGGCTCAAGTAGATCGCGGTGACGTCGGCGTACCGCTCTCGGCCATCTTCGTCAACCTGCCGGCTCCGGTCGGCGCATTCTGCGTCGGCGGAAATTGCCGATGTGCGGTTGCCACCGTCGCCGACAGGACGCTGTGTGGCCTGGGAGGGGTGTTCGCCGAGAAGTAGTGTCATCCGCGCATGACCGGGCACGGCAAGGCCGGTGCAGATGCGGGTTAGTACGTCGATGCTGCTGACCCGACGGGTGCCGCTGATGATCTCGCTGACCTGAGCCTGACTGAGGCCCGTGGCAACGCCGAGGTGGGTTTGGCTGGCGCGGGTTGCGCGCTGGACCAAGCGGAAGACGCGTGCAATGTCGCGGGCGGCCAAAGCGTCGATCATGTCGGTGGTGTCCCAAAGTGAAGCTGGCACGGTGAACGCTGTGGCTGCCCTGACGCTCATTCGTGTGGCTCCTTCCCAAACCTGGGGTGGTGGTCAGCTTATCCGGTGGTCATATAGCCGGAACTGATCGACATCCAACGTGGATGAAAGTTATCTGCTCGGTTACTACCCGCTGTGATGGATTGGCGGTTGCTGCGCCTGACATGTTCGGTGCATGTCAGGAGAGGGATCAGCTAAGCGGACCATCTGGCGGGGGTCGCGGTGATCGGGACGATGAAGGCCGGCGACGTGATCCTCTTGACCACCGCGGCGAGCGTCCAGTTCCTCCACCCGATCTTCGTGCGCGTCATCCGCGAGTTGCCCGAGCGGCACACGTACGACGGTTGGCTCTGGTTTGAGGGGTACCAGCTGAACGCGGCCGGCGACGCGGTGGCGCACCGCGAGTTGTATGTGATGCGTGCGGGCGTGCGGTTGCAGGACCTGCCCGTCCAACCGACCAGCAAAGCCAAACGCCGCCGGCATCCGGCGCGGGTCGGATGACCGCCCGCCCTCGCCCGCACCTGCCGATGCGCCCGGCGTGGCTGTGCCGCAACTGCGCCGCGCCCTGGCCGTGTGGCCCGGCTCAGCTCGCCCTCATCACCGAGTTCTACGGTCATTCGATCGCGCTGGCGTTCTACCTGGCTGCGTCGATGCAGGAGGCGATCGACGACGTGTACGGCTTGGGGCTGCGCCCCGACCCGTCCGCGATGCACGCCCGGTTCCTCGGCTGGTTGTCGCTGGCCCGCCGGTCCCGCCGACACTGAGACCCGCCAACAGACGAACCGGCCGGGTGGGTTGCCCCACCCGGCCGGTGTCCGGATCCCTGCGAACAGGTTCTAGTGCTTCTTGAACACCGGCATGGTGTCCAGCGTGGTGGTGATGTTCTGCGTGGTGCCGCCCCGGTACGTCTTCCCGGTGAAGATGTCGGTCCAGCTGTTGCCCGGCGGGAACCACACCGACGTCGTGGCGGTGGTGCCGGGCGTCGTCACCGGTGCGACCAGGTAGTCCGGGCCGTAGAGGTACTGCGAACCGGCGGTGGCGTACGCGGCCTGCTCATTCGGGTACGCCAGGTACATCGAGCGGACGATGGGCGTACCCGTGCGGGTTGCCTCCTTGGCGGCGGCGTAGGTGTACGGCAGCAGCTTCTCCCGCAGGTTCAGGAACTTCTTGGCCGACGCGTTGGCCGCCGGGCCGTACTGCCAGGGCAGCCGGTCGCTGTGGTTGGAGTGCAGCCGGTCGATCGGCTGGAACGTACCGAACTGCACCCACCGGGCGTAGAGGTCGTCGGGCAGCTTGGTGCTGCCCGGTTCGGTGCCCGGCTCCTGGAGGCCGCCGGTGTGCCCGCCGATGTCGTGGCTGACCGCGGCCAGTCCGGTCGCGGCCGACTCGCCCGGCGTGTAGCCGACCTCCATCTGCAGGGTCGACCAGTCGGAGGTGGTGTCGCCGGTGAAGTGCAGCGTGGTGCGCTTGTCGGCCCACGGGCCGGTCGACACCGGGGTCGGGCTGCTGTAGCCGCCGGCCTGCAACGAGCCGTACGCGCGGGAGAACGCGAAGCCGGTCTTGTCGGCGTACTGCTTGTTGATCCACGCGTCACCGGTCACCCCGGCGAGGGAGGACTTCGTGTTGTCGCAGCACCAGTCCAGCCACCAGAGGTCCGGGCCCTTGCTGCCCTTGGGGATCATCCCGTCGTGGAGCTGCATGTACGCAGTGAGCTGGTCCGGGTCGCCGAAGTCGAACGCGTAGCAGTCGGCGCCGCCGTTGCAGCCGACGCGCTGGAGCTTGCCCTTGGCGGTGGCCTGCGCCTGCGCGAACTTCGGGTCCGAGCCGAGGATGCTCGGGTGGATGTTGATGCCGGTGTGCAGGCCCTGCTTCTTGGCCCAGTCGAAGAACGCCTTCGGGTCGGGGATGCGGGTGGGGTCGATGCTCCAGCCGTTCCACTTGTCCGGCGCCTTGACGTCGGTGTCGAGGACGAGCACGTCCAGCGGCACACCCTCGGCCTTGGCCCGGGTCACCAGGTTCTGGAACTCGGTGGCGGTGCGGTCGTAGTACTCGGAGTACCACACCCCGTACGCCCACTTCGGCAGCAGCTTCGTGGGCCCGGTCAGGGTCGACAGGTCCTTGAGAGCACGGGTGAAGTGCTGCCCGTACGCGAAGACGTAGCCGTCCTGCTCGGCGGCGGGCCGGGGCTTGGTGGTGCTCAGGGCCGAGGCCGAGTCGTCGAGCAGGTACCAGCCGTCCTGGTAGAGCAGGCCCGGGGCGGTGAGCGCGGAACCGGTCACGCCGTCCAGGCCCCGGCGGTAGCCGCCGAGCGGCGCGTGCGGGGCGAGCACCGGGGAGCCCTTGCTCGTGACGGCGACCGTGTCGACGTTGACGTTGCAACTGGCGTCCGTGGGGCAGCCCAGCGTCACGGTGTTGGTGCCACGGTTGAGGTGGACCGGGACGGAAACGGTGTTCCAGTAGTCCCACCCGCTGGTCGGCGGAAGGGTCGCCGTGACCGGCGCCGCGGTTCCGGCCGTGACCGACATGGTGCGCGTCTGGCTCGGCTGGGCGCCGGCCTGACCGTTGGCATAGCGGATCTGCACCCGGTAGTCACCTGCGGACGGAACATCAGTCACGGTGAGCGCGACGGCCGAGGTGGTGCTTTCCAGGCCGGCCAGGAATCCCGTACCCGAAGCGCCGTTGTGGTCGTTCGCGGACCTCGCGCCGCCGGTCAGCGCGCCGGTCTCGGCCTCTCCCAGCGTGCCGAACCGCAGGGGCTGCGGCTGAGGCGTGGCCGGTGCCGGGAACGCAGCACCCGGGTTGACCACCGCGAGGCTGTCGACGTTTACGTTGCCAGAGTCGTTGGGACCCCGTACGACGCTGATCTCGTGTCGGCCGGAGGTGAGGTCGACCGGCACGTTGGCCAGGCCCCAGGTGTCCCAGTTGGCGGTGGGCGGCAGCGTCAGCGTGTGGCCGGCGTCGCCGTCGACCTGAACGGTCAGGGTGCGGTCCACGTTCTGGCCGTCGCCGCCGGTGCTGTTCGCGTAGCGGACGGTGAGCTGCTTCGTGCCACCCTCGGGAGCGTCGAGGGCGAACGTGACCGAGTCGCCGGACGAGGCGAAACCGGCCGCGAAGCCGCGCCCGGTGAATCCCTGGTGGTCGGTGGCCACGCCGGGACCGTTCAGTTGCAGCGATTCGGCCTCGCAGAGCGCGCCGAACGCGCAGGCCGGGGCGGTGTGGCCGGCCCAGGGCTGGCCCTGCACGGCCTGCTTGCCGGTCTTGAGCTGCACGGAGAGGTTGTCGGCGGTGAACGCGCCCGAGCCGACCCGGTAACGCAGTGTCATCTCGCCGGTGTCGATGGTGAGCCAGCCGTGCTCGACACGCTTGGTGAAACGCGTACGGGGGAAGTCGTCGCGCCCGATGGCGTTGAACGTGGCGGCGTCGGTGAACCTGCCGTCCTTCTGGTACTCGGTGCGGATCAGGGTCGGGGACAGCACCTCGAAACGTGCCTGGCCCGACCGTACGGCTCCGTCTTGCGCCCGGTGGTGGCTGGCCTGGGCCGGCGCGGACGGGGCGAGTGCCAGCCCCGTGATGAGAATGCCGGTCGCGGCGGCCGCTGTCGCGCGGCGGCGCTGTGAGTTCCGATAGAGCAAGATGCGCTCCTCGTCTCATATGGAGGAAATGAGTCGATGACAACGCTGTCACTCGCTCGAAACGCCTGTCAACGGATCTTGGAGGGTGTCCCTTCTCTCACTCGTCTGCGGCGAGGAGGGCGTGGGCGCGGATCGCCACTGTGATCCAGCGGTGCGTTAGCGGGCGAGTTCGTCCTCGACGAACGCGGGCCTGGCGAGCGTGATCGCCGGGATGGTCGCCACGAGGGTGACAGCGAGCAGGAACAGCAGCGGCAGGGTCCACCCGCCGCTCACGTCGTGCAGCAGCCCGACGAGCAGCGGACCGAGCGCGCCGAGCGCGTACGCGACCCCCTGGGCGAAGCCGCTCAGCGCGACGGTGCCGCCGTGGGTTCGGGTGCGAACGTTGATGAGCACGAGGCAGACCGGGAACAGGATCGACCCCGAGCCGATGAGCAGCACCCAGAGCAGTGTGAGTGTGGCGGGCGCGAGCAGCAGACCGAGGTAGCCGAACAGGAAGCTGGCGACACCGGCGGCGATCAGCCAGCCGACATTGCGCAGCCGCTCGACGAGTAGAGGCGCGATGAATGCGCCGGGCACGCTGATGATGCCGGTGACGGCGAGCAGCACACCGGCCTCGGTCGGCGTCGAGCCGGCGATGTCGCCGAGGATCTCGGGCAGCCACGCGAAAGCCGCGTAGGTAAGGATCGTGCTGGTCGAGAACACGACGGTGATCGACAGGGCAACCCGCGACCGCCACAGTCGCGTGACGAGGGCGGAAGGCGGGGACTCGACGGCGACGGCATCCGAGCGTCGCTGGCGGCGCTCCCGCGCGATGATGACCAGCCACGGAACGAGCGCGACTACCGAGGTCACCGACCAGGTGCCGAGCAGGAATCGCCAGCCGACCTGCTCGGCGACCGGAGCGGCGACCGCGGCGGGCACGGCCGTGCCCACGCCCACGACGCAGACGTAGACGGCGGTCAGCAGCGCTACCCGGTCGGGGAAGTAGCGCCGCACGATCGGCGGCAGTAGTACATTGCCGATGCCCGTACCGGCGAGCGCGACGACACTGCCGACGAGCAGCACCGCGAAGCCCGGGGCAAACGCGCGTACGAGATGGCCGAGGGTCATGAGCAGCAGCGCGAGCACGATGCCGCCGTCGAGGCCGAAGCCACGAGCGACGCGCGGCGCGATGAACCCGGATGCCGCCAACAGGATCGGTGGCAACGTGCCGAGCAGCCCGACGCCGATGTTCGAAATCGGGATGTCCACTCGGATGTCGCCGAGGATCGGCGATATCGTCGCAACTGCCTGGCGCAGGGTGAATGCGACGAGCACGATGCCCAGCAGCGCGGCAGTGCGTCCCGCCCACAGCGGAAGGCTGCGGTGCTCGGACACCCCCCGAGTCTAGTACTCCATCCGGGGATGTTGACCTTGGGTCAGCCGACACGTCGGGTGGCCACGCGCGAACTGCCAGCTCAGACGTACGGGCTCCAGGGCTCGGGCTGTTCGGCGTCCCAGCCCAGCTTGTCGAGTGCGCGCAGTACCGCGCCCGCGCGGGGAGTCCAGAAGAGCAGGACCTGGTCGCGCCCCTCGACCTCGAAGGAGACGGCGGTCGCCGGCAACGGGATCCGTCGGTGAAACGGATGGTGCGCCAGCACGGACACGTTGAAGTGTTCCAGGGTGTCCGATCCGGAACGCGCCGTGAAGGTCAGCGTGCTCTCGTCGGCGCGCAGCTTCACCGTCGGCCAGGCCAGCCGTCGGGCAGCCCTGAGCGTGTTGCCTCGGGTGAAGTCGAGGCGGTCAACGTAGGTGAGCCCGCCGCGCGCATCGAAGGTCTCCGAGATCATCGTCGGATGGTACGGCGGGTATCACCCAGGTCCCGAAGGCAGAACCTCACGGGAGCATGAAGCGGGAAACGCCCTACTCGATTCCCTGCGGAACTCTTGCGGCGCTGCGAACGCCCTCGATCTGCGGCAGCAGCGCACACCACAGGGCGGCTTCATCCCGGAGGCTGACGCCTGGCTCCTCCCCGGTCCGCTCCAGCCCTCCCGCTCGCGGCTCCTCGGCGAGGCGCGACGCCAGTTCGCGGCACATCTGAGTCAGCGCCCCCCGGGTGCCGTCCAGCCAGCTCCGCGCGGCGGATACCGCCCGCAGGTCGCCGCCCTCGCCGGCCCGCACCCGCTTGTTCTCCCTCAGTGCGCTGGCGAAGGTGTCGAGGTAACGCTGGAAATAAACCTCCGTCGAGCCGCCGAGCGATGCGGTGAAGTGGCGGAACACCAACTCCGGGTCGCGCACCGGGTCCCCGGCGCACTCGCCGAAGTAGTGCATTGCCGCGATGCAGGCAATCATCCGCCGAAGGGCGGTCTCGCCCACTCCGAGCGCCCGCAAAGCGGCGACGTCCAGGGACTCCACCAGCACAGACGCCCACTCGTCTGCGTCCACCCGCCCCGATTCCGCGCCCACCAGCGCGGACTGACCGACCGAGATTACCGCTGACCACCAATGCGGGTCGTCGGGAAGGTCGCCCCGCCGGATCAGATCCCGCATCTCTGCGGCCGACTCGATCCGGTGCACCTCGCCGAATGTCGGCACGGTCATTGGTCGGGACCCAACTGAGGCTCGAACCCATCGGCCTCCGCCATGTCCACCTCGTGGGTGAGCGGCGCGGCCCGTGCCGGCAGGGCGAACGACACAGGTACGGCGTTACGCCGGGTTGCCTCGGCTCCGCCGCGCGAACGCTTGGTCCATGACGTGCGAACCCACTGCACCACAGCATCCACAAGGCGATGTTCGGCCGCTACCTGTCCTGACGCAACCCAGATTCGCTCTGCACGCCATCCTCCTGTGTCGATCCGCCTGCGATGATCTGCTGCATGACTCGGCGGCGCACGGACACGTTGGCGGACGCGGTCGGTCTCGTGACGCTCGGCTTCGGTGTGGTGTTGACGATCATGCCGCGACGTAGCGCGGTAGCCCTCGGGCTGGGTGACCGGCCCGCACTGGCCCGAGCGGTCGGTATGACTGATCTCGTCGTCGGTTCTGGCGTCCTGGCCGGGCGTCCCCGTTGGCCGTGGATGGCGGCGCGGGCGGCCTTGAATCTCGTGCTGACCGGCTGCTACGCGGCGGAGGCCAGCCGCCCGGACGGCAACCGTCGCGCCCGAGCGGGAGCGATTGCCATGGCGTCACTCATCGTCGTGGACGCCACGTTGGCCGTTGCCCTGGCAGCCCAGCGGGACAACGAAGAATAGCCACGCGATGCACCGCGGAGCGGAACGTGATGAGTCAGCAGCGGGGGCGGTCGAGGGGAGCGGCGGCACCGGCGAGCGCTTCGACAGTCGCCGTCGGTGCGACCGACTCGGTCGGGGTCGGCGAGGGCGGGGCGGCGTTGGGGCTCGGCGGGGCCGCTGGTGAACTGCTGGGCGTGGGGGAGGCGCTGGCGAGGACGGCCGTGCTGCGTTGCACCTGCTTGGTGACCATGCGGATGCCGGTGGCGGTCGCCTGGCGCCGCCCGGACGGGCCGACGGGTACGCCCTCGCCCTATCCAGGGTCGCGGGGCCAGGTCATGACCCGCAGAGCTCCTGGTAGGGATAGGCGGACGGCAGTTGCTGCCGCCATTCCTGCTCGCGAAGGCCGCCCCCGACGAGTCGACAGGCGTAGTTGGGTGCCTCGACGACCATCTGGGCGAGCTCGCGGACGGACCATGCGGTCGCCCGGCGATTGCCGTCCGTGGCGGTGAGCAGCAGCCCGGTGTGATCGAACGCTACTGACGCCACACCGTCGAGCGGTCCGTGCAGTGTTCCCAGCAGGCGAGGCTCCATGGTGTCCGACGAGTCCCACAGGCTGATCGTGCCGCCGCTGTCGGCGGTGGCGAGCAGGGGCGTGGCAGCACTGTACGCGGCGGCTCGGATGTCGCGTTTGGCGCTTTCGAGCGGTACTACTAGCGGCGTTACCTCGGCGGGCGGCAGCGGCGAGGGTTCGGAGCGAGCTGTTGCGGCCGGCGTTGCGGCGGTAGAGGCCTGCGACGGGCTTGGCTGGCTGGTCGTAGCCGTTGGGGTGGGCGCAGGAGCAGCGGGGATCTCGGCGCTGCGGTAGATCCACAACGGGCCGTTGCTGCTACCGGCAAGAAGGGCACTGTCGTCCGGACTGAAGCGAAGCGCCCGGACGGTTCCCCCCGGCCCGGTCAGGTGGGCACGCAGCCTCGGCTTGTGTACGTCGGTGATGTCGTACACATAGATTCCGGATTTCTGCGTGCCGACGGCGAGCATTTGCCGATCGTGGCTGAGGGAGACCTGCTCCAAGACGAACGACGGCAGCGTGGTCTGGCCGGCATCGAAGACGACGCCGAGGAACGGGTTGACCGCACCGAGCTGCTGGGGACGCCGGGGGTCGGTGAGGTCGATCAGCGATGCTCTGCCGGTTTCCGTGCCGACCGCGAGTAGCGTGCCGTCGGCGGTGAGGTCGAGCGCGGTGATCCTGTCCTGGTCTTTCAACTCCGCCAGCAGGCGGTTGTCCGGTTCCGTGGTCCACACGCCCAGCCTGGTGCTGCCGGTAACCGTGAGGCGTTTCTGCGGCGCTTCGGTCGCCACGGTCGGTGGCCCGTCTTTTGGGTAGTACTTCAGGGAGCTGTGTCGAGTGGGGTCGGCCGGCATCCAGGTCAGGCGAGCGCCTTCTGGAAGCAGGACCGTCGTCACCCGAGTAGCGACGCCCTCAGTGCGGTAGCGGGCGATGGCGCCGTCGGGCTGCCGGACGTACAGCGTGCGTCCGTCGGCACTGAATGACGGCACAGCCGCAGTGTCCAGGCCAGCGTTCGCCAACGTGTTCACGCGCGTGGGCCGGGCCGGTTCCGCTACCTCCCAGATGCTGATTGTCTGGTCGGCGCCGGTCATCGCCAGGAAGCGGCTGTCGTCGCTGAACGACAGTGCCTGCACGTCGGGGTTGTACTCCCCGAACAGACCCAGCACGCTTGTCGGCTTGTGGAGGGATCCATTGCCGGTGGCCGCGACGAGCATGGCAGAGGTGCTTCCGCCGATCGCCACGCTCCTGCCGTCCGGTGCCAGCCGCATTGCCTTGACGACGGGTTCGTCCAAACCTTCTGTGCTCGGCCTCCCGGCCGTCGACAGCGGCGGCAAGAGGCGCGTCCCGCTCGGCCTGATCCGGCCGGCGGCAAACACCGACCACGTGGTGGCAGCCCCGGATATGACGGATGGCACCTGCCCGCCGTCGCGCCGGCGGGCCCTGTTGCCGGTGGTCAGGGTGACCAGGGTCCGACCATCGGGGCGAACCGCCATGTCGGTCACCGCGGGCGTGTCGGTGGTGCTGCTGACGCTCATGGAACCGCTGTCCATGCTCGTGCGAGTCCGAACCCTGACTGCAGGGTCGCTATGGCTGACGGACAGGCGTTCAGGCGCCGCCTCACGCTCGATGGTCCACGCCGACACCGCGCCGTGCTCATCCCCGAGGAAGAGCTGGTTTCCGTCTGGACCGGCGGCGATCGCAGTGATCCCGTCGTCGGTCGCCCGGGTACTGACCAGTCTGGGGTGTGCCCGGTCGGCCAGGTTCCATAGCCGCAGGGTCCCGGTCGACGACACCAGCGCCAGCAGCTTGCGGGGTGGGACAAATGTGGCGACGGCAAAGTCCTTCAGGTCAACCCCGAGATCGAACCGCCGTCCACGATCCTCTTCGTCTCGCAGGGCCACGGTGCCGTCGGTCTCGATCGTGAGTAGCCAGTTCTGGCCTCCTGCTCCCACCATCGTGTGTCGTTCGGCACCGGGCACTGGGCCGCGGTAGCTCGACGCGGCGAGTGACGTGACGAGTTCGCGGCGGGCCAGGTCGAGCTTGTCCCGCTGCCCATTGCTGTAGGCCCAGTATGCGGTGAGCCCCCACCTGACGGCCTCGCCGGGCCGGTCCAACCGGCGGGCTTCGGCTCCCTCGATCAGCAGGTCACCGGCTGCCCTGACCAGCTCGGCACGTTGTTGTTCAGCCTTCTGCGCCGTGATGATCCCGGTCGCGGCGATGCCCAGCGTGACGACAGCTATCGCGGCTGTGGCCATCCGTCCTCGTCGGCGCCGGCGATGGCGGCGGCTCTGGTCGACCAGAGCCGCGAGACCGGGCCGCAAGCCGCCGCGGGCGCGCCACTGCTCAGCCTCGCTCAGGCGCCGACCCGTCAGCAGGAGATCGCGGCCTCGCCAGCGCCGGAACTTCGACCCGGGCTGGGCTTGCGTGTGGGCGAGCCAGTCGGCGAGCGCCGGTTCCACGCTGTCCTGCCACTCCAAGAATCGCTGATGATCGGTCAGCCATCCCCGAAGCTGCTGCCAGTTGGTGATGAGCGAGTCGTGGACCAGATCCACTACTGCGTCGCCGGCCGCGTTACGACCGGTGCCGACGATCCGTCTGTGGGTCAGGAGGTCGAGAATTCGGGCGGCGTCAACTGGAGGCGAAGCAGCTCGTTCACGCCGCCAGGTACGCACCCGATGCGAGTCCCCGGCGCCGATCTCTTGCAACTCGGTCATCGGCCGGGGCCGGCGCACCATGGGCGCGCCGGTCAAGCGGTCAGGGGAGCGCACGAGCGCAGTCAGCATCCGGGCGGCAGCCGTAACCGTGTCACCCGGCATCTCGGCGATTTCCGCCATCGTGTCGTCGCACCAGCGGGCCAGACACCCGGTAACGCCACCGAGTGCCTCATAGCCGTCAAGGGTGAGTAGGCCGTCGCGACTCCGGTCGTACCGGTCGTGCCACAACGTGGTCAACGTGAACTCAAGCAAGGGCAGGACCGTCGTCGCGGCGACCCCGGCGACCCCAACCGCTGGGCAGGCTGCGATGGCATCGCCGACGACCCGCTCGACGAGGCCTGGCTCGACAAGCTCGGCGACGCCGTCACGGCCACCGACGATGGCAGTCAGCTCGGACCGGGTCAGCGCGGCCGCGATATCGACCTTGGCCCGCGTCAACACCGGCGCCGCCGCGGTCAACTGAGCATAGAAGTCGTCCCGGACGACGAGCAGGATCGTCACTGTCGGCGCCTGATCGGCGAGGTCGGACAGTTCGGCGAGGAACCGCGCGGCGTCACCATCGACCGGCTGCGCCAAGAGTTCCTCGAACTGGTCGAGCACGATCACCATCCGGTCGTGCCAGGGATGCGCCGCGAGCCAGGCCCGCGCGGCGGCGGCGAGGCCCTGCCCAGCTGGATTGTCCAGCCCAGCCTCGGCGAGTCGGGCATACGGATCGTCGGTAGTCCGGACGACGACTCGACCCCAGCTTGAGCTGCCTGGCAACCCGTTCTCGGCCAGAGCGTGGCACACACCGGCGAGCGCCAGCGAGGATTTACCGCTGCCGGACGGCCCGAGCAGCGCAAGGACCTGGCGGCTGTGCCCGAGCGCTGTCAGGACATCGGACACCGCTCTGTCGCGGCCGACGAACCAGGCCGCACGATCCTCGGTGAACGCGTCGAGACCGTTGAACGGAGAGTGCATCTCCGGGACCGACAGGCCAGGCCACAGCTCCACCAAGGTCTGCACGGGCGTGACGTACGCCGTGGTTCTTCCCCGGCCCAGCGGATCGCCCCCCGGCACGCTGTCGACCATCCCGATGACGCGGCCGGTGATGCTGTCAACCACGGGACCGCCGCTGAACCCGCTGGTGACCTCGTGGCAGCCAGTGAGCTGGAGCAGGCGCTGACCTGCGTTTCCCGTGACGTCACCGCCGACCGTGCCGAAGCCGTGGTGACCGCGGTCGAGCGCTTGCATCGGGAAGCCGAAGAGAAGCACGCTCCGGCCATCGGCGGGCCGTCCACGATCGAGCAGCAGCGGCAGCATGCTGGCGGGCGCCCCGGTGACGGTGACGAACGCGACGTCCTCGTCGTCTGGCCCACGCCATGACGCCGGGTCCACGACACCTGCCAACGTCGACGTAGCCGGATCAGCGGAGTGGGGGTAAGCGCGCAGGAGGATGTCCCGGCCCGGGCCGCCGCCAGCCTGCGTCACCACGTGCGCACAGGTCACCATCAAGCCGGGTCCTGCCATCCACCCGGCCCCGACGACGGCGCCGGCAGCGTCAATCACCTGGACCACCCCAGGACGTACGTCAAATGCCTGTCGGCCCGGCGGCGTTGTCGTCATCGGGCGGCGAATTTGGTTCGGTCCCATTGCACGGTCACTGTCAGGTTCGCCTCAGCGCTTATCTTGCTGAGGATTACCCCGGACTCGGCGGTGAATTTCACACCGAACGCCACGCTGATCTGCCCGGGATCGGACTCTCGCAGCTTGTCAGTAACGCCGGTGGCCATTCTGATAATCGGATCGAGCGCATCCTGGAGGGTCTGCGCCGCACGGGCGACAACCTGCTCCCGCCCTACCTTGACCGGCCCAACGTCGGGCTGATCGATCTCTACCAAGATCGTTGTACCATCGTCAAGCGGCACCTCGAGTAACAACAGAAACGCCCCCTCGACTGACGCCACTCGCCACCGTCATTGCGGATAGTTTCACAGCGCGGGCGGATACTGCGGGGGTGAGTCGGTACCCCGACACCGACATTCCGCTGTCACGCCAGCCGCCTCTGAATGCCGAGGTGCGGGACTCCTAATCGTTACCCGGCTTTCGGGTTATGGGGGTGGTGGCACTGACCGGCTTCCCGCTGAATCATCCGGCTTGATACGGGCCGGCTGTTATGGAAGGCGATTCACGTTGCACCTCGTCGCGTCCCGCTGAGCTGCTTTAGGGACTCTCCGCAATTCAGTTAGAGGAATTGTCGATCAGTGACAGGCTCTGGCCGTGCCGCGCAGGAACATCAGGTCAGCCATCGCTCGCCGACGCGGCGGCTCGGTCAGCAGCGGGGGCGGTCGAGGGGAGCGGCGGCACCGGCGAGCGCTTCGACAGTCGCCGTCGGTGCGACCGACTCGGTCGGGGTCGGCGAGGGCGGGGCGGCGTTGGGGCTCGGCGGGGCCGCGGCTGAACTGCTGGGCGTGGGGGAGGCGCTGGCGAGGACGGCCGTGCTGCGTTGCACCTGCTTGGTGACCATGCGAATGCCGGTGGCGGTCGCTTGGCGTCCGTACACGTCGGTGACCCTGATGCTGTACGGCCCGGGGCCGATCCCGTCCTCGATGGTCCAGTGGTTGTCGCTCTGCCGGGCGGCCTTGCGGAAACCGCCAGCCGGGCCCTTCGCCTCGACCGAGCGCAGCGGGTTGCCGTGGTTGCCGACCTGCACCGCGAACCAGTATTTCGAGGCGCCGCCCTTCATCCGGAAGGTCAGCCCTCCGTCGAGCGGCGGGTTCACCACCGCCCGGTACGTCACGGAGGCGATGCCCTGCGACCGGTCGGCGATCCTGGTGAAAGCCTCGGTGGAGAGGTCGATCTTGCTGGTTCCGCAGCCGCCGCACTGGTCCATCACCATGACCCGGACCTTGCCCTTCGGGCCGCTCACCTCCAGGTAGCTGCCGCAGGCCGCCGATCCTGAGTACTGGGATGCGCCGAGGGCCACGTAGAGCCGGTCCGCCGGAGGGCCCGGGAAGGAGCAGTTGCCGCCGGAGCGGCCCGCGTCGTAGAAGCTGGCCTTTCCCTTGTGGACGGCGTTGCCGGTGGGTGGCGCGGCGCAGGCGGGGGTGGCGCCGCCGCGGACGGCGAGGACGATCCCGAGTACGGCGGCCAGGACGGTGACCCCGGCACCGGCCAACCAGTGTCTGACCCGCCGACTCGACCGGAGCGTGCCGTTGTTGCCGGCCGGGGTGTCGTTGTCGGAGGCCGTGCCTGGTGCCGTCACGGCGCCTGATGTTGCCGCACGATGCTGCGGCAACGCAAAGCCGTCCCAGCGATCGTCACTCGCCGGATCGGCGGGGGCGCAATCCGTTGCGGGCGGCGCCGACGACGAGGGCGGCGTAGTCGGGGAGCGTGATGGCGTCCGCCTTCTGGAACTGCCGAGCGAGGATGCCGCGCATCGGCCAGTGCCCCATCATCCGCATCGACTGGTTCCGTGCCCAGATCATGAGCCGGCTCTGGGGCGCGAAGCCGCCGATTCCGCCGGGCGGCAACTCCTGGCACTGGCGGACGTAGTCGCGCATGGTCTCCTGGTAGCGCGCGAACGCCAGCCCGTGGTCGTCGCGGGCCGAGGCCATCTCGCCGGCGAGTACGTACGCCCCGACCAGCGCCATGCTGGTGCCCATGCCGGTCAGCGGTGAGCCGCAGTACCCGGCATCGCCGAGCAGCGTCACCCGTCCCCGCGACCAGTTCGGCACGTGCACCTGGCAGATGCTGTCGAAGAAAAAGTCCGGGGCGTCCGCCAGCGCGTCCAGCAGCGCCGGCACCCGCCAACCCACAGCGGCGAAGGCGTCGGTGAGCAGGCGCTGCTGCTGGCGTACGTCGCGCCTGTCGTACTCCAGCGGCGGGGAGGTGAAGCTCAGCATGGCCTTCGCGGTGCCGCCCCGCTCGGGGCGGATCCCCGCAACCCGCCCGCCGGGCGCGTTGTACATGAGGAACCAGTCGTCGAGGTCGCCCGGATCCGGGACGGTGAAGTACGCGGTGTACCCGCCGAGCGGCCGTACGTACTCGTCCTCGGATCCGAAGGCGAGCCGGCGTACGCCCGAGTGCACCCCGTCCGCGCCGACGACCAGGTCGAACGTCCGCACCGTGCCGCTGGCGAAGCGGACCCGTACCCCCGTGTCGCCCTGGTCGAGTTCGGTGATCCGGTCGGCGAAGAGGTACTCGACCTCGCCCGCGGTGGCGTCGTGGAGGATTCGGGTCAGGTCGCCCCGCATGATCTCGATCTCGGCCACGATGCCCTCGCCGCCGAAGAGGTCGGCGGGCATCCGCGCCACCCAGCGGCCGTTCGCGTCGACGTTGGCGACACCGCGCTCGTCGACCCGATCCTCGCGTACCCGGGGTATGAGCCCCATCCGCTCGACCACCTCGCGGCCGGCGCCGCGTAGGTCGACGGCCTGACCGCCGGGGCGCAGGCCCGGGGCGACCTCCACGACGGTCGGAGTGAAGCCGTGCCGGCGTAGCCAGTACGCCAGCGCCGGCCCGGCGATGCTGGCACCGGAGATGAGGACAGTTTCGTTGGCCATGGGTCGTTCCCCCCGTTCGTGTACGGTGTACGTCATGTCGTGTGCAGGCTATGCGGGTCGTTCGGCGCGAGGCAATGCCTGCCCTGGCCAGGGCGTTGAGGACCGGGGCTGTACTAGTACTACTGCTAGTGCAGCCCACCTGCGCGTCGGGCGGCTGCCGCGCCGTCGCAGTGAAGTACCCGACACTGGCGTACTAGTACAGCGGGTGCGGGGGTGAGCCGACCGGAGGCGCCGTACCTGCGCATCGTCGAGGAGATCCGGCGCCGCATCGCCGCCGCCGAGTTGCGCCCAGGCGACCAGGTGCCGTCCGCCCGCCGGATCAGCCAGGAGTGGGGCGTCGCCATCGCCACCGCCACGAAGGTGCATGCCGCGCTACGGCAGCAGGGACTGACCGAGGCACGCCCGGGCGTCGGTACCGTCGTGGCCAGCGCCCCGGAGCCCGCGCGTGTCCCGGCGGCCGAACGCGCCCGACGGCCCCGCGCCGCGGCGCGGCCGGGAGGCGAGGGCGAGCTGAATCGGGAGCGCATCGTCGCCGTCGCGATCGCCGTCGCCGACGCGGACGGCATGGCCGAGCTGTCCATGCGCCGCGTCGCCACCGAGATCGGCGTCGCCACCATGTCGCTCTACCGGTACGTGGCGAGCAAGGACGAGCTGCTGCTGCACATGATCGACACGGTTCTGGGCGAGGAGGAGGTGCCGCCGCGGAGCACTGAGGGCTGGCGGGCCGATCTGGCGGAGATCGCTCGGCTGGAGTGGCGCTTCTTTCGCCGCCACCCGTGGCTGGCCCCGGCCATGTCGATCACCCGACCCCAGCTCACCCCGAACACCGTGGCGATCACTGACGGGGTGCTGAACGCGCTGGACGGACTCGGCCTCGATTCGGAGACCGAGCTCTACGTGCACCTCACGCTCTTCAGTTTCGGGCGCGGGTTGGCGGTGGCGATCGAGCCGGAGATCGAGGCGCAGCGCGAAACCGGCCTGACCAACGACGAGTGGATGACGTTCCAGGAGTCGCGGCTGGCCGAACTGGCCGCCGGGGGTTCGCCGCTGCTGCGGATGGCCCTGCGCAACGACGTCGACTTCGATCTGGACAGGCTCTTCGAGTTCGGGCTGTCTCGCCTGCTGGACGGGCTGGCCGGGTTTCTGCCGGACGGCCGCAGCCCCTGAAGGGTCGTACCCCCGGAGCGCTACCGGGGGCGCAATCCGTTGAGGGCGGTGGTGACGACGAGGTCGGCGTACTCGGCGGTGAGCGGCCCACTGCGTTGCAACCAACGGTTGAGAATCGGCCCCCAGATCATGTCCACCGCCACGGCGAGGTCGACGTCCTCGGCGATCTGACCCGCCCGCTGGGCGCTGCGCAGGCGCTGCCGCTTGGCCTCCTTCAACGGCCCGTCCAACCGTTCGGCGTACGCCGCCGCCAGTTCGGGGTCGAGCGCGATCTCGGTGGCCAGTGCGCGCATCGGTTGCTCGTACCGGGGATCGTTCATCTCCTCGACCGTCGCGCGCAGCACCACTGTCAGGTCCGCCGCCAGGTCGCCGGTGTCCGGCAGCGTCGGCGGCCCACCCTCGGCGGCCTCGCTGAGCATGAGGAAGGCGTCGAAGATGACCGCGCCCTTCGACGGCCACCAGCGGTAGATGGTCTGTTTGCCGACGCCGGCCCGCGCGGCGATGCCCTCGATGCTGAGCTTCGCGTACCCCAGTTCCTGGAGCAGGTCGAAGGCCGCGGTGAGGATGGCGCGCCGGGAGGTCTCGCGCCGGCGGGCCGTGTTGGGGGTCATGGGCAGAACGATACCAGCGTACGAGACGAACCGTCTCGTCTTGACGGCGGCGGCTGCACGTCCTAGTCTTCCGTCATCGCGAGACGAACCGTCTCGTCTCGAAAAGGTTGGGAGACCCGCATGCGTACCTGGTTCATCACCGGCGCCAGCCGCGGCCTGGGCCGCGCCTTCGCCGACGCCGCACTCGACCGCGGTGACCGGGTGGTCGCCGCCGCCCGGACCATCGCCACTGCCGACTTCGACGAGAAGTACGCCGACCGGCTGCTGGCCCTGACCCTCGACGTGACCGACCGGGCGGCGGTCATCGCCGCCGTGAACACCGCCGTCGAGCACTTCGGCCAGCTCGACATCGTCGTCAACAACGCCGGCACCCTGTCCATGGGCATGATCGAAGAGTTCACCGAGGCCGAGGCGCGGGCCCAGTTCGAGGTCAACCTCTTCGGCGCGCTCTGGGTCAGCCAGGCCGTGCTGCCGCACCTGCGCGCCCAACGGTCCGGCCACATCGTGCAGGTCTCCAGCATCGCCGCGCTCGGTGGCTTTCCGAGCACCGGCCTGTACAGCGCGAGCAAGTTCGCCCTGGAGGGCATGAGTGAGGCCCTGGCGATGGAGGCGGCGGCCTTCGACATCACGGTCAGCATCGTGCAGCCGGGCGGCTACTGGACCGACCTCTACACCAGCGTGCGCGCCACCACCCCGATGGACGCCTACGCGCCACTACGCGCCGAGCTGGAGCGGCAGTGGGCGGAAGGCTCCATCGACAGCGAACCCCGGCTGGCCGCCGAGGCGCTGCTGCAACTGGTCGACAGCGACGACCCGCCGCTGCGGCTCCTGCTCGGGAGCATGGTGTACGACCTGGCGTTCGACATCGCCCGCCGGCGGATGGACACCTGGGCGAGCTGGGAGCGGGTCAGCCGAGCCGCCGAACACGCCGTCACGGCCCCCGGATCTGGCCAATGAGAGGGCTGCTCGTATCGCCACGAGCAACCGGTGCGGCGATCTAGGCTCCGAGATATGGCGGCGGCGTGCCTATCTCGTTGGCACATAAGTCCGGGCAGAGCCTTCACCCCATGATTTCTCCTCGCGAGGCGCAAACCTAGACGGAGAGGAAACACGCATGGCTGTCAAAACCAAGACTCGTCCGGGCACCACGGAGATTCGGCAGTTCTCGGTCGACATTCCTCAGGCCGACCTCGATGACATGAAGAGGCGCATCAAGGCCACCCGCTGGCCGGACAAGGAAACGGTGGACGACCAGTCGCAGGGCGTGCCACTCGCGACGATCCAGGCCGTCGCCCGCTATTGGGAGAAAGAGTACGACTGGCGCAAGGTCGAGGCGCGAATGAACTCCGTTCCGCAGTTCATGACAGCCATCGACGGGGTGGACATCCACTTCATCCACGTGCGTTCGAAGCACGAGGACGCGCTGCCGCTCATCGTCACCCACGGCTGGCCGGGGTCGATCATCGAGCAGATGAAGATCATCGAGCCGCTCACCGATCCCACGGCGCACGGCGGCAGCGCGTCGGACGCCTTCCACCTGGTGATCCCGTCGCTGCCCGGTCACGGTTTCTCCGGCAAGCCGACCGAGGCGGGGTGGAACCCGCAGAAGATCGCGACCGCCTGGACGGAGCTGATGAAGCGTCTCGGCTACAACCGGTTCGTCGCGCAGGGCGGCGACTGGGGCGCGGTCATCGTGGACCAGATGGGCATCCAGGCGCCTCCGGAACTGCTCGGCATCCACACCAACATGCCCGGTGCGGTCCCACCCGAGATCGACCTGTTGTTCCAGGGCGACACCACCGGCGCGAACAACGCCATGGGCTCGCTGCCGTCCGGTCTCTCCGACGACGAGATGCGCGCCACCGAGGAAGTCAACTACGTCTGGAAGCACGTCGCCTACGCCCTCATGATGGCGACGCGCCCGCAGACACTGACCGGGCTGGCGGACTCTCCGGTCGGCCTGGCGTCCTTCCTGCTCGACCACGACGCGAAGAGTCTGGCCCTGATCGCACAGGTCTTCGACGGGGCCCAAGCGGGCCTCACCCGCGACGACATCCTGGACAACATCTCGCTCTACTGGTTGACGAACACCGCTATCTCAGCGTCCCGTCTGTACGCGGAGAACAAGCTGTCGTTCTTCGCCGCCAAGGGAGTCAAAGTCCCGGTCGCCGTGAGCGTCTTCCCCGACGAGCTGTACGAGGCGCCGCAGAGTTGGGCCGAGCAGGCGTACTCCAACCTCATCTACTACAACAAGCTCGACGTGGGTGGGCACTTCGCGGCCTGGGAACAGCCGAAGATCTTCTCCGAGGAGCTTCGTACCGCCTTCCGGTCGCTTCGCTAGATGGCCGTGCACCTGCCCCCGCTGAACGGGGCGGCCGAGTGGCTCAACTCCGAGCCACTCGGCCCCGCCGACCTGGGTGGGCGCGTCGTCCTGGTCAACTTCTGGACGCTGACCTGCATCAACTGGTTGCGTCAGGAGCCGTACGTGCGTGCCTGGTCGCAGGCCTACCGCGATGACGGGCTGGTCGTCGTCGGGGTGCACACCCCGGAGTTCGCGTTCGAGCACGACGTCGACTGGGTGCGGCGGGCGGTCGCGGCCCGATCGATCGACTACCCGGTGGCTGCCGACAACGACTACGCGATCTGGAGCGCCTTCGACAACCACTACTGGCCGGCGCTCTACTTCGTCGACACCGACGGCGTCATCCGCGACGAACACTTCGGCGAGGGACGCTACGAGCAGTCCGAGCGGGTGCTCCAGCAACTGCTCGGCATCGAGCGGGACCCCGTACCCGTCAAGGGGGTCGGCCCGGAGGCGGAGGCCGACTGGAACAACCTGCGGACGCCCGAGACGTACCTCGGTTTCGGTCGCGGCGAACACTTCGCGTCGCCGGACGGCCCCGCCCTCGACGAACGCCGCGCCTACCAGGTGCCGGAGAGCCTCGGCCTCAACCAGTGGGCCCTGGCGGGGGAGTGGACGATCGGGTCGGAGAACGTCGTGCTCGACCGCGCCGGCGGCGGCATCGCCTTCCGGTTCCACGCCCGCGACGCGCATCTCGTGCTGGCCCCCGGGACGGGACAGTCGATCCCGTTCCAGGTTCTGCTCGACGGTGACGCTCCCGGCCCGTCACACGGCGTCGACATCGACGGGAACGGCAACGGCGTACTCCAGGACGGCCGGCTCTACCAGCTCGTCCGCCAGGACGGCCCGGTCCGTGAGCGGACCCTCGAAATCACGTTCGGCGAGCCCGGCGCCGAGGCGTACGCCTTCACCTTCGGATAGGGCGTGTGTCGAATCCTGGCCGGGGCTTCGACACACGCCTGGGCCGCTCAGCGGCGCAGGTCGACAATGCTGACGGTGCCGGAGACCGGCGAGACGCTCTCCACCCGGGAGCCGGGGCGGAGTCGGGCGTCGCTGGCGTACCGGTCGGTGAGAACCTTCTCCGCGGCCTCGTCGCCGTCGTCGGCGGCGAGCAGCAACGCGGCGATCTCATCCACGAGAGTGAGGTCGGCGGTGGCGACATCGTCGGTCATCGCGTCGAGGCTGTCCCAGAGCAGCAGCTCGTCCTTCTGCCGGTGGGCCAGCTCCAGCAGGACGTAGTCGTGGATGAACCAGTCGCCTCGGATCGGCAGCTCCGGGCTCACGCCGTACACCTCGGGGTCGATCGTCCCGGCCCGGTACGCCGACCACACCCGCGCGGCCGAGTCGAAGAGGCCGGCCTTCGGGTCGATGTCGTAGCCGTCGAACCCCCAGTCGCCGGCCGGGTCGAGCTCCGGGTCGGCCCAGACCCACCGGTCGCCGTTCCAGTACTCCACAAGCACGTGGTCGTGATGCCAGCCGGGCACGAAGTACGAGGCGAACCCGACCCGGCTGCGGCTGGGAATGCCGTGCTGACGGAGCACCGCCACCGAGAGCAGCGTGTGGTCCCGACAGCAGCCGGCCACCCGATCGACGGCCGGACGCTCGGCGGCCAGGGGCAGCGGAAATCGGGACTGGTCGGTGTCGAGGATGCGATCCACCCAGCGGCGGTTGACCTCCTCCAGCCGGTCGGTGGGCAGGTCGACGCCGCCGGCCCGATAGTGGACGATCACGTTCCGGGCGGTCGCCGCCACTGTGGGGATGTCGGGTGACACGGCGTCGAGGAGCCCGCCGTGGCGACCCGGGTCGCTGTAGGGGGAGTGTCTCCGGTAGTCATCGAGGTTCATGGGACCAGTCTCCGGTCCGCCACCGGGTCAGGGGTCAGGGGCAAGGCGCCTTTTTCGATAATGTTGACTGCTGTGACAACGCCTGAGATCACCCTCGCCACGCCAACGGACCGCGATGCGGTGCTCGCCACGCTGGTTGCCGCGTTCGTCAAGGACCCCATCCTGCGACATCTGTTCCCGGACGAGGACACCTATCCGCAGTACGCCGCCGTCTTCTTCGGGGACCTTTTCGACAAGCGGGTGCACAGGTCGTCGATCTGGACGATCGGCGGAGGCGCCTCGGTCGCCATCTGGGAGCCGCCGGCCGGGCAACCGGCCGGGCAACCGGCTGAGCCGCCGGCCGCCGGGCACGGGTCGCCGGAGGAAGCGCGATACCCGGCCGACGTGCTGGCCCGCGTGCGGGGCTACGGCGAGGCCGTGCACGCGGCCCTGCCGACGTACCCGTTCTGGTATCTCGGTGTCCTGGGCACCCACCCGGACAGCGCCGGACGCGGTTGGGGCCGTGCGGTCATGCGTGCCGGGCTGGCCCGCGCCGCCGCCGACGGCCTGCCGGCGATCCTGGAGACCAGCTACCCGGCCAACGTCGAGCTGTACCGCCGCGCCGGCTGGGAGGTGGTGACCTCCCTGTCGGAGCCTGTCCCCACCTGGATCATGCAACAGCCGCCGCGCTGAAGTCGGGCCGCCAGATCTTGGACACTTTCCGTTAGCTCGGAACGGAAACTGTCCAAGATCTGCGCGCGACCGTCGGGCGACCCGAGGTCATCCGGCGGCGAAGATGCGCTCGTAGATCTCGTCGATGACGGTGTTCTTCGCCAGGCTGTAGTCACGGGGTCGGTGCGCGGTGTCCCGCGCGAGGCGCCGCTTGGTCGCGGCGTACAACTCCCGGTCGTGGGGATGCGAGCGCAGCCAGTCGCGGAAGAGCCGGTGCCGGACGGGTTCCGGCGCACCCCTCGGCCAGACGTGCAGGTTGACGTCCTCGGCGGGGCTGACGAGCATCCGATGCCCGTGCCACCAGGGCTCCCGTAGGACGAGCCGGTACCCGAGCCGTTCCAGGGCGGGGAGATAACCGGACTCCTCCGCGGTGTCCTCGATGGTGAGATCGACATCGATGACGGGCTTGGCCGCGAGCCCCGGCACCGCTGTCGACCCGACATGTTCCACCCCGATGATCAGACCGCCCAGCGCGTCGGTGAGCGACGACCGAACGACGATGAACCGCTGTGCCCAAACCCTGTCGTACTCCTCGATGACGACTGACTCCCACGTCCGTGGCGGGTTGCCCACCAAGCCGGCGTCGACCTGCTCGGGGCTGCCGTGGAAACGTTGCACGACGTCCTGCGGATACTCGGCCACGTCAACCTCCTCAAGAAGCAAAGTCCGCCAGGCTACGACACGACGACCGTGCGGTCCCACCCGACCGATGCGGGCATCGGATGTCGGGTGGGCCACCGACCCCGCGACCTAGCGTCAGTGCTCGAAAGGGAAGGAGGCCCGGGTGCTGGATCGGCTCAACGAGGCCATGGCGTACATCGAGCGCCACCTCGACCAGAAGATCGAGGTGGCGGAGCTGGCGCGGATCGGGCTGACGTCGGAGTACCACTTCCGGCGGCTGTTCTCCGCGCTGGCCGGGATGCCGCTGTCGGAGTACATCCGTCGGCGGCGGCTCACCGTCGCCGGTGCGGACGTGCTGGCGGGGGAGCGGACGTTGCTCGACGTCGCGGTGCACTACGGCTACGGCTCGGCGGAGGCGTTCGCCCGGGCGTTCCACGCCGTGCACGGCGTGGGCCCCGGAGAAGCTCGGCGTACGGGGGCAGTGTTGCGCGCCCAGCCCCGGATGTCCTTCCGACTCACAGTCGAAGGGAGCGGCAGCATGGAGTACCGAATCGTCGACAAGGACGCGTTCGCGCTGGTGGGGCGCAAGGCCCGGGTTCCGCTGGTACACGAGGGGATGAACCCGGCGATTGTGGCGTTCATCAGGAGCATCGACAGGGAGACGACCGGGCGGATCGAGGCGCTCTCCGATCAGGAGCCGAAGGGGATCGTCAACGTCAGCGACAACCTCGCCGACAGCCGGCAGGAGGGCACCGAGCTGGACTACTGGCACGGCGTGGTGACCAGCGCCGTGCCGCCGGAGGACCTGGACGCGCTGCCGGTGCAGGCGGGGTCGTGGGCGGTGTTCACCACGTCCGGCGCGTTTCCGCAGGCGGTGCAGTTCCTGTGGCGTGACGTGTTCACCCAGTGGTTCCCGTCCAACCCGTACCGCAGCCGGCCGGGACCGGAGATCTCCCGGGTGCGGGTGTCCGCGGACGGCACCCAGGCGGACGCCGAGCTGTGGATCCCGGTCGAACGGGTCCCCACCCCTATGTAGAGTTCCGATACAGTGGCCGGATGCGGATGACGATTCCGGTCGCGAAGGTGCTCGCGGCGCTGCTCGCCGAGCCCGACGAGCAGCGCTACGGGCTGGACCTGATGCGCTTGACCGGCCTGCCCAGCGGCACCCTCTACCCGGTGCTGCACCGGTTGCAGGCGGCCGGCTGGCTGGCCGCCGACTGGGAGGCGATCGACCCGGTAGCGGCCGGCCGGCCGGCCCGCCGCTACTACCGGCTCACCGCCGAAGGCGTGACGCAGGCCCGCCAGGCGCTCGCCGACCTGCGTGCCGCGCTCCCCGACGGTCGCCGCTCGTGGGGCGGCACCGAGCCCACCGGGGCGCCGGCGTGGTGACCCGCCGGGCCGCCGAACTGTTGCTGGAGCTGGCCGCGCGCCGCTGGCCGGCCGAGGTCCGCGACGACCTACGCCGAGAATGGGCCGCCGAGCTGCACGTGCTCGCCGAGAGCGGTCGTTGGACGAAGATGGTGGGCTTCGCGCTGAGCCTTGCCGTCAGCCGCGCCGGCGCCCCACTCGTCGACCGCACAGTGATGCGTGGTCGGGCCGGCCGCACCGCCGCCGCGCTCCTGCTGTCCCCGATCGCCTGCGCCGCGATCGTGTTCGCCAGCGCGGTGCTGATGAACGTGGTCCTGAACTGGTTGCTGCTGCGGCCGCAGTTCCAGCTACCGCTCTGGTCGTTGTCGACCGTCGGGCTGGCGGTGATCCTGGCGGTGTGCGCCACACGCTGGGCCCGGCACACCGCGCTCGGCGGCCCGCTGCGCATCGCGCTCGGGGTGGTGCTCCCCATCGGTGCGGTCGTGGCCCTGGCCGCGTACAGCCTCAATACCACCGGCATCGTCGCCGCGGCACCCGGTCTGCTGCTCTGGCTGGCCGGCCTGACACTTGTCCTCTGGGCCGCGGCGACCCTCAGCGCGCGGGGGCGGGTCCGGGCAGCCTGGTGGCTGGGCATTCTCGGCGCGCTCGTCGTCGCCGACCTCGCCGTGATCCTCTTCGTGGTCGGGAACATTCCCGGCTACAGCCCCGTGATCGAGGGAACGGCGGGAGACGCCGTCGACCGGATCTCGGCACCGCTGTGGCTCTTCGCCTGCTGGACCGACTGGAACTTCGGCCTGCCCCGGCCCACCCGTTGGGAGATCTTCCTGATCACCGACGAGGTGCTGGTGGAACCGATGTTCTATCTGGCCTGCTCGCCCTACGCGCTCGCGTACGCCATCCGGGCGGCCCGGTCGGCGCCCGCCGCACCGGTCGTCCTCGCCGCGACCCCGGCGTGAACCTCAGTCGGGTACGTCGTCCCACGTCGTACCCGGCTCCAGGTAACCGGTCAGCTGGTTCTCGCGCAGCGCGTACGCGATGACCAGCAGGGCGTGCTTGTCCAGCTCGGGCAGCCGGTCCAACGGGAACCACCCCACGGCCAGCGACTCGTCGTCGTTGACCCGGGCGGTGCCGGCCACCAGCCGGCACAGGAACCCCAGGTTCAGGTATTCGCACTGGTCCCCATTCGGGTACGTGTGCGGGTGTGACACGGCGCTGGACATCCGCACCGGGGCGACGTCCAGGCCCGTCTCCTCGCGCACCTCGCGGACCAGCGCGGTGGCCGGCTGCTCGCCCGGCTCGACGAAACCGCTGATCACCGACCAGCGCCCGTCGTCGGCGCGCTGGCCGAGCAACAGTTCGCCGGCGTCGTTGCGGACCACCGCGCTGACGCTCGGCAGCCAGAGCAGGTCGTGGCCGACGTGCTTGCGCATCCCCACGATGTAGTCCGGTATCGCCATCCGGCGATCATAGATGCGACCACAGCGGGGCTCACCTGCGCATCTTCTGGAGTTCCAGTCCCACGCGTTTCGCCATTTCGGCCCGACGGACGAAATGCATATCTACTGTGGAGATCGTCGGCGACTTGTGCGATCCGGTGGCGGCCGGCCGGATCGCGGTGCACAGTGATTCCCATGAGCGACAGCGGACGTGGTGGGCAGTTCTACTGGTGCACCCGGCATCACCGGGTCGAGACGGACGGCAACGTGTGTCCGGCGAAGCATGTACTCGGCCCGTACGACTCGGCGGCCGACGCGGAGAACGCCCTGCAACGTGTGCAGGAGCGGAACGAGGCGTGGGATGCCGAGGACGCTCGTTGGGCCGGGGAGGACAGATAGGCGGCGCGGGACGGCTCGCGCCGAGGTATTTCGTGCTCCGCGAGGACGCACGCGAGAGCACGTCCCCCGAGGAGGGAACCACGATGGCCGAAGCACAGCAGGCCACCAAGCGCCCGGCCGCCCGACGCACCACCGCGAAGAAGACCGCCGCGGCGGAGCGGAACACGGCAGCGAGCCGGACCACCCCCGTGCGCAAGTCCACCACGGCTGCCGCGAAGGCACCGGCGCGCAAGGCCGCCGGCGCGGCGGGCCGCGCCCCGGCCAAGAAGACCACCACGGCGGCGAAGAAGGCCCCCGCGAAGAAGGCCACGACGAAGACCACCGCCGCGGCCAAGAAGGCCCCCGCGAGGACCTCGACGACCACCCGCAAGACGACCGCTGCCGCCAAGCGGGCCCCGGCGGCCACGGCTCGCAAGACCACCACCGCCGCGAAGAAGACCACAGGTACGGCGAAGAAGACGGTGAGCGCGGCCAAGAAGACCACCGCCTCGGCGGCGCGGAAGACCACCGCCGCGACCAAGGCTCCGGCGCGGAAGACCACGACCGCGGCGAAGGCTCCGGCGCGCAAGACCACCACCGCGGCGAAGGCCCCGGCGCGCAAGACCACCACCGCGGCGAAGGCCCCGGCGCGGAAGGTCGCGACCAAGGCGTCCGCCGCCAAGAAGACGGCGGCGAAGAAGACGGCCGCGGCGAAGAAGACCGCGTCCACCCGCCCCAGCGGCGGCGCCCGCAAGGCCCCGGCCAAGAAGGCCCCGGCCGCGAAGGCGACAGGCACCTCGTCGACCACCGCCCGCAAGGCTGCGGCGAAGAAGGCCCCGGCGAAGAAGACCGTCGCGGCCAAGGCGCCGGCCCGCAAGGTGACCGCCCGCAAGTCGCCGGCCCGCCCGGTCGCCGCCCGAGCCACCGCCCCGAGGGGTACGCGCAGCGCCGCCCGGAAGGCGACCAGCTGAGAGCGGGCCACCCCTCGCCGGGCGGATTTCTCGGCCGGTCACCGGAAGCGGATCACCGATGGCGCTGTCAGGATTGACCCGTGGTCATCCGACGCGTACTCGCGCCCCGCATCGACTTCGGCGCGCTGCGCCGCGAGCTCGGCCTGCTAGAAGAGTTCCCGGCCGACGCACAGCGTGAAGCCGACGAGGCGGCTGCGGCACCGCCGCAGCCGCCCGTCGACCGCACCGACATCCCGTTCGTCACTGTCGACCCCGCCACCTCACGGGACCTGGACCAGGCGATGCACCTCGCCCGCCGCCCCGGTGGGGGCTACCGGGTGCGGTACGCGATCGCCGACGTCGCCGCGCACGTCACCCCTGGTGGCGCGTTGGAGGCGGAGACCTGGCGGCGGGGGCAGACCATCTACCTGCCCGACGGAAACGTGCCGCTGCACCCGCGCACCCTCAGCGAGGGTGCCGCCAGTCTGCTGCCCGACGACGACCGGGCCGCGGTGGTCTGGACCATCGACCTGGACGCCGACGGCGGCACCGTGGCCGTCGAGCTGGAACGCGCTCTCGTCCGCAGTCGCGCCAAACTCGACTACACAGGGGTGCAGGCGGCAGCCGAGGCCGGGCGGCTACCCGACCCGATCGCGCTGCTGCCGGAGATCGGCGACCGACTGACCGCGCGTGGGTTGCGGCGCGGGGCCATCAACCTGCCGCTGCCCGAGCAGGATCTGGAGCCCGACGGTGAGGGCTGGCAACTGGTGCTGCGCGCGCCGATCCCCATGGAGGAGCACAACGCGCAGATCTCCCTGCTGACCGGGATGGCCGCCGCCGACATCATGCTGGCCGGGCGGGTCGGCCTGCTGCGGACGATGCCGGCACCCAAACCGGAGGCGGTGCAGCGGCTCCGGGCCGCGGCCGCGCCGCTGGGCGTGCACTGGCCGGACGACGTGGGCCCGGGTCAGGTCATCGCCGGTCTGGACGCCGCCCAGCCGCGTGCCGCCGCATTCATCGACCAGGCGGCCGAACTGATGCGCGGGGCCGCGTACACCGCCTTCGACGGGGAGCTGCCCGAGCAGCCGGAACACGGCGGCGTGGCGGCCGCGTACGCCCACGTGACGGCGCCGTTGCGGCGGCTGGCCGACCGGTACGCCACCGAGGTCTGCCTGGCCCTGCACGCGGGCCGGCCGGTGCCCGACTGGGCCCGCGCCGCGCTGCCGCGGCTGCCCGAGGTGATGGCGAGCACCGACCGGGTCGCCTCGGCGGCCGCTCGGGGCGCCGTCGAGTTGGCCGAGGCGGCGGTGCTGGAGCACCGGGTGGGCGAGACCTTCGAGGCGGCCGTCCTCGACGTCGACGCCCCGCCCAACGGTAAGTCCCGGCCCCGGCCACCCGGTGGCACGGTCGCGCTGGACGCCCCACCGGTACGCGCACGCTGCCTCGGCCAACTGCCGCTCGGCGAACGGGTCCGGGTCCGTCTGGTCACCGCCGACCCGGCGGCCCGCACCGTCCTGTTCGAGCTGGCCTGACTGTGAGGCTGGCGGGGTCGGTCCGCAGGTGATGGGCTGATGTCGGCGGCAGCGGGGATTGTCACAGTGCTCGGCGCTGCTGACCCGCAGAGCGGTTTGCGAGGATGAGGCCATGGCATACGACGCGAGCACGCTGCCCGACGTGTCCGGGCTGACGGTCGGCATCATCGGCGGCACCGGCGACCAGGGGCGGGGCCTCGCCTACCGGTTCGCGCGGGCCGGCCAGACGGTGCTGATCGGGTCCCGGTCGGCTGAGCGGGCCGCCGAGTCCGCAGCCGAGATCGCCGCCCTGCCCGGGGTGCCGGCCGGCGGCAGCGTCACCGGTGCGGCAAACGACGAGGTGGCCCGACGCAGCGACGTGGTGATCATCGCGGTGCCGTGGGACGGGCACGCCGCCACCGTCGCCGCCCTCGCCGAGCCGCTAGCCGGCCGCATCGTGGTCGACTGCGTCAACCCGCTCGGCTTCGACAAGCAGGGCCCGTACGCGCTGACCGTCGCCGAGGGCAGCGCAGTGCAGCAGGCCGCCGCGCTGCTGCCCGACTCCCGGGTCTGCGCCGCGTTCAACCACGTCAGCGCTCCGCTGCTCGCCGACCCCGAGGTCGACCGGATCGATCTGGACGTGCTGATCTGCACCGAGGACCGCGAACTGGTCGACATCGTCGGCGCGCTCGCCGCCCGGATCCCCGGCATGCGGGGCATCTACGCCGGCCGGTTGCGCAACGCCCACCAGATCGAGGCGTTCACCGCCAACCTGATCGCCATCAACAAGCGCTACAAGGCGCACGCCGGCATCCGCGTCACCGACCTCTAGGCAGACGTGCCCACGCCCAGGGGCCGGCGAATCCGCCGGCCGACACATACGGTCGGGCCATGAGCACCGACGACGCTGTGCGGGTCTGGCTTCGCCGGCAAGGAGCTGAGCGGATCGCGCACCCCGGGGGCAACCTGTACGCCCATCTGTGCCGAGTCAGCGAACGACTCGCGCTGCTTGGCTGTGGCAGTGACGTGCAGGCCGCGGGCCTGACCCATGCCGTCTACGGCACCGACGGGTTCGACCTCGCCCTGCTTGATCGGGCCGATCGTGCGGTGCTCCGGGATCTCGTTGGTGCCGACGCCGAGGAGCTCGTCTATCTCTACGGCGCCTGCGACCGTGGCCGCAGCTGGCGGGAGCTGGCACAGACCGGCCAGGTCTTCGACCGCTTCGTAGGTCAGGTGAGAACGCCGGATGCGGCTCACCTTCGGTCACTCATGGACCTGAGCATCGTCAACGAACTGGACGTCATCGAGCACGATTCCGCGGTGGCGGACCGCTACGGCGCCTACTTCCGGGACCTGTTCGCCTCCTGGGCGTCACTGGCCTCCGAGCAGGTCATCCGCGATGCGCAGCGGGTCTTGCGGCAGTGACACCCGAACCCTCGGCAGGGCCACCTTCGTCGGCACGCACCCCCGGTCGCGTACGCGTGCGCGCCGTCTACCCCGGCAGCTTTGATCCTTGCTGCTCGACGCTGGTCCGGCGTGACTGGGCCGTCCCGGTGAATGCTGCGCCGGTCTGACCAGGAGGAATGGCCGCCTCCGAAGTGCTCACGTTCGTCGGTGGTAGTGGTTGCGGCGGGGGAGTTGTGTGGGATCGAGCCAGGTGGGCGGGATGAACTCAGGGTGGCCGTCTCCGCCGAGTCGCACGGTCCAGTCGCTGTGGTGGAGGTGTCGGTGGTGGTGGCCGCAGAGCAGGACGGCGTTGGCCAGGCTGGTGTCGCCGCCGTCGGCCCAGTGCCGGATGTGGTGGCCGTCGCACCAGCGGGGCGGACGGTCGCAGCCCGGGAACGCGCAGCCGCGGTCGCGCAGGACGAGGGCGCGGCGGAGGGGCCCGGTGATGAGGCGTCGTTGCCGGCCGACGTCGAGTGGTTGGCCTGCGCCGCCGAGGATGGCGGGGAGGACGGTGGCGTCACAGGCGAGGCGGCGCACGGTGTCGGGGGTGAGCTGCAGGCCGGTGTCGAGGGCGCCGCTGCCCAGCTGTCGGGTCAGCTCGTCGTAGCTCGTGGTGACGACGACCTGGGCGACGTCACCGCCGTGCTCAGGTAGGTCGCCGGTGCGCAGAGCGAGTCGGCAGACGTCGGCAAGGGCGTCGTGGCGGCGTTGGCCCGGGGTGCGGGTGTCGTCCGGGCCGGACGGTGCTGTCAGCGGGTCGATGGCGGCGCGGAGCGCGGCGGCGGCTTCGGTGTCGAGGATGCCGGTGAGTCGGAGTCGCCCGTCGGGCTGTTCGTTGATGGAGACGTGCCGGTCGCGTGCGGCCCGCGACTCGGCCGCCCGCAGCGCGGCGTCGGCGGCAGCGTCGGCGACCTCGGGGGCGACGTGGTCGAGGATGCGGGTGCCGAGTTTGCGCAGCAGGCTGGCGTCGAACTGGGCTGCCCAGTCGACGAGGACGCCGACGGCCTTGTCAGCCGCTTCAGGCCCCGCGGTGGCGTGCACGGTGGTGATGGTGTCGCCGATGACACGGACCTGCTCCACGTCGACCGCCCCGCCGGTCAACGCATCGCGCACCCCGGGCGGCGCGCTGTCGAGGGTCGCGGCAAGCTCGACCAGGCGACGGGCGGCACCGACCCCGAGACGTAACCGGCCGCGCAGCCACACTGCCGTCGAGGATGCGCCGTGCGCGGTCGCGGTGCCGCGGCCGTCCACCTCGCGCACCAGCACCAGTTTGACCGCCGCGAGGCGTTGCTCAAGGCGGTGTGCGGCGTGGAGCGCGGTGATCAGGTCATGCTCGGTGAGGGCCCAGGCGGCGGCACTGATGCAGGCGGCGACCGCCTCCTCTGCCAGCGCCAACTCCTCAACCATGACCCGAGACTAGAACACACGTACGACGAAATTGGTTTTGCCGTGATCGATTGATTCGTCGTCGTCGGCTGGCCGCCGCGCCGGCTCGGACCAGTCCGTCCGATGGGCCAGCCCGGTCCGTGGACCGAGCTGGCCGGTGAGACCGGACTAGAAGGTGTGTTCGGCGGCGGGGAACTCGCCGCCGCGGACCTCGTCGGCGAAACGGCGGGTGGCGTCGGTGAGGGCGCCGGCCAGGTCCGCGTACCGCTTGACGAAGCGTGGCGCCTTACCGGTCCGCAGCCCCGCCATGTCCTGCCAGACCAGCACCTGCGCGTCGGTGTCCGGGCCCGCGCCGATGCCCACCGTGGGGATCGGCAGCTCGTGGGTGATCCGCTTGGCCACCTCGCCGGGCACCATCTCCAGCACCACAGCGAACGCGCCCGCCTCCGCCACCGCCCGTGCGTCGGCCAGCACCTCGTCGGCGGTGTCGCCGCGACCCTGCACGCGGTACCCACCCAGGGTGTGCTCGCTCTGCGGCGTGAAACCGATGTGCGCCATCACCGGAATGCCCGCGCCGACGATCGCGGCGATCTGCGCGGCGTTGCGGCGGCCACCCTCCAGCTTCACCGCGTGACAGCCACCCTCCTTCATGAACCGGACGGCGGTCCGCAGCGCCTGGGCCGGACCTTCCTCGTACGAGCCGAACGGCAGGTCACCGACGACCAGCGCCTGCCGGGTCGCCCGCACCACGGCCCGGACCAGCGGAAGCAGCTCGTCGGCGGTGATCGGCAGGGTCGTCTCGTAGCCGAACACGTTGTTCGCGGCCGAGTCGCCGACCAGCAGCACCGGGACACCGGCCTGGTCGAAGATCGACGCCGTGTACTGGTCGTACGAGGTCAGCATCGGCCACCGCTCGCCGCGCTCCTTGGCGGCCATCAGGTCGCGGGTGCGGACCCGTCGGGTGGCCGGGCCGCCGTACAACGCGGTCACCTCGTGCGGAGTGGACTCCACCATCTCTGTCTCCCTTCCTCGAGGCCGCCTGCGCGGTCCCCGGGTTCCGTCGCGATCGTCGCACCGTGAGACGGGGTGACGGCAGGGCCCAGTGCAAGATGTCACTCCACCAGCGCGGGAACGCCGCGCAACGCCACTCGGAGAACGGACCGCGCGGCGGCGCCGGGCCGCGCCACCGACCCGGCACCCCCAGGGGTACGGCTCAGCCGTGCTCGCGCCACCGGTTGGTGATCGGCAGACGGCGGTCCCGACCGAACGCCTTCATGGAGATCTTCGTGCCCGGCGCCGACTGCCGTCGCTTGTACTCGGCGGTATCCACCAGCCGCAGCACCTTGTCCACGATCGCCGGGTCGTGACCCGACTCGACAAGCCCGTCGCGGCCGAGGTCGCCGTCGACGTAGCCGATCAGGATCGGGTCCAGGACGTCGTAGTCGGGCAGGCTGTCGCTGTCGAGTTGGCCCGGGCTCAGCTCGGCGCTCGGCGGCTTGCCGATCGAGTTCTCCGGGATCGGGGCGGTCTCACCGCGCCGAGCCGCGTCCGTGTTGCGCCACTTCGCGAGCCGCCAGATCAGCGTCTTCCAGACGTCCTTGACCGGGTTGAAGCCGCCCACCGAGTCGCCGTACAGGGTGGAGTAGCCGACCGCCAGCTCACTCTTGTTGCCGGTGGTCAGCACCAGGTGGCCCTCCTGGTTCGACAGCGCCATCAGGATCACGCCACGGACCCGGGCCTGCAGGTTCTCCACGGCCACGCCGGACAGCGACAGATTCGCCAGGAAACCGTCGACCATCGGCTGGATCGGCTCGACGCGGTAGTCCAGGCCGGTGCGCTTGGCCAGGTCGGCGGCGTCCTCCCGGGAGTGCTCCGAGGAGTGCTGGCTGGGCAGCGACACCCCGACCACCCGGTCCGGCCCAAGCGCGTCGACGGCGAGCGCGGCCACCACCGCCGAGTCGATGCCGCCGGAGAGACCGAGCACCACCGACGGGAACCGGTTCTTGTTGACGTAGTCGCGCAGACCCAGCACCAGCGCCTGCCACACCTCCGCCTCGTCGGCCACCGGCTCGATCAGCCCGCCGGTGGCGGCCGGGCCGGACGGCGCGGCCGGAATGGCGTCCAGCGTGCTGTGCACGATCCGCATGCCGTCCGCCACCGTCTCGGCGGTCGGCGGGGTGGCGGCGGCCGGCAACTCGACGTCGTGCACGAGCAGGTGCTCGACGAACTGCGGGGCCCGGGTGAGCAGCTCACCGTCGGCGCCCACGATCATCGAGTCGCCCTCGAAGACCAACTCGTCCTGGCCGCCGGTCATGTTGACGTACGCGATGGTGGCGCCCGCCTCGGCGGCCCGGCGGCGCACCAGCGGCAGCCGGATGTCGTCCTTGTTCAGCTCGTACGGCGAGCCGTTGATGTTGACGACCAGGCCGACGCCGGCCCTCCGGGCGGCGGCGAACGGGCCGCCGGCCTGCCACAGGTCCTCGCAGATGGTCAACGCGACGTCCACGCCGCCGATCCGCACCACTGTCAGCGCGTCGCCGGAGATGAAGTACCTGTCCTCGTCGAAGACCCCGTAGTTGGGCAGGTGATGCTTGAAGTAGCGGGCGGCCACGACACCCCGGTGCAGCAGCGCGGCGGCGTTGCGGGCACCCCGGCCCGGCTCGGCGTCCCCGCTGACCTGCGGCGGCCCGTCGGCGTCCAGGTAGCCGACCACGACCGGCAACTCGCCGAGACCATCGGCGGCCAGGTCGGCGGCCAGCCGCTCCACGGCGGCCCGGGACGCGGCCACGAAGGAACGCCGGAAGACCAGGTCCTCGACCGGGTACCCGGTCAACATCATCTCCGGGAAGAGCACCAACTGGGCACCGGCATCGGCGGCCTGGCGAGTCCAGCTGCGGACCAGGTCGGCGTTTCCGGCGATGTCGCCGACGCTCGGGTTGACCTGGGACAGGGCGAGACGCAGGGTGGGCATGCCTTCATCTTGCCCCAGCCTCCGCGCGACAATCCGTACCCTCGGACGAGATTGCCGCCACCCGTGGCGGCGGGCGCTCGTCGGGCGGGACACGAGGGGACGGGCGGCGGCAGTTCGCGTAACGTCTGCGTAACCAGGCCCGGGAACACTGGGCGGTCAGGTCGGGTACAGCCCGACCAAGGCGGACAAAAGAGTTGTCGCGAGGGGTTGGGGAAGTGGACCGTCAGCAGGAGTTCGTCCTCCGCACGCTGGAAGAGCGGGACATCCGGTTCGTCCGGCTGTGGTTCACCGACGTTCTGGGCACGCTCAAGAGCGTTTCGGTGGCACCCGCCGAGCTCGAGGCGGCCTTCGAAGAGGGCATCGGCTTCGACGGCTCGGCGATCGAAGGCTTCGCCCGGGTCTTCGAATCGGACATGGTGGCCATGCCCGACCCGACCACCTTCCAGGTCTTCCCCTTCGAAGGCGGGGTCAGCGGCGAGAGCGCCCGGATGTTCTGCGACATCCTGCTGCCCGACGGCGGCCCGTCCTGGGCCGACCCCCGGCACGTGCTGCGCCGCGCGCTGTCCAAGGCAGCCGAGAAGGGCTTTACCTTCTACACCCACCCCGAGATCGAGTTCTTCCTGCTGGAGAACGGCCCGCAGGACGGCTCGGTGCCCACCCCTGTCGACACCGGTGGCTACTTCGAGCACACCACCCACGCCGTGGCCCGGGACTTCCGCCGGCAGGGCGTGCTGGCGCTGGAACGCATCGGCATCTCGGTGGAGTTCAGCCACCACGAGGTCGCGCCCGGCCAGCAGGAGATCGACCTCCGCTACGCCGACGCGCTGACCACCGCCGACAACATCATGACCTTCCGGCACGTGATCAAGGAGGTGGCGCTCTCCACCGGAGTGCAGGCCAGCTTCATGCCGAAGCCGTTCACCGACCAGCCGGGCAGCGGGATGCACACCCACCTGTCGTTGTTCGAGGGCGAACGCAACGCCTTCCACGACAGCGGCGACCCGATGAAGCTGTCCAAGGTGGCGAAGTCGTTCATCGCCGGCCTGCTGGTGCACGCCCGGGAGTACACGGCGGTCACCAACCAGTGGGTCAACTCGTACAAGCGGCTCTTCCCGCAGGCCCTGCCGGACCGGATCACCGAGAGCCCGGCGTACGTCTGCTGGGGTCACCTGAACCGGTCCGCGCTGGTCCGGGTTCCCGCGTACGGCAAGCCCAACTCGGCCCGGGTCGAGGTCCGCTCACTGGACTCGGCGACCAACCCGTACCTCGCCTTCGCGGTGCTGCTCGGTGCCGGCCTGAAGGGCATCGAAGAGGGGTACGAGCTGCCGCCGGGCGCCGAGGACGACGTCTGGTCGCTGACCAGCGCGGAACGGCGTGCCATGGGCTACGAGGCGCTCCCGGAGAACCTCGCCGAAGCGATCGACGTGATGGCCGAGTCCGAGCTGGTCGCGGAGGTGCTCGGCGAGCACGTCTTCGACTTCTTCCTGCGCAACAAGCGGGCCGAGTGGGAGCAGTACCGCCGCGAGGTCACCCCGTACGAGCGGCAGCGCTACCTGGCGCTGTAGACGCGGGGGCTGACGCGATTGCGCGCTGCCGCTATCGTCTCGATCACCGCGCCGGTACCCCTCCGGGCGGAGAGTCGGGAGGCAGTCGGTGCTGGAGGATCTGCTCAGCGGTGCCTGGCAGAGCGTCGTGTTCGGGATCGTCGGAGTCGGGCTCATGGCCGCCGGCTTCGGGCTCGTCGACCTGCTCACCCCGGGCCGGCTACGAGACCTGATCTGGGTCGAGCGCAACGCCAACGCCGGGTTGCTGCTCGCCGCCAACCAGCTCGGCATCGCCGGGATCGTCTTCACCGCGATCCTGACCAGCTACAGCGACTTCGGGAGGGGCCTCGCCTCCACCGTGGTCTTCGGGCTGGTCGGGTTGGCGATCATGGCGTTGGCCTTCGTGGTGCTGGACCTGCTCACCCCCGGCAAGCTCGGCGAGGTCATCTGCTCGCCCGAGCCGCACCCCGCCGCCCGGGTCAGCGCCGCCACCCACTTCGGGGCCGCGTTGATCGTCTGCGCCTGCATCGCCTGAGGCGGCTGTCCGCGTCGCTGTACGGGCTGGTTGCCTGCGTCGCTGTGCGGGTTGGTTGCCTGCGTCGCTGTGCGGGCGGGGCCCGGCGGGCGGTTGCTGGAGGGCGTCGTACCTCGGTCGTAGCGTGCTGGGCATGAACCGCACGGACCGTCTCTACGCGCTGGTCGAGGAGCTGCGGGCGGTGTCACCACGCCCCCGCAGCGCCCGCTGGCTGGCCGCGCGCTTCGAGGTGAGCAGCCGGACCATCGAACGGGACCTCGGCGCGTTGCAGGAGGCCGGGGTGCCGATCTGGGCCGAGCCCGGGCGCACCGGCGGCTACGTCCTGGACCGCGCCCGCACCCTGCCGCCGGTCAACCTGACCGCCGCCGAGGCCGTCGCGATGGCGGTGGCGCTACACCGGCTCGCCGGGACACCGTTCGCCGGGCCGGCCGCCACCGCGATGCGCAAACTGGTGGCGGTGCTGCCGGCCGCCGACGCCGCCGAAGCACACCACCTCGCCGGCCGCGTGCACCTGATCGGGGACGGGCCGGCCACGCCCGTCCCGGCCACCGTCGCCGACGCGGTCGCCGCGCGGCGCGTGCTGCGCATCCGGTACGCCGACCGCGCCGGCGCCGACTCGACCCGAGTTGTCGAACCGCTGGGCTACCTCGGCAACGCGCGGCACTGGTATCTGCTCGCCTGGTGCCGGCTGCGCGACGAGCTGCGCTGTTTTCGCACCGACCGGATCCGGGCGGTCCAGGCGCTGCCCGAGGTGGTGGCCCGGGAGCTACGCCTGACAGATCTCGACATCCCGCACGAACGGGTCCGCCCGCTGAGCCTGGTCTGAAACGGGCTCGGCGCGGCGGGCCCGGGTGGGTCTCGTCGCTGGAAACCCCGCCGGGTGATCCGGAAACACCGACAGGACGCTGTCGCCAACGGCCCCGAGACTGCTCCAGACGACGGCCGAACGGCCGGCACGGAAATTCTGGAGGCAGTAGATGACCAGCTCCACCACGCCCATCACCTGGTTCGAGATCGGCACCGACCGACCCGAGGATGCCGAGCGGTTCTACGGAGAGCTGTTCGGCTGGACCTTCGAGGAGCAGGGCTCGACCAACGGCGGGTCCTACCGCGTGACCGGGGCCGGAGGCGACACCGGGATCGGCGGGGCGATCCGGGCGACCGACGGGACGTCACCGAACTACGCAGTGTTCTACGCCGAAGTCGCCGACGTGGCAGAAACCTGCCGCCGGGCCGAAGCAGCCGGCGGCCGGGTGCTGGCGCCAGCGCGTACGGCACCGAGCGGTCTCACGTTGGCCCACCTACTCGACCCGGCCGGCAACCACCTGGGCGTGTTCGCGCCCCCGCCCCAGCAGCCCTGACGCCCACCAGGGCCGGGCCGATAGCCGGTCCCGGCCTGCGCTTCCGAACTGGGCTGGCCTGGCCCCGGCTGGGTCTGGCACTGGGTTGGCCTGGTCCTGGCTGGGTCTAGCACTGGGTTGGCCTGGCCTCGGCTGGCCTGGTCCTGGTCCTGGTTGGCCTGGTCCTGGTTGGCCTGGTCCTGGTTGGCCTGGTCCTGGTTGGCCTGGTCCTGGTTGGCCTGGCCTCGGCTGGCCTGGTCCTGGTCCTGGTTGGCCTGGTCCTGGCTGGTCTGGCCTCGGCTGGCCTGGCCCTGGGTCGTGCTGGTCCTGGGTTGGCCCGGCCCCCGGCTGGGCTGGTCCTGGCCGGGCCTGGCCGCGGTTGTGCCTGGCCCCGGCTGTGGCTGGTCCCGGAGTTGGCCCGGCTCTGGGCTGACATCCCGAGCCGGTTGAACGGCTGAGCCACCCGACGGCACGTCCCCGGGGCGGTGATCGACTCGATTTTCATGATGTCGGGGTGTTCGAGTGCGTCGGATACCGCGACTTCATGAAAACCGAGTCGATCAAGCCGAGGACGGGGGCCCGGGCCTGCTCCAGGGAACATAGAAATCAGCGCTGTCTGGATATATCGGGGCGCACCGCGTCTTGGATAAGCGGCCCTCCCGTTGGTCACTCGGCGCTGAGTAGGTCAACCCACGCTGCCTCGTCGATCATGGAGTTGTGGTGGGTGACAAAGTGCCCGAATGACCCTAAGTCAGGCACCACGTCTCCATGATCGACGAGGTTCAGCCGCGCCCTTCCGCGGATCTTGCACTTACTGTCGCGGCATAAGGGGCATTCCGTGCATCTCGGCGACCGAAACTGCAAGATCGACGCGGGCGGGGGAAGCGATCCAAGGAGCCTGGTCAGGTCATCGTGATTCCGGCCGGCCCCGGCCTGCTGGTGCCTGGCGGGGCCGTGTCCGCCGGGTTACTTGCCGGGCGTACCTTCGCCGTGGTGGTTGCCCGGACCGCGGTGGCCGCCGGGGCCGGGGAAGACGCCTGCCTCGACGGCCTTGGTGATGGCGTCGGCCTGCTCCTGGGTGAGCTTGCCGTCCTTGACTGCCTGGTCCAGGCGCTGCTTGAGCGCGGCCTGTCGGTCCTCGGCGGACGGGCGCTGCGGTCGGTCGGCCGGCCGGTGCTGCTCGCGGATCTTCTCCAGTGCGGCGGTCACCTTGTCGGTGGGCACGCCCAGTTCCTTGGCGAGCGCCTCAGCGAACTTGCCCTGCCGGTCGGCCTTCGCGCCGGGAGCCGTGCCCGGAGCCGCGTCGGGGGCGGTGCTGGCGCTCGGTGCCGGCGTGGGAGTGTCCGCGGCGAACGCGATCGTCGGGGCCGCGATCCCGACGCCGAGGACGCCGGCGGTGGCCAGGCCGGCCAGCAGGTGCTTCCTACGGATGGTGCGGGACATGGTGTCCTCCAGAGGTTCGGTCATCCTGCGCTGTCGTCACCGACAGTGACCGGGCAGTCTGGGCGGAAGCCGTGGCGACCCTGTCAGCGAGCTGACAATCCTGGCCGGTGGTGGGCGAAATCGGTTGTGCCGTCGCTGGCTGAGCGGTCAGGGTGGACGATCCACCGACGGAAGGACACCGCGGAATGACCGTCGAGATTCGGGAGATTCCACTCGCCGAGCCGGGCGTCGGGCCGTACGGCATCACGCCTGGCCCGGACGGCGCGCTGTGGCTGACGTTGGCCCATGCCGGCGGGATCGCTCGGTTGTCACCCGACGGCGTGGTCCGGACCTACCCGCTGGATTCGGCCGGCGGCCGCCCGTTGATCATCACGGCCGGGCCGGACGGGGCGCTCTGGTTCACCCGCTCCGGAGACGACCGGATCGGTCGGATCACCGTCGACGGCGAGCAGCGCAACACCGCCCTGCCGGCCGGCACCGGGCCATGCGGCATCGCGGCCGGCCCCGACGGCGCGCTCTGGTACGCCGGGATGACCTCCGACACGATCGGCCGGGTGGAGACCGACGGCACCCACACCGCATTTTCGCTGCCGGTGACCGGCGGATTCGCCTCGATGATCACTGCTGGCGCGGACCGGGCTCTCTGGTTCACCCTCAACCAGGCGAACGCGATCGGCCGGATCGACCTCGACGGCAGGGTGACGTTGTACCCGCTACCCACAGTGAACGCGGGCCCGGTCGGCATCGCCCTCGGCGACGACGGTGCCATCTGGTTCGTGGAGATCACGGCCGGTCAGCTCGGTCGGATCTGCCCGGATGGCGAGATCGTCGAGTTCCCGCTGCCAGACCGGGCGGCCCGTCCGCACGCGATCGTGGCCGACCCAGAGGGCGGCGCGTGGTTCACCGAGTGGGGTGCCAACCGGATCGGTCACGTTGATCGAGCCGGACGGATCGAGGGCTACGCCCTCCCCACCCCCAACGCCGAACCCCACGGCATCACCCGCACCCCGACCGGCATCTGGGCCGCCCTGGAGTTCGGCGCGATAGCCCACCTAACCCCATCCCCCTAACCCCTCCGACCTGGCGTTGATCATGAAGTTATTGCCACGACACGCCGTGGCGAGTGACAACAACTTCATGATCAACGGCGCAAAGCGGGGGGTGGGGGTGGGTGGGGTTAGTGGACTGCGGGGGGTGCTGTGAGGGTGGCTGTTGTGGTGTCCACTGTGGCTTTTGTGCCTACCGGGACTGTTAGTTGGTTGGGGCCGTGGCCGATGGGGAGGCCGCCGAGGACCGGTACGCCCAGGTCTCCGAGGCGTTCGTTCAGTACGTCGACGATCGTGGTGTCCCAGCCGTCGCCGCAGTCGGTGAACTGCCCGACCGCCACCCCGGCCAGTCCGTCCAGTGCGCCGGCCCGGCGCAGGTGGGTGAGCATCCGGTCGACCTTGTACGGGGGCTCCTGCACGTCCTCGATCAACAGCACCGCACCGGTCAGGTCGGGTAGGTCCGGGGTGCCGATCGACGCGGCGATCATGCACAGGTTGCCGCCGAGCAGGGTGCCGGTGGCGCGACCCGGGACGCGTACGCCGAAGGTTTCCTCGGTGGGGTCCGCGGTGATCGACACCGGTTCGGTCGTCATCAACGCCGCGTGCAGGGACTCGGCGGACCGCAGCGGCGTGCGCTCGTCGCGCCAGGCAGCCCCGGGGCCGTGCACCCCGGCCAGGCGGGCGCCCCGCCACAGCGCGAACTGCAACGCGGTGATGTCCGAGAAGCCGGCCACCACCTTCGGGTCACGGCGGACGGCGGCCATGTCGATGGCGTCCACGATCCGTTGGGCGCCGTAGCCGCCACGAGTGCAGATCACGCCGCGCACCTCCGGGTCGGCGAAGGCCGCGTTCAGGTCGGCGGCGCGCCTGTCGTCGGTGCCGGCGAGGTAGCCGTGGCGGGCGTACGCGTTCGGCGCCGGCACCGGGTGCAGGCCCCAGCCGGTGAGCAACTCCATGCCCCGGGCCACCCGTTCCGGCGAGGTCGGCCCGGACGGTGACACCAACAGCACAGTGTCACCGGGGCGCAGCACGGGCGGGCGTACGGCGGCGCTGTCCTCGCTGATCACAACCGCAAAGCCTAACGACCGGCCGTGGCCGGGACCCGCACACGGGCGGCGGGAGGCCCAGCACGGGCGGCGGGACGCCGAGCACGGCGGCGGGAGGCCGCGCGAGCCCGTGCCGGGGCGTGGTGCCGCACGGCGTACCGGCTAGCCTCGACCTGTGGCAACCGCGCTGGTGATCGAGAACGACCCGACGGACGACGCGCGCCGGCTGGGTGAGTGGCTGACCGAGGCTGGGCTGGAGCTGTGGGTGGTTCGCCCGCACGCCGGCGACGAGCTCCCCGCCGACCTGGAGGGGTACGCGGCGCTGGTGGTGCTCGGCGGCGACCAACAGGCGTACCCACTGTCGGACGGCTCGCCCGGCGCACAGTGGTTTCCGGCCGTGGAGGGCCTGCTGCGAAAGGCGGTCCGGTACCGGGTGCCGACCCTGGCGGTCTGCCTGGGCGCTCAGCTGCTCGCCACCGCGCACGCCGGGTTGGTGGAGCGCAGCCCGTCCGGGCCGGAGATCGGCCCCGGCGTGGTCGGCCGGCGCGACGCCGCCGAGAACGACCCGTTGTTCCGGTACGTGCCGTTGATCCCGGACGTGCTCCAGTGGCACTCCGACGAGATCACCGAGTTGCCCCGGGGCGCGACCCTGCTGGCCGCGTCCACCCGCTACCCGCATCAGGCGTTCCGCCTCGGTGACCGGGCGTGGGGGTTGCAGTTCCACATCGAGTGCGACGCCGCGATGATCGCCGACTGGGCCACCGACTCGACCCAACTCGCCGAGCTGGGCTACGACCCGGAGCTGGTGGTCGCGGCCTGCGCCTCGGTGCTGGCCGACGTCGAGGAGGTCTGGCAACCGTTCGCCGCGCGGTTCGCCGCGCTGGCCCTCGGCGAGTTGGACGACAGCACGATGCGGCGCGGCCTGCCGCTGCTCGGGCACTGATGAGCCGGCCGACCAGGGCACCGGGCCGGCTCGCCCGGTACGGCTTCGGCACCGCCGAGGGCGACGGCGGCGCGCGCGCCGCGGACCTGCTCGGCTCGGACGGACTGCGGCTGTGGCGGCCGGTCGAGCAGGAACCGGTCGACGAGGCCGCCGCGGAGCTGCTCGCTGCGCTGTCCCGGGCCGCCGACCCGGACCTGGCGCTACGCCAGCTGCACCGCATCGTGGAGGCCGAGGGCCGCACCAGGGAAGGCCGCGCCACGGAAGGCGGCACCGGATCCGCGCTGCTCGCGGATCTGCACAACGACCCCGGGCTGCGGCGGCGGCTGATCGCGGTGCTCGGCGCGTCGGCGGCGCTCGGCGATCACCTGGTGGCCCACCCCGAGCACTACCAGGCGCTGCGGACCGCTTCGGACGGGCTCGCCCCGACCGCCGAGGGGCGGCTGGAGCCGGCCGACGGCGGCAACGCGGTGGCGGCGCTGCGGACCGCGTACCGGCTGGCGTTGTTGCGGATCGCGGCGGCCGACCTGACCGGCGGTCGCGGCCTGGAGCAGACAATGGCCGCGCTCTCGGCGCTGGCCGACGCGACGCTGTCCGCGGCGTACGAGATCGCTGTCGCCGAGTTGGCGGAGGGCACCGAGCGGCCCCGGCTGGCGGTCGTGGCGATGGGCAAGTGCGGCGGCGGCGAGCTGAACTACGTCTCCGACGTGGATGTCATCTTCGTCGCCGCCGAGGACGCCGACCTGTCCGCCGCGACCCTGGTGGCGACCCGGCTGATCTACATCTGCGGGTTGGTCGCCTGGCCGGTGGACGCCGCGCTGCGCCCCGAGGGCAGCCGGGGCCCGCTGGTGCGGACCCTCGCCAGCCACCTGGCCTACTACCGGCGGTGGGCGCGCACCTGGGAGTTCCAGGCCCTGCTCAAGGCCCGCCCGGCCGCCGGTGACCTGCCGCTGGCCCAGGAGTGGATCGACCAGCTCGCGCCGCTGGTCTGGCGGGCGGCCGAGCGGCCCGAGGCGGTCGAGGACGTCCGCGCCATGCGCCGCCGGATCATCGACCACATCCCGCCGAAGGAGTTGGAGCGCGAGATCAAGCGCGGTCCCGGCGGGCTGCGCGACATCGAGTTCGCGGTCCAGCTGCTGCAACTCGTGCACGGTCGCGGCGACGAGACGCTGCGCCCGCCCGGCACCATCCCGGCGTTGCGCGCGCTCGTCGCCGGCGGCTACGTCGGTCGGGCCGACGGCGAGGCCCTGCTGCGCGGCTACCGCTTCCTGCGCAGCGTCGAGCACCGGCTGCAACTCCAGGGCCTGCGTCGTACGCACACAGTGCCCGCCGAGCCGGGCGCGCTGCGCTGGCTCGCCGCCGCGCTGGGTTTCACGGCCACGCCGGGGCGCAGTGCCGTGGAGAGCTTCCGGGCCGAGTGGGTCACCCACGCCACCGAGGTACGCCGACTGCACGCCAAACTGCTCTACCGGCCGCTGCTGGAGTCGGTGGCCCGGGTGCCGGCCGACGGGTTGCGGCTCACCCCGGAGGCGGCCAGGAACCGCCTGGAGATCCTCGGCTTCGCCGACCCGGCCGGGGCGTTGCGTCACCTCCAGGCGCTCACCGGCGGGGTGAGCCGCACGGCGGCCATTCAGCGCACGTTGCTGCCGGTGCTGCTCAGCGAGTTCGCCGACGCGCCGGAGCCGGACCGGGGGCTGCTCAACTACCGGAAGGTCTCCGACAAGCTGGGCAGCACCCCCTGGTATCTGCGACTGCTGCGCGACGGTGGCCCGGTCGCCCGTCGGTTGGCCCGGGTCCTCGCCCTGTCCCGGTACGTCGCCGACCTGCTCGCCCGCGACCCGGAGGCGCTGCGGCTGCTGGCCGAGGAGAACGAGCTGGCGCCACGCCCGCCCGAGGTGCTGCGGGAGGGGTTCCTGGCGGCGGCGGCCCGGCACACCGACCCGGTCGAGGCCACCAGCGCGGTGCGCGCGCTGCGACGTCGCGAGCTGGTTCGGGTGGCCTGCGCCGACGTGCTCTGCCGGGCGGGCGCGCTGGCGCCCAGCCCCACCCGGCCGGACGGCGTGAACCGGTCGGCCCCCAAGCTGTCCGACATCACAGTGGTCGGTACGGCCCTCTCCGACGTCACCGACGCCACCCTGACCGCCGCGTTGCGGGCCGCCCAGGCCAGCCAGCCGGCGCCGGAGGGGCTGCGGTTCGCGGTCATCGGCATGGGCCGGCTCGGCGGGTACGAGTCGAACTACCTCTCCGACGCCGACGTGCTCTTCGTCTACGACCCGCCGCCGGGCAGCAGCGAGAGCGCCGCCAGCGCCGCCGCGCACGCCGTCGCCGAGGAGTTGCGCCGACTGCTCGGCGTGCCCGCCCCCGACCCGCCGCTGGGCGTCGACGCCGACCTGCGGCCGGAGGGCCGCCAGGGTCCGCTGGTGCGCAGCCTCGCCGCGTACGCGCAGTACTACGCCCGCTGGTCGCGGGTGTGGGAGGCGCAGGCACTGCTGCGCGCCCGGTTCGTCTGCGGTGACGCCGACCTGGGCGCCGAGTTCGAGGCGATGATTCAGCCGGTGCGCTACCCGGCCGACGGGTTGACCCGCGAACAGGTCGTCGAGATCCGGCGGATCAAGGCCCGGGTGGAGACCGAGCGGCTGCCCCGTGGCGCCGACCCGGCCACCCACACCAAGCTGGGTCGCGGTGGGCTCGCCGACGTGGAGTGGGCAGTGCAACTCGTCCAGCTCCGGCACGCCGGCGCGAACCCGGCGCTGCGCGGCACGCGTACCCTCGACGCCCTCGCGGCGGCCGAGCGGGCCGGCCTGATCGACCCGACGGACGCCGCGGAGATGGCCGCCGGTTGGGCCCTGGCCGCGCAGGTCCGCAACGCGTTGATGCTGGTCCGGGGCCGGGCCGGCGACCAACTGCCCCGGCACGGGGTGGAGTTGGCCGGGGTGGCCCGGCTGCTCGGCCGGGACGACCCGGGGGAGTTCCTCGACGAGTACCTGCGCACCGGCCGCCGCTCCCGCGCCGCGGCCGAACGGGTCCTCGATGCCTGACGCGTCGCCGCGCCCCACCGGGCTACGCGTCGTGGGCACGGTGACCGGGGTCGCTGTGGTGCTCGCCGTCGCGTTCCTCCTCGCGCCGCCGATGGGCAACGACCTCGCCGCCCAGGTGGCCCGTGCCGGGTTCACCGAGCGGTACGGGGCCGCGCCTGTCGACTTCGGCTGGTACGGCGGCGTCAACCAGTACGGCTACAGCCTGTTCACGGCCCGGTTGGGCGCGCTGATCGGGGTGCGCCCGCTGGGTGCGGTCGCCGCCGTGGCCGGCGCGGCCGCGCTGGGTTGGCTGTTCACCCGCAACCGGGCCCGCCGGCCGCTGCTGGCCGGCGTCCTCGGCGCCGTGGTGCTGGTCGGCAACCTGGCGAGCGGTCGGATCACCTTCGCGGTCGGGCTGGCGTTCGGCCTGCTGGCGCTCTGCGCGGTCAGCGCGGAACGCCCACCGCGCTGGCTCCGGTTGACGCTCGCCGCCGGCTGCGCCGCCCTGGCGACGGCGGCCAGCCCGGTCGCCGGCCTGTTCACCGGGCTGGCCGGCGCGGCGTTGCTGCTGGCCGCTCTGCGTACCGGTGACGGGCCGGGCCGCCCGCTGCCCGGAGGCTGGCGAGCCGAGCGCCCACTGGCCGAGGGGTTCGTCCTGGCCGTGGCACCCGCCGTCACGCTCGCCCCGATCGCGTTCGTCTTCGGCAACGGCGGCACCCAGCCGTACTCGGCCGAGTCGATGCGCATCAACGTCGCGCTCGCGGTGCTGGTGGGAGTCGTGCTGCCGCGTCGCCGCCGGGTGTTGCGCATCGGCGCGGCGCTCACCGTGCTGCTCCTGGTCGGGGCGTACTACGTGCCCAGCCCCATCGGGTCCAACGCCCTGCGACTGCCGATGCTGTTCGCCCTGCCCGTGCTGGCCGGGTACGCCGCGTTGCCCGGGCCGTGGCTGGCCGGGCTGCTCGCCGCGACCGTGTGGTGGCAGTCCCCGGTGATGGTGAGCGACGTGACCCGGGCCGGCGCCCCGGAGAGCGCCAGGAGCTTCTACCAACCGCTCGTCGCCGAACTCGACAGGCGGCAGCCGGCCGGGCGGGTCGAGGTGGTGCCGCTGCGCGACCACTGGGAGTCCGCGTACCTGCCGCCGACCGTGCCACTGGCCCGGGGCTGGGAACGCCAGGTCGACAGCGACCGCAACGCGCTGTTCTACGACGGCAGCCTGACCGCGCAGACGTACGAGCAGTGGTTACGGCACGAGGCGGTGACCTACGTGGTGCTCGCCCCAAACGCCCCCGCCGACCGGTGGGGCCGCGACGAGGCCGCGCTGATCCGCGCCGGCCTGCCGTACCTGCGGGAGGTCTGGAGCGACCCGACCTGGCGGATGTACGCAGTGGTCGACCCGACCTCGCTGGTCGGCGCCCCGGGTCACCTCGTCGCCGCCGAGCGCGGCGCGGTTCGGCTGACCGCCACGCCCGGGAACGTGCCGGTCCGGGTGCGCTGGTCGCGCTGGCTCTCGCTGAGCGGCCCGGACGGCTGCCTGCGACCGGGCGAGGACGGGTGGACGGAGGTGCGGGTCCGCGCCGCCGGTGACTACTCGATCTCCAGTGCGCTGGCACCGACGCGCCACTGTTGACCGTGCCTGCCGTCGGCCGCACACCGTCGGGCTGGCAGCATGTCCGGCGTGCCCTCCCACCTCGCGCGCTGGACCGGCCTGGCCGGCTCGCTGCTGCTCGCGTTGTCCGCCTTCCTCGGCGGCGCGTTCCCCAGCGGCCCCCTGCGCAGCACCCCGGTCAGCATCTGGCAGGAGCCCAACGGCCCGCTGATCCTCGCCGCCTGGGCGGTCGGCACCGGCCTGATGGCGTACGCCTGGTGGGCACTGCGTGACGGGGGACCCTCGACGCGGTGGGCAGTGGTCACCGTCGGGCTCTGGCTGCTGCCACTGCTGATCGCGCCGCCCTTCGGCAGCCGGGACGTCTACGCGTACGCCTGCCAGGGCGCCAGCTTCGTCGGCGGCATCAGCCCGTACGAGCAGGGCGTCTCCGCACTGCCCTGCCCCTGGCTGGACACGGTCTCGGTCATCTGGCGCGACACCCCGGCGCCGTACGGGCCGCTGTTCGTGCTCATCGCGGGCGCCGTGGTGAAGGCCACCGGTTCGCTGACCGCCAGCATCGTGCTGTTCCGCGCGCTGTCGCTGGTCGGTGTGGTCCTCACCGCCTGGGCCCTGCCGGTGCTGGCGCGTCGAGCCGGTGTGCCGGCGAAGCGGGCGGTGTGGCTGGCGCTGGGTTCCCCCCTGGTCGCCGCGCACCTGATCGGTGGTCCCCACAACGACGTGCTGATGCTCGCCGCGCTGGTCGGTGGGCTGGCCGTGGTGGCGTCGCACCCGGGCCGGCGCGGAATGCTGCTGGTCGGCGGTCTGCTCCTCGGGGTCGCGGTGGCGATCAAGGTGACCGCCGTGGTGGTGGTGCCGTTCGCCGCGCTGGCGGCCACCGCCGGGCCGTTCCGGATCCGAACGCTGATCCGCGACGGCGGCTGGGTGGTCGGCGGCACGGTCGCCGCCGTGGTCGGCGTGACAGTCGCCGGTGGGCTGGACTTCGGTTGGGTCGGCGGGCTGTCCGGGGGTGGCGCCGCCATCGCCTGGACCTCCCCGTCGACAGCTGTCGGGCAGACGATCGGGTACGTCGCGGCGCCGTTCGGCGGTCACATCGACGCGCTGCCGGTCACTCGCGGGATCGCCGTGGTGCTCCTGGCCGTGCTGCTCGTCTGGCTCTGGTGGCGGGCGCGCACCCGCGACCCGCTGTACCACGCCGGGATCGCGCTCGCCCTCACCGTCGCGCTCGCCCCCGTGGTGCACCCCTGGTACTGGGCGTGGCCGCTGTTCGTGCTGGCGGCCACCGCCCAGCGGACCAGATGGTTCATCGTGGTCGCCCTTGTCGCGTCGTTCCTGGTGCTGCCCAACGGCACCGGGCTGCCCCGGTACACCAAGACGGTCGGGGCGCCGCTGATGACGCTGTTGGTGATCGTGCTGGTCATCCGGTTGGTACGGTCGGCTCGGGCGGCCCGTCAGCCGGTCGCCGCCGACTGAGGGAAGGTGCGCCGGTGACCACTCCCGGCCCGCCCGTTCCGCCGCCTGTGTCGTTGGCGTCATCGGGTGCCCGGTACGCGGGCCTGGCCGGCGCCGTCCTGCTCGCCGTGGCCGGATACCTCGGCGGGGCGCTGCCCGCCGCCCCGCTGGGCGGGACACCCGCGTCGATCTGGCGGGCCCCGGGCGGCCCGGCGACGCTCACCTGCTGGCTGGTCGGCACCGCACTGCTGGTCGGGGCGTGGTGGTCGCTGCGCGGGGGCGCCCCGTCGACCCGTTGGGCGTACGTCACCGCCGGGCTGTGGGCACTACCGCTGCTTGTCGCGCCACCACTGGGCAGCCGGGACGTCTACTCGTACGCCTGCCAGGGCTGGACGTACGCACACGGCGTCGACCCGTACACAGTGGGGGTGGCGGCGGCGGGCTGCCCCTGGCTGGACACGGTGGCCCCGATCTGGCGGGACACCCCGGCGCCGTACGGGCCGGTGTTCGTGCTGCTCGCGGCGCTCGCCGTCGGCCTCGGTGGTGGGCTCACCGGCACCATCGTGGCGCTGCGCGTCATCGCCGTGGCGGGGCTGCTGCTGGCCGCGCTCTGCCTGCCTGCTCTGGCGCGGGCGGCCGGGACGCCGCCCCGGCGGGCGGTCTGGTTGGCGCTGGCCGGTCCGCTGGTCGGCGTACACCTGGTGGCCGGCGCGCACAACGACGCCGTGATGCTGGGCCTGCTGCTGTCCGGGCTGCTGATCGTGGTCCGTCGACCGGGTCGGCCGGCGGCGTTGCTGCTCGCCGGAGCGCTGCTCGGGCTGGCGGTCACGGTGAAGGCCACTGCCGTGGTGGTGGTGCCGTTCGCCGTGCTGGCCGGGATTCCTGACCGCTACACGGTACGGGCGTTGCTGCGCCACGGCGGTTGGCTGGCCGGAGGGCTGCTCGCCGCGCTGCTGGTCACCTCGGCGGCGTCCGGTCTCGGCTTCGGCTGGGTCGGCGGGCTGACCCACAGTGGCGACTCCGAGCAGTGGACGTCACCACCCACCGCCGTGGGCTTCGTGGTGGACTACGCAGGCGCGCTGGTCGGCCGGGACCCGCAGGCGGTGCCGGGAGTCCGGGCGGTCGCGCTGCTGCTGCTCGTCGGAGTGCTGACAGCGCTCTGGTGGCGGGCCTGGCAGACCCTGCGGGTTGCGGGTCCCGAGATTGCGGGCCCCCGGGTGGCGCTGCACGGTGCGGCGTTGGCGCTGGTCGCCACAGTCGTCCTGTCCCCGGTCTTCCACCCCTGGTACGCGACCTGGCCCCTGGCGCTGCTCGCGCTCACCGCCGCCCGTACGACGTGGTTCGTGCTGCCCGCCGCGGCGGCAGCCTTCCTCGCCCTGCCCGACGGCACCAACCTGGCCCGCGTCACGAAGGCCCCGGGCGCCCTGGCGATGACCGCCCTGCTCCTGACCGTGCTCGTACGCAGCCGCCCGCCGCCGACGTCGTCGATCATGAGGTTGACGGGTGGCAATCCGGACGGAACGCCTCGCTAACCTCATGATCGTCATCGTCGTGCGGTCAAGATCGTGCTCGAACGTGGATGTAGTGGTGTCCGACGCGATCGAGACCACTACATCCAGGATCGAGCATGATCTTGGGGTGGGGTGGGGTGGGGTCGGGTCGGGTCAGGCTCTTGCGCCGCAGGTGGGGCAGGGTTGGCCCGAGGGCTGGGGGGTGGGGGTTCGGCGGGAGCGGAACAGGATGGTCAGGAGTAGGACGGCGGGGCCGGCGAGCGCGACGGCGACAGCGGTCACGGCCAGTTCCGCGAAGGTGGCGGTGCCGTATGCCGGGCCGAAGCTGTCGGCGAGGCCGGGCACCGCGAGGAAGCCGGCGGGGGTGAGCAGTGTGACGAGCGCCCAGCCGCCGCGGGCGTCCCCGCCCAGTGCCAGACCCATGGCCAGCAGAGCCCCGACGACCAGCAGCAGCCCGCCGACGGTGGGCAGGAAGACGTCCAGGGTGGTGCCGTAGTAGGTGAGGACCGGGTTCAAGCCCACCACGAATTCCGTCGCCACCACCGCCAACAACGCGGACAGCGCCGGCGCGAGGCGGATCACCCGGGAGGGTTGGTCGGGCAGGGCCAGCCCCAGCAGGCCCAGGACCACCTGCGGCAGCAGCACCATCAGCGGCGGTCGGAGCGCGTCGAACGCCGCTGCGACCGGTGGCAGCGCAATCGTGAGCAGGAGCGCGAGGGCGATGGCCCACCGGGCGACCCGGCTCGGCGCGACGGTGATCACCACCGCCGCCAGCAGCCACGCCACCCACGTGACGACACCGAGCGAGACGAACGGGCCGACGCGCGGGACGCCCCACTCCACGGGCGGTGGATGCAGCTCCGCCGTACCCCAGACGCCGGCGAGGGCGCTCGCGGTGACCAGGGCGAGCAGCGCCGCGAGGCGTACCCCAGGGATCAGGTCGGTGACGCCCGCGGCCCGCAGCCGCTGGCGAAGGCCGCCGCGCACCAGGTCCGCGGCGTCCGCCGGCGCCGGCCAGCGTTGGTCGGGGGCGGCCAGGTCGAGGTAGGTACCGACGATTTCGGCGCCGCGGGCGCGCCGGTAGTCGGCGGGGTACGCGCGCAGCAGCCGGAGGTAGCGGCGTTCCAGGTCGCTCATGCCAAGCCTCCGGCCGTGCGCGGGATGGTCGGGAGGGCGGCGCGAGTCCGCTTGGACAGCCGGGTGGTGGCGGCTTCGACGTTGCGGCGCAGCCGCTCGGTCTCGGTGCTCAACGTGGTCTCCCCGCTGGGGGAGAGGCGGTAGTAGCGGCGTAGTCGGCCGTCCACCACCTCCTCCCTGTCGACCTCGACGAGGCCGGCGTCGACCAGCCGGTCGAGCGCCCCGTAGAGCGTTCCGGGGCGTAGCGACACCTGGTTGTCGGAGAGGGCGGCGACCTCGCCGATCAGCCCGTAGCCGTGCATCGGCCGGGCGGCCAGGGCGGTGAGGATCAGGAAGGTTGGTTCGCGCAGTGGTGTGTCCACCGGAGCAATATATCGGACGCGAAGGTATGCCGGGGGGCGGCGCAAAGCGAGCCGGGCCGGCTCCGCGATGAGCGGAGCCGGCCCGGCCGGTGTTCGAGCGACTGCTCAGCAGTCGTGGTGCGTCAGACTGCCTCAGCAGTCGTAGTACATGGCGAACTCGTGCGGGGTCGGGCGCAGACGCACCGGGTCGACCTCGTTGGCGCGCTTCCAGTCGACCCAGGTGGAGATCAGGTCGGGGGTGAAGACGCCGCCGTCGAGCAGGTAGTCGTGGTCGGCCTCCAGCGAGTCGAGCACGGCCGGCAGCGAGCCCGGCACCTGCTTGACGTCGCCCCACTCCTCCGGCGGGAGGTCGTAGAGGTCCTTGTCGATCGGCGTCGGCGGCTCCATCTTGCTCTTGATGCCGTCCAGGCCGGCCATCATCATGGCCGAGAAGGCCAGGTAGACGTTGGCCGACGGGTCCGGGACGCGGAACTCGACGCGCTTGGCCTTGGCGTTGCTGCCGGTCACCGGGATGCGGGTGCAGGCGGAGCGGTTGCGCTGCGAGTAGACCAGGTTGACCGGCGCCTCGTAGCCCGGCACGAGGCGACGGTACGAGTTGACCGTCGGGTTGGTGAAGGCCAGCAGCGACGGCGCGTGGTGCAGCAGGCCACCGATGTACCAGCGGGCCATGTCGGACAGGCCGGCGTAGCCGGTCTCGTCGTAGAACAGCGGCTCACCGTTGAGCCAGAGGCTCTGGTGGGTGTGCATGCCGGAGCCGTTGTCGCCGAAGAGCGGCTTGGGCATGAAGGTCGCGGTCTTGCCGTTGGCCCACGCCTCGTTCTTCACGATGTACTTGAAGAGCTGGAGCTGGTCACCGGCGTGCAGCAGGGTGGAGAACCGGTAGTTGATCTCGGACTGGCCGGCGGTGCCCACCTCGTGGTGCGAGCGCTCCACGTTGAAACCGGTGTCGACGAGCCGGCGCACGATCGAGTCACGCAGGTCGGCGTAGTGGTCGACCGGCGGGACGGGGAAGTAGCCGCCCTTGTACGCGGTCTTGTAACCGAGGTTGCCGCCCGCTTCTTCGCGGCCGGTGTTCCAGGCGCCCTCGATCGAGTCGATGTAGTAGAACGACTGGTGCGCCGAGGTCTCGTGGCGGATCGAGTCGAAGATGTAGAACTCCGCCTCGGCGCCGAAGTAGGCGGTGTCGGCGATACCGCTCGCCGCCAGGTACGCCTCGGCCTTCTTCGCCACGTTGCGCGGGTCGCGGCTGTAGGCCTCGCGGGTGAACGGGTCGTGGATGAAGAAGTTGAGCGCGAGCGTCTTCTGCGCGCGGAACGGGTCGATGAACGCGGTGGCGACATCCGGGAGCAGGAGCATGTCCGACTCGTGGATCGCCTGGAAACCGCGGATCGACGAACCGTCGAACGCGAGGCCGTCGGTGAAGAGGTCGTCGTTGACGGACTCGACCGGCAGGTTGAAGTGCTGCATCACGCCGGGCAGGTCACAGAAACGAACGTCGACGAACTTCACGTCCTCGTTCTTGAGGTATCGCAGCAGTTCCTCGGGATTGGCGAACACACATCCTCCTGGCACGTCCACGGGGTGGCTAGGCTTCTGGCGACGCTAGGGCCAAGCGGTTGCCCGGCCATGTCTTCAGTGTTTCTGCCGTGTTACGTCCCTCGCGGAGCGTCAGCGACGCTCCTGTCCACGCACTCAGCCTGCGCGAACGCCGTACCGGCTGGGCCAGTGTAATGACATCTGATGGCTTTGGCCCGAATCGGCACGCAGTGGTGGCGACACCCGGCAGCCCCTCATCCGGGCGCGGATACCCTTGATCGCTGTGAGCAATCCGCAGGCCCCGGCAGCGCCGGCCACCGACCCCACCTTCGCCCCACCGAGCCTCGGCAAGCGGTTCGGTGCGCTGATCATCGACTGGGTGCTCTGCCTGCTGGTGTCCAACTTCTTCGCCGACCCGGTACGCGACGGCTGGGCCCCGGTGCTGGTGCTGGTCCTGGTGTACGGCATCTTCCTCGGCCTGTTCGCCCAGACGCCGGGCATGTACATCACCAAGATCCGCTGCGTGAACTGGCACGACGGCGGCCGGATCGGGGTGCTCCGAGGGCTGATCCGTGGCCTGCTGCTGGCCCTGGTCGTCCCCGCGCTGATCATGGACGAGCACCGGCGTGGCCTGCACGACCGACTCGCCGACTCGGTGATCGTCGACGCCCCGCGCGGCTGAGCCCACCCCAGCGCCCAACCAGCACCACCTCGCCGATCATGGAGTTGTGGTGGGCAACAAAACACCCGTAAATGGCCAAAGCGGGCACCACAACTCCATGGTCGCCGGGATCGGACTCGCCTGCTTGCCGATCTTGCACTTTCTGTCGCGACCTAACAGGCATTCCACCCATATTGACGACCGAAAGTGCAAGATCGGCGCGATCTGGCCCGAGGCGGGCGGCGCGTCGAGGGTGGGCACATGACGGTGTACGCGAAAGAGCCGGACCCGCACGGGTCCGGCTCTTTTACGCGTACACCTGGGGGGTCAGCGGCCCCGCGACTGGCGGAAGGCGCCTGGCGGCCGCATGTTCTTCGGGATCGCGCCCTTGGGCATCTGCGGCCGGGCGGTGAGCGCCTTGAGTCGCTTGTCCAGCGAGTTGACGTCCTTGCCGGAGAGGGCGCGGGGCAGGCGCAGCAGCGTCGTCCGGAGCTTGCGGATCGGCAGCTCGCCCTCCTCCTGCCCGATCACGTAGTCGTGCAGGGGAGCGGAGCCGATCACCTTGGACAGCCGCCGCTTCTCCTGGCCGAGCAGGCCGCGCACCCGCTGCGGGTTGCCCTCGGCCAGCAGGATCACGCCCGGGCGGCCGATCACCAGGTGGATCATGTCCATCTGGGTGGTCGAGCTGACCGCCGGGGTCACCCGCCAGTCGCCACGCATGTTCTCCATGATCTGCGCCGCCGCGCCGGGTTGCCCCTCGGCGGCGTTCATCATCGCCTTGTTGGACCGCAGGTTGAGCACGATCAGCACCGCGAGCAGGATGAACAGGATGCCGATCGGCAGCCAGATCCAGCCCCAGAGGATGACGGCGACCACGGTGAGCGCGAGCGGGAGCAGCACCGCCGCGGCGACCAACGGCGCGAACCACCGGTCCTGCTTGGCGGTGAACTGGAACACCATCCCGATCTGCTTCAGCCGCTGGCCGAACGAGACCTTCTCCTGGGGCTTTGCCATGCCGCAGAGTCTAGTGGTCGCCGCTGGCCCGGTTGATCCGCGTCCGGGTGCCGGGGCAGCTGAGTACCTTACGTCGCCGTACGCGTCCGGACCGGCCGGGTAAGGAGGCTGTGGGCGGGGAAGATGAGGCACAGTGCCCATGCCCGGGTGGGGCCTTCGCGCGGAGAGTCGTCAGCAGAAGACGACGACGCCACGAAGGAGCCCGACATGTTCGGCAACGACGCAGATTTCCTGCTCACCCTGCACCGTACCCACGCCGCCGAGCTGCGCGCCGACGCGGCCGCGGACCGGCTCGCCCGGTCGCTGTCCCGTCCGGTCAGCCGCGGGTGGTTGGGCCGGCGCAGGCAGGCCGGTCGCGCCAGCGACGCCCGCCGGTGACCGCGCCCACGGCGGCCGCCGCGTCCACCGCGCCCAGCGCGGCCGCCGCGTCCACCGCGCCCACGGCGGCCGCCGCGCCCGTCGGGCCGGCCGCTCGACCCGAGCCGACCCCGCCGCCCGGCCACCGGCCGATCGGCGGGGCCGGCGGAGCGGGCCGCCATGGCATGCTCGAACACGTGACCGTACGCGCCGCCAGCTCCGTCCTCGTCGGGCGCCACCGCGAGACCGCGGCACTGCGGGACGCGCTGGGTCGCGCCCGAGCCGGTGAGCCGACCACAGTGCTGGTCGGCGGCGAGGCGGGCGTGGGTAAGACCCGGCTGCTGGAGGAGTTCGCCGGCTGGGCCACCGCCGGCGCCGCGCGGGTGCTCGTCGGGCAGTGCCTGGAGCTGGGCGAGGCGGGCCTGCCGTTCGCGCCGTTCGCCGCCGCGTTGCGGGCGGTGCTCCGCGCCGACGGCCCCGAGGTCTTCGCCGGCTACGAGGCGGAGTTCGCTCCGCTCCTGCCGGAGCAGGGCCGCGCCTCCGCGACCCTTGCCGCACCGCGTTCGGTAGCACTCAGCGACGCCCCGCGCGGCTACCTGTTCGACCTGGTCGCCGAGCTGTTCCAGCGGCTGGCCGACGCTCGACCGCTGGTCCTGATCATCGAGGACCTGCACTGGGCCGACCGCTCCACCCGCGACCTGATCGGGTTCCTCGTCCGGGCGGCGCGGCCGGGCCGGCTGCTGCTGGTCTGCACCTACCGCACCGACGAGTTGCAGCGCGGGCACCCGTTGCGCCCGTTCCTCGCCGAGCTGGATCGGGCCCGGGGTGTGGAGCGGGTCGAGCTGGGCCGTCTGGACCGCGACGGCACCGCCGCGATCCTCGCCGACCTGCTCGGCGCCGAGCCGCTCGCCCGCGCCGTCGACGATGTCCACGACCGCACCCAGGGCAACCCCTTCTTCATCGAGGAGTTGGCCGTCGCCGGTGACCCGATCGGCTGCGCGGCGCTCCCCGAGACGCTGCGTGACCTGCTGCTGGCCCGGGTGGACCGGCTCCCCGAGCCGACCCAGCGGGTGTTGCGGATCGCGGCCGCCGGCGGCACCCGTTTCGCCCACGACCTGCTCGCCGAGGTCGCCCGGCTGCCCGAGGCCGAGCTGGAGGACGCGTTGCGCGCCGCCGTCGCCGCCCAGTTGGTGGTGGCCGACCGGGACGGTGACTACGAGTTCCGGCACGCGCTGGTCCGCGAGGCCGTCCACGACGAGTTGCTGCCCGGTGAGCACGCCCGGCTGCACGCCCGCTTCGCCGCCGCCATCGAGGCCCAGCCGCACCTGGTCGCCGCCGGCCGGGCCCCGGCCGAGATCGCCCACCACTGGTACGCCGCGCACGACCACCCGCGTGCCCTCGTCGCCGCACGAGCCGCCGCACGCGCCGCCGCCGACAGGTACGCGTACGCCGAGCAGCGCCGACTGCTGGAACGGGCGCTGGAGTTGTGGGAGTTGGTGCCGGACGCCGCCGACCTGCTCGGCATGGACCACCTGGCGTTGCTGGAGCAGACACTGGACGCCGCGGTCACCGCCGGCGACTTCAGTCGGGCCATCACCCTGACCCGGGCCGGGTTGGCCGAGGTGGACGCCGACGCCGCACCGCTGCGCGCCGCCCGCCTCCTGGACCAGCGGGGTCGACTGATGGCCCTGCTCGGCAAGAGCGACGGCAGCCGCGAGCTGGACGAGGCGTACCGGCTGGCCGCCGGTGGCCCGCCCGGCGCGGAGCGGGTCCGGCTGCTCGCCGACATCGCCACCCACCTGGTCAAGATCGACCCGCAGAAGGCAGCCCGGGTGGCAGCCGAGGCCGCCACCGACGCCGAGGCGTTCGGCGTGAACGTGGCCCTGCTGTCGACGCGGATCGCGCTGCTCTGCCACGGCGAGCGGGACCTGACCGGAGGGCTTGCCGAGTTGAGCCAGGCCGCCGCCGCTGCCCGCGCGGCGGGGGACGCGCCAACCCTGGTGCTCGCCATGGTGTTCGAGTCGGACATGCTCTGCGAGTTGGGCCGCTACGCCGAGTCCGCGCAGGCCGCCGAGGCGGGGGTGGCCGAGGCGCGACGGGTGGGGATCAGCCGCTCCACCGGGGCGTACCTGCTCTCCAACCGGGCCGAGGCGCTCATCGCGCTGGGCCGGTGGGACGAGGCCGAGGCGGTCTGCGCGGAAGCCGCCCGGATCGACCTGTCCGGTGTCACCGGACTGCACTGGCTCCAACTGGGCGCCGGGCTGCGGCTGGCCCGCGCCCATCCGGGCGCCGACGAGCTGGTCGACCGGGCGCTCACCTTCCTCGGTCGGCCGTACCTGTGGCCGAACCACCGCCTGCCCCTGCACGAGCTGGCGATCGAGGCCGCGTTGGCCGCAGACGACAAGGTCGAGGCGATACGGGCGGCCCGCGTCGCGGTGGCCGACGAGAGCCTGCCGCAGCTGCCCCGGGAGGGTTGGCCGGTGCTCAGCGCCGCCGCGCGTACCGCAGCCCGGGTGAGTGACCGGGAGCTGGCGGCCGCCGTGGCGGCGCTCGCCGCCGACCTGCCGGCGCTTCACCCGGCGGCCCGTGCGCACGCCGCCCAGGTCACCGCGCTACTGGCGGTCGGCGACCAGGCGCTGCCGGCCTGGCGTACGGCGGTCGACGCGTGGCGGGCCGACGGGCAGCCCTACCCGCTGGGCCGGGCCCTGCTGGCGCTGGCCGAGGCGACGGCCGCCGCCGGGGAACGCGACGAGACGGCGGCGGCGGTCACCGAGGCCAACGAGATCGGCGGACGGCTGGGTGCGGCGCCGCTGGTCGAGGCGGCTGCCACCCTGGCACGGCGGGTCGGCCTGCGCGGCGCGGCCGGGGGCGGGGCCGGCGCGGCCCTGCTGACCGCCCGAGAGCGGGAGGTGCTGCGGTTGGTCGCCGAGGGGCACAGCAACAGCCGGATCGCCGAGCGGTTGTTCATCTCCCCGAAGACGGCAAGCGTGCACGTCTCCCGGATCATCGCGAAGCTGGGCGTGACCAACCGGGTGGAGGCCGCCGCCCTGGCCCACCGCCTCGGCCTGCTCACCGAGGCCGCCGTGCCGCGCTGACGCTTGTCCAGCCGGGGAGATCAGCGCGGCAGGTAGATGCGCCAGCCCTCGATCGTGACCAGGTCGAGGCTGCCCGGCGAGACCCGTTGCCGCTCGTCGAGCACCTCCGCCAGCGGCGAGCCGGCCGGCGCGACCCAGGCCGGTGCCGCCGCGCTGTCCACCTCCCGCCGGTACGCGGGGTAGCGGTCGAAGCCGGGGCGCAGGGTGTCGTCGACGACCGCGCAGACCACCTGCTCCGCGCTGGCGAAGGTGAGCCGGTTGCAGGTCCAGTAGCCGGCGCGTACGTGTCGTACGCCGAGTTGACGCAGGGTGCTCACCAACTCGCTGTGCCGGGCCTCGGCGGCCCGGGTCGCCGGAACGGTCTCCGCTGCCCGCCAGGTGGCGTGGGCGGCGGTGCCCAGCGTGGCGGCGAGCGCCACCACCGCGACCGACCGGGTCAGTGCCGACCCGATGCCGTGCCGGCCGGTTCCCGACCGACCCAGCCCGTGCCGGGCCACCGTCCACACCGGCCAGAGCAGCGCCGGCAGGGAGATGAGCAGGCAGGACAGGTAGCGGGAACTCTCCACCGGGGTGAGCCCGGCTGAACTGCTCACTGTGTACGCGCCGATAGTGGCCACCGCGGCCAGCACGAGCGCCAGCCGGATCGCCGCCACCACCTGGGGCGACACCGCGCCGGGGGCGACAGGGCCAGGGTCGGGGGTGCGCAGGGCGCGCCAGGCGGCGACGCCGGCGAGGACCAGCAGCAGCGGCAGGACGAGCGCCCACCACAGCTGCCAGGTGGCGCACCGCCCGGGGGAGCAAAAGCCCATGCCCAGCGACGGGCCGAGCACCAGGCCGCCGTGCAGCCGGTCCGCCCAGCCGGCGCTGGCGTTCGCGCCGCCGGCCGCGAGCACGGCGTGCAGCGGGTTACGCCCGGTCAGCAGGCTGTGCAGCAGCAGCGGGGCCGCCCCCAGCGCGGCCGCCGCCCCGAGTAGCGCCCCGGCGGCACCCCACAGCTCCCGGCGGCAGAACCCGACGAGCACCGCGCCGATCGCCGCGACGTACGGCAGCACGAGCGGGTCGACCCAGAGCATCAGCCCGGCCAGGAACCCCCACGTCGCCCAGCGCGCCAGCCGCCAGCCGGGTCGCCTGGTGTCGGCCGACCGGCGCTCCGGCCGACCGGTGGCCAGGTCCACGGCGAGCAGGGCCAGCGCCGCTCCGGCCGCGTTCATCTCGGGGTAGCCGCCGCCGGCGATCAACTGGTTCTTGACGATCCGGTCGGAGCCGAGGGCCAGCAGCGCCACCACCAGCAGCCCGAACCACCGGTCCCCGGTCAGCCGCAGCGTCAACCGCCAGGTCAGTAGCAGGAACAGCGCGTACAGGGCCAGCGTGGGCAACCGCAGACCGAGCAGCGACGGCCCACCGGCCACAGCGAATACCGGCGCGGCCAGGTACGCCTCCAACGTGCCCATGTACTGCTGGCCGTAGAACCAGACCGGGAAGCCCTCACCCCGGGCGATGTGCAGCGCGGCCAGCCCCATGGTGGCCTCGTCGCTGTTCGTCGGCGGCGCGGCGTGCAGCAGCAGCCACAGCCGGTAACCCACTCCGGCGAGCACTGCCAACCCGGTGAGCCAACCGACCAGACCGGGACGTGCGCCGGGTCGCGGGCGGGGCGAGCCCGCGCCGCGCGGCTGCTCGCGTACGCCGACGGTCATCACAGGATCATGACACCCGGGCGCCGAACGGCCGTGCGGCGCTGCCGGCGGAGTCAGCCGGCGGTGACGACCGTGGCGGCGGCGCGGGCGTCGATGGCCTGCTGGTAGAGCCGACCGGCCCGGTACGACGAACGCACCAGTGGCCCGCTCATCACCCCGGCGAAGCCGATCTCCTCGGCCTCCTCGCGCAGCTCCACGAACTCCTCCGGCTTGACCCAGCGGGTCACCGGGTGGTGCCGGGGCGAGGGACGCAGGTACTGCGTGATGGTGATCAGCTCGCAGCCGGCGTCGTGCAGGTCGCGCAGCGCCTGCGAGACCTCGGCCCGCTCCTCGCCCATGCCCAGGATGAGGTTGCTCTTGGTGACCAGACCGTCGGCGCGGGCCTGCCGGATCACGTCCAGCGAACGGTCGTAGCGGAACGCCGGCCGGATGCGCTTGAAGATGCGCGGCACGGTCTCCACGTTGTGCGCCAGCACCTCGGGACGGGAGCCGAAGACCTCGGCCAACTGCTCGGGGACGGCGTTGAAGTCCGGGATCAGCAGCTCGACGCCGCAGCCGGGCTGGAGGGCGTGGATCTGTCGGACGGTCTCGGCGTACAGCCAGGCGCCGCCGTCGGGCAGGTCGTCACGGGCGACACCGGTGATGGTGGCGTAGCGCAGCCCCATCGAGACCACCGACTCGGCGACGCGGCGCGGCTCGTCCGCGTCGAACTCGGCAGGCTTGCCGGTGTCGATCTGGCAGAAGTCGCAGCGCCGGGTGCACTGGTCACCGCCGATGAGGAAGGTGGCCTCCCGGTCTTCCCAACACTCGTAGATGTTGGGGCAGCCGGCCTCCTGGCAGACGGTGTGCAGCCCCTCGCGCGAGACGAGCCCGCGCAGCTGGGTGTACTCCGGGCCCATCTTGGCCTTGACCTTGATCCACGGCGGTTTGCGCTCGATCGGCGTCTCGGCGTTACGCGCCTCGATCCGCAGCAGGCGCCGCCCCTCGGGGGCCGCCGTTGCGGTGCGCGCTGCCTGGCCGGTCGTCGGCGCGGAGTGCTCGATCGTCACGAAAACGAGCCTACGCCGGACGGCAGGTGTCTATGTGCGTCAGGCGACCGGCGTCACGCCCCGAACGTTGTGACGCCGGACACCGCTCGGTCAGAAAAGGGCGTCATAAAGCGGGGGATCGGGTGCTACGGTCGCCGGCAACAGCGACGACGGAGCCGAGTAGCGCACCGCCCCGCCAGTGCAGAGAGCCGCCGGTGCTGAGAGGCGGTCTGGCGCCGGGGCGCGAAGACCCTCCCGAGCTGCGGGAAGAACGGCCGCGGGCCCCCCGCGCCCAGTAGAGCCCGCCCGGCTGGCCCCGGTCATCAGGCGACGAACGAGGCCCCCGCTTCGGCGGGGGCGAAGGTGTGGTGGCACCGCGAGGTTCCCGCTCGCCCACACCTCCCTGGGGCTGATGCGACGCTTCGCTTCCCCAGGGCGGCGACGGCGTGGCGATCAACCGAGGAGCAGCCCGCCATGCAACGAACCCTGTCCCACCAACTGCCCGCCAGGATCGGCACGACAGTGCGGATCGCCGGCTGGGTGCACCGCCGCCGACTGCTCAAGTCGGTGGCGTTCCTGATCGTGCGGGACGCCGCCGGCCTGGCCCAGGTGGTCGTCACCGACCTGGCCGTCCGCGCCGAGCTGGAGAAACTCACCGAAGAGACGGTCGTCGAGGTGGTCGGCACGGCAACGCCCAACGGCACGGCGCCCGCCGGGGTCGAGCTGACCGACCCGACGGTACGTCCACTCGGGCCGCCCGCCACGCCGCCACCGTTCGACCTGTACCGGCCGGCGCTCACCGCGAGCCTGCCCACCCAGCTGGACAACGCGCCCACCGCGCTGCGGCACCCCACCCGGTCGGCCGCGCTGCGGATCTCGGCGGCCGCAGTGGCCGGGTTCCGGGCCACACTCGACGCCCACGACTTCGTGGAGATCCACACGCCGAAGGTGGTCAGCTCCAGCACCGAGAGCGGAGCGAACGTGTTCGCGCTGGACTGGTTCGGCCGGCCCGCGTACCTGGCCCAGTCACCGCAGTTCTACAAGCAGCTGATGGTCGGCGTCTTCGAACGGGTCTACGAGGTGGGGCCGGTCTTTCGCGCCGAGCCGCACGACACCGTCCGGCACCTCGCGCAGTACACGTCGCTCGACGCGGAGCTGGGCTTCGTCACCGACCACCGGGACGTGATGCGCGTACTGCGCGACACAGTGGCCGGGATGCTGGACGCGGTGAACGGGCGGGCCGGCAGCGCTCTCGCGACGCTCGGCGTCACGCCGCCGCAGGTGCCGGCGGAGATCCCGGCCGTGCACTTCACCGAGGCGCTGACCATCGCCGGCGCGCCCGCCGACGAGCCGGACCTCGCGCCCGCCCACGAACGGGCTCTGGGTGAGTGGGCCCTGCGCGAACACGGTTCGGACTTCCTTTTCGTCACCGGCTACCCGATGGCGAAGCGACCCTTCTACACCCACCCGGACCCGGCGCGGCCCGCGTACTCGAACGGTTTTGACCTGCTCTTTCGCGGTCTGGAGCTGGTCACCGGTGGGCAGCGGCTGCACCGGCACGCCGACTACCTGGCGGCGTTGGCGGCCCGGGGTGAGCCGGTCGAGCCGTACGTCGGCTACCTGGACGCGTTCCGGCACGGCATGCCACCGCACGGCGGCTTCGCCATCGGCCTGGAACGGTTCGTGGCCCGGCTGGTCGGCGCCGCCAACGTCCGGGAGGTCACCGCGTTCCCACGTGACCTGCACCGACTGACGCCGTGAGCGCGGTGGCCCCCGACATCGCCGTCGGGGGCCACCGCTCAGACCTCGACGAGGGTGGAGAGTCGGCGCTCGACCACCGGCAGCACGTCGGCGACGGTGATCGGGCGGCCCAGCTCGGCGGTGAGCGAGGTGACGCCCGCGTCCCGGATGCCGCACGGCACGATCCGGTCGAAGTACGTCAGGTCGCAGTCGCAGTTGATCGAGAAGCCGTGCAGGGTGACGCCCCGGGCCACCCGGATGCCGATGGCGGCCACCTTGCGGGCCGGCCCTCGGTCGTCCTCGGGCACCCAGACGCCGCTGCGCCCCTCGACCCGTCCGGCGGTCAGCCCGACCTCGGCGCAGACGTCGATGAGCAGCTCTTCGGTCCGGCGTACGTAGGCGACCACGTCCACCGGGTCGGGCAGACGCAGGATCGGGTAGCCGACGAGCTGCCCCGGCCCATGCCAGGTGATCTTGCCACCGCGGTCCACGTCCACGACCGGAGTGCCGTCCATCGGCCGGTCCCACGGCTCGGTGCGCTTGCCCGCTGTGTAGACGCTCGGGTGCTCCAGCAGCAGCACGGTGTCGCCGCGCTCGCCAGCCACCACCGACTCGTGCAGGCGCCGCTGCTCGTCCCAGGCGGCCTGGTAGTCGAGCAGGCCGGCACGGACGGCCGTCAGGCCGGGGGTCGTCGTTGTCACGGCATCCAGCCTAGTCCCGCTACCGGCGATCATCCCTGGTGAGCCGCCTCACCGGGCTCGGTCAGGCCGCTGGGATCCGCCAGAGCCAGACGTCGTCGACCCGTTGCGGCTCGCCGAACAGGGCGGTGCCGGTACGCAGCAGCGCCTCCTCGTCGACCTCGAACTTCGCGCCGTGCACCTCGTCGGCGAGCACCACCGTCTCGATGCGCCAGTGCCGCAGGTCCGACTTGACCTCCCGGATCGTCCCGTCGGTGACGATGGGGACCAGCCCGGTGCGGCCGGCCTGGTCCATCAACGCGCTCAGGGTGCGTGGCACCGGGCCGATCCGGCCCCGCCCGTCCGGCCCGCCGGGGCCGAGAAAGAAGCCGCCGGGGATCTCGAACTCGCCCTGCCGGTGCGACAACGCGTACGCCTGCCACCGTTGGCCGTCCGGGTAGATGTCCACGGTCAGCGGCACCGGGGTCAGCACCCCGTCGGGTGAGACGTACTCCCGCCACGTGCCGGAGGTGATGAACCGCGGGATCGGTTCCCGCTCGTCGGTCAGCAGCGGGGTGGGCAGCAGCGGCACCAGGGCCACCGCGAACCCGACCAGCCAGGCCAACTCGGTGGAGCGGTGCCGGGGTGGCGCGGCGCGCAACTGGTCGACGGCGTACGCCAGCAACAGCCCGATCACCGGCGCGACCACGAGCGCCAGTCGGGCCGGTAGGGCGGCGTTCACCACCGGTAGCTGTCCGACCAGGTCGAACGGCATGGGGAGGTCGGTGCGTCGGCCGTCGACCTTGGCGATCGGCCCGAAGGAGAGCACCGTGAAGATCAGCGCGACGACGCCCAGCGCCCAGAGGGTCGCCCGGCGATGAGCGTCGGCCCGCCGCCAGAGCGCGACGAAACAGATCACTGTGAGCACCAGCAGTGGGATGCCGAAGAACGAGTTCTCCTCGGTCGGGTTCGGTGCCAGCGAGGTGCCCAACCCGGCCTCGCCGGCCAGCGAGCGGCGCGGGAAGGCGGCGAACGCCGCGATGTCCTCGGAGTGGATCACCGGGTCGAAGCCGGTGCCGTGGAACCGTTGTGGCCCAGCGAAGTGCAACCACAACGGGTACGACAACAGCACACCGGCGACCACTGCGGTCACCCCGAGCCCGCGCAGGAAGGTGGGCAGCACGGCGCGTGCCTCCACGCGGTTGACCGGGTGCAGCGCCCAGATGGCGACGAACACGCCCAGCGCCAGCGCGGCGAAGAAGAGCCCCTCGGCGGCGATCGAGAAGGCCACCGCGACCAGCACGCCGAGGATCACCCCGTCGCGTAGCCAGTGCCCCGCGCGGCGCAGCGCGAACAGCCGCCAGATCAGCAGCGGCACGAGCCAGCCGGCCGTCCAGTTCAGGTGCGCGTTGGCGTGCGACACCATGCCGGGGGAGTAGGCGATGAACAGGGCGCCGACCCCGGCGGCCAGTTGGCTGCGGACCAGGTGCCGGGAGAGCAGCCAGTACCAGACCAGCGCGGTGGCGAGCAGGTTCAGGGTGAGGATCACCAGGAACGTCGCCGGCGGCCCGATCAGGTACGTGAGCGGGGCGAAGACCACCGCGTACACGGTGATCGTCGTGTTGACCGCGAGGTTCACGCCGTCCGGGACGTTGATCAGGTAGGTGAAGAGCGGGTTTTCCCAGTGGGTGACCGCGTGCCCGCCGAAGGCCAGCAGCCACTCGAAGAGCGCCTGGTCGCTGGAGTTGACGGTGATGGTGCGGACGTTCGGGTCCCGCCACAGCCCGCTTGTCACCCAGACGGCGAGCGCGAGGGCCACCAGCACGACGATCAGGTCGGCCCGGCGGTCCCGGACGGTGCGCGGCGGTGACGCGGGTGCGGGCCCGGTGGCCAGCGACGGGGAGGACGGCACGCAGCGGACGTTACCAACCGGACCTGGACGGGCCGGTCAGACCTGCAAGGACGGGACCGTTGGGGACGGATTCGGCCGCCATGTCGACGGTCTGGCGTACACAGCGTCCGTCGTGAATGTGTGACTGTGCCCCATGTCATAGCGGCGACACATCGTCGTAACGTCTCGGCAACTCGACCGTGACCCAGTTCACAGTCCGCCCCTCCAGGAGGCCGCCGTGCGCCGCTCCTCGTCCACCCTCACCCGGCTGCTCGGTGCGGTCGCCGGGCTCGCCCTCGCCGTAGCGGGCGCGGTCGCCGTCGCCGCACCCGCCCAGGCCGCCACCCTCACCCAGGTCACCGGGTTCGGCTCCAACCCCGGCAACCTCGCCATGTACGCCTACCGACCGGACGGCCTGCCGGCCAACTCCCCGGCCGTCGTCCTGCTGCACGGGTGCACCCAGAACGCCTCCGGCTACTTCGCCAACTCCGGCTGGCAGAAGTACGCCGACCAGTGGAAGTTCACCCTGATCGTCGCCCAGCAACCCTCCGGCAACAACGCCAACTCCTGCTTCAACTTCTTCGAGGCGGGAGACACGACCCGGGGTCAGGGTGAGGCGCTGTCGATCAAGCAGATGGTCGACCACGCCAAGGCGAACTTCGGGGTGAACGGCTCCCGGGTCTACGTCAGCGGGCTCTCCGCTGGCGGGGCGATGAGCGCGGTCATGCTGGCCACCTACCCGGACGTCTTCGCCGCCGGATCGATCATCGCGGGGATCCCGTACCGCTGCGCCACCAGCATGGTCAACGCGTTCAGCTGCATGAACCCGGGCGCGGACAAGACCCCCGTCGCCTGGGGCGACCTGGTCCGTGGCGCGTACTCCGGCTACAGCGGCCCTCGCCCCCGGGTGGCCATCTGGCACGGCACCTCGGACCCCACGGTCGCCCCGCTCAACGGCGCCGAGTCCCGCGACCAGTGGACCAACGTGCGCGGCGTGTCGCAGACCCCGACCAGCACCTCGTCCCTGCCGGCCAACACCAGCCTGGAGGTGTACGGCAACGACGACGTGCGGCTCTACCGCGTCTCCGGCATGGGCCACGGCACTCCGGTCGACCCGGGTTCCGGGGCCGACCAGTGCGGCACCGCAGGGGCGTACTTCCTGGACACCATCTGCTCGACGTACCGTGACGCGCTCTTCTTCGGCCTGAACGGCGGCGGGACCAACCCGACCCCCACCCCGACCGCCACCCCCACCCCGACCCCGACGGCCACGCCCACCCCCACGGCCACCCCGACCACGCCGCCGACCTGTGTGACGGCCAGCAACTACGCGCACGTGACGGCCGGTCGCGCGTACCAGTCCGGCGGCTACGCCTACGCCAACGGCTCCAACCAGCGCATGGGCCTCTACAACACCTTCTACACCAGCGCCCTCAAGCAGACCGCCCCCAACCACTGGGTGATCGGCTGCTGACCCACCCCACCCCCTGACCCCTGTTGATCATGAGGTTATTGCCACTCGCCTCGGCGTGTCGTGGCAATAACCTCATGATCAACCCGGGCGGGGCCGGGGTAGGCGAGGCTGCGGGGTGGGGGTTAGGGGTTAGGGGGTTAGGGCTGCTTTTAGGGCTTGGGGGAGGGTTTGGTGGTGGTAGGGGTAGGCGGCTCGGGCCAGGACGCCGGGGAGGACTCGGGTGCTGGTCAGGGCCTCGTGGGCGAAGCCGCCGAGGACCACCTTGAGCGCCAGCGCGGGGATCGGGACGATTGCCGGGCGGTGCAGCTGCCGGGCCAGCTCGCGGGTGAACTCGGCGTTCGTCACCGGGTTCGGCCCCACCACGTTGACCGGGCCGGCGATGTCACTGTCGAGCAGGAAACGGATCGCGTCCAGCCAGTCGGCCATCGAGATCCACGGCAGCCACTGCCGGCCGCTGCCCAACCGCCCGGCGATGCCCAGCTTGAACGGCAGCAGCTGCGGCTTGAGCATCCCGCCTTCGCGGTCCAGCGGCAGGCCGGTGCGGAGCCGGACCACGCGTACCCCGGCATCCTCGGCCGGTCGGGTCGCGGCCTCCCACACCCGGCAGACGTCGGCCAGGAAGCCCTCGCCGGCCGGCGCGTCCTCCTCGACCGCCCGGTCGCCCGTGTTGCCGTACCAGCCCACGGCCGATGAGTTGAGCAGCACCCGGGGTCGGTCCTCGGCGGGGAGCCCGGCGATGGTGGTCGCCAGCGTGGTGGTGCTGTCCACCCGGCTGGTCCGGATCAACCGCCGGTAGTCGTCGTCCCAGCGCTTGTCGCCGACGCCCGCGCCGGCCAGGTTGACCACCGCGTCGGCCTCGGTGACCACGGCCGGGTCGAGCTGCCCGGCGGCGGGGTCCCACCGCCGCTCCTGCGGGTCGCCCGGCGACCGACGGACCAGCCGGGTGATCTGGTGCCCGTCCGCCGCGAGCCGGTCGGCCAGCCGGGTGCCGAGGAAGCCGGACGCGCCGGCCAGAAGGATGCGCATACCCCCATCTTCGTCCAGAACGCCGCCGATGGATGCGCGGGGCGGCCGACGTCACCGGCAGGCGAAGAAATGTGCGCCGGCACGCCCGACAATGGGAAAGCCCAGGTCAACAGGTGCCCCAGGCGCAGAAAAAAGCTCCGGGGCGCATTCGGTGGTTGGCGCGTTTCGGCAGGTCAGAGCGAACGTGAATGCGGTGTTCGCGATTGCTTCCCGCATCGATCTGGCTGACCATGAGCCATCCGAGAGCGCTCCCGTTTGGCGGGGTCGGCTCACCGTGCCCACCGTCAGGCGATTCCTGAGGAGGAACCATGCCGATCCTGGTGACCGGAGCGACCGGAACCGTCGGAGGCAGCCTGGTCCGGCAACTGGTGGCCGCCGGCCACGACGTACGCGCACTGACCCGCGATCCCGCGTCACCGGCGGCAGCCGCGCTGCCCAGCCGGGTGGAGGTGCTGGCGGGCGACTTCGCCAGGCCCCACACGCTGGCGCCGGCACTGCGCGGCGTGACGCGCATGCACCTGGTCGCAATGGACGGGTCCGGACCGCTGACCACCGGTGCGGAGATCTTGGAGCTGGCCCGGAAGGCCGGCGTCCGTCGGGTCACCCACCTCGGTCACAACGATCCGAGCCGGGCCGACGACGACCCGATCGAGGCCCCGCACCGGCCGCTGCACCGGGCGATCGAGAACTCGGGTCTGGAGTGGACGCACGTGTTCCCCGGCGAGTTCATGGCGAACACCCGGGACTGGGCGCACGCCATCCGGGCCGAGGGGGTGGTCCGGGAGCCGTTCGGTGACTGGAACAGCCCACTGGTCCACGAGGCGGACATCGCCGCGGTCATCCTGGCCGCGCTCACCCGTGGCGGCCACGCGGGCCGGGTGTACCAGCCGACCGGGCCGGAGCCGGTCCGCCGCCGGGACGCGGTCGAGATGATCGGCGCGGCGATCGGCCGTCCGGTGCGGTTCGACGAGCTGACCCCGGAGCAGGCCCGCGAGCACTGGAAGGACACCTATCCCGCCGAGGTGATCGAGTGGTTCCTGGAGATGGGCAGGTATCTCGACGGCAATGCCTGGGTCGCCCCGGACGTCGAGCAGGTGACCGGCCGCCCCGGGCGCACGTTCCGGCAGTGGGCCGCCGAGCACGCGGACGACTTCCGGTGACGGCGCCCGGGGCGTGGACCGGCCTGGTGGTCAGGCTGCGGGGGCCGGGCGCAGGTCGGCGAGCAGTCGTTCCACCTCGGCGTACGACTCGGCACTCAGTGGGCCGAGCGTCAGGGTGGCCAGGTTCTCGTCGGCCTGGGCCACAGTGCGCAGGCCGGGGATCGGCACGGTACGGGGGCTGCGCGCCAGCAGCCAGCCGAGCGCGCCCTGGGCCAGGGTGCGCCCGTCGGCGGTGAGCGCCGCGCGGACCTCGTCGACCCGGGCCGCCCAGCGTGGTGTCGGTCGGCCGTCGGTGAACCACTCCAACCACTCCGGGGCGCGCCCGCGCACATCGTCCGCCCCGACCGCCCGGGTCGACCCGGTGAGCAGCCCCATCGCCAGCGGCCCACGGTTGAGGCTGGCCAGGTCGTGTTTGTCGCAGACCGCCAGCACCGCCGCGTTGTCGCGCAGCACCGACTCGTCGTGCTGAATCGCGGCGCAGTGCGGGCCGGCGGCCGCGAACGCCTCCGCCGAGGCCGGGTCGTCGGTGCTCCAGCCGTACGCCCGGATCTTGCCCTGGTCGACCAGGGCCTCCAGGGTGTCGACCAGATCGAGCGCGGCGGGCACCGGCAGTGCGTTGATGTGCAGTTGGTAGAGGTCGACGTGGTCGGTGCCGAGCCGGCGGAGCGACTCGTCCAGGCTGCGCACCGCGAAGGCCGGGCTGGTGTCGGTGCCGAGCGCCCGCCGGGTGGTCTCCTCGCTGACGTTGCCGAACTTGGTGGCGATCACCACGCTGTCCCGCCGCCCGGCCAGGGCTTGACCGAGGATCCGCTCGCTGTGCCCGGCGCCGTAGTTGCTGGCGGTGTCGAAGAGGGTCACGCCGAGATCGAGCGCCCGGTGGATGGTGCGGATCGACTCGGCGTCGTCCACCTCACCCCAGCCGAACGGCTGCCCGTCGTCACCCCAGAGCGGGCCGCCGATGGCCCAGCACCCCATTCCGATCGCGCTCACCGTGATGCCGCTGCGTCCCAGCGTCCGTGTCGTCGTCATGGTCACCAGCCTCCAACCTGGAGCGCGCTCCAGGTCAAGCACTACGATCTCGCGACATGAGCGGTTACGCCCCCTCGGAGGCCGCCCGCCGCAGCGGCTTCAGCCTGGACACTCTGCGGTACTACGAGAAGATCGGCCTCCTCGCGGACGTGGAGCGGACGGCAGGCGGGCAGCGGGTCTTCACCGACGACGACCTCGGTTGGCTGGTGCTGTTCCGCTGCCTGCGCGACACCGGGATGCCGATCGCGCAGATGCGCCGCTACGCGCAACTGGCCCGCGACGGCGAGCACACCGCCGACGAGCGGCACGAGCTGCTGCGGCACCACGCCGCACGGGTCGAGGAGCAGATGCGGCTGCTCCAGCACCAGTACGACCACCTGCGGGAGAAGATCCGCTTCTACGAGCGCCTGCCCGGTGCCGTGCCGGGGTCGGTGGCTGGCTAGCGGGGACCGGGCGCGGTCAGGCCGAGCAGGTCCTCGGTCGTCCCCTGCCGACCGGTGAGCGCGTTCAGGGCGGTGACCAGCCGCTTCTCCTCGTAGCGGAAGTGCGACTCGAGCAGGGCGGCCAACCCGCCCAACTCGGCGCGCACCTGGGCGACCGGCACCGCCGCGTCGCCGCCCAGCAGTGCCTCGACCCGTTCCAGGATCCCCGCCACCACCTCGTGATCGGTGATCAGGTTCTCGATGACCGGGCGCAGCTCGGGGGCTTCCTCGGCCAGCAGCCGGAACGCGCCAGCGTCCTCACCGGTGTGGTGTCGGCCGAGCACGGCGCAGAAGGTCAGGCAGTGCGCCCGCAGGTCCCGGGCCGGGGTGTCGAGGCTGGCCTGGAGCCGGGCCAGTTCCGCGCTGAGCCAGAGGTGGATTTCGATCATCTGATTGCCGACGGCGGCGAGCCGGCCGGCCGGTGAACCGGTTGGGTGCACGTTCGTCCCATGCTGTCCCCGCGCCTCCATGCCCACGGCGGCCTTCGTGCCGGGTACACCGCGACGCTGCGCCGGAGTTTACCCCGACGCGGTCACGGCGTGGTCGGCTCGTCGGTCTCCCGGACGTCGTGCCAGCGCGCACGCCAGGCGGCCTCGTGGGCCTCGTGGGTGGTCCGCTCATGGAAGACGGCGGCCCGCAGGGCGTGCCGGGACTGCGCCATCACCGTCACCTCCACGGCCACCAGCGCCACGCAGATCACTGTCGCGAGGGTGAGCGCGCCCAGCGCCGGCAGGTGCTGGCCGATCGGGAGGGCCGCCGTGAGCACCACGATGACGCCGACGCGGGTCCACATGACGGTGTGCAGGGTGCGTAGCTGGAACAGCAGGTTGACGGCGAAGTAGCAGATCAACCCGCCGAACAGCATCGGCACCGCCGGTCCCTCGACCTTCTCCGCGATCCCGCCGGAGGGGTCAGTGATCTTGTGGAGGACCTCCTCGTTGCCGATCGAGAAGAGGATCACCCCGGCGATCATCGGCAGGTAGAGGTACGCGTACGCGTCCCGGGCCATCGCCACCCGGGGGGCACCCTCCGCCGCGTGCAGGGCGATCCGGGCGGCCGGCCCGATGAAGTCGAAGTGCGCCCACCAGAGGGTCGCGGTGACCACGATGCCGAGCGCGGCGGCCGCCACCGCCGGCCAGGTGACCGGCTTGCCGAGCAGGTTGCCGCCCACTCCGGTGGAAATGATCGACTCGCCCAGCGCGATGATCAGGATGAGGTCGTAGCGCTCAGTCCAGTGCTCGGCGCTTGTCACCCCCCAGCCCCAGGTGCCGACGATGAAGCCGGTGGCGTACTGCACCACGATCACGGTGATCCACAGCCCGTCGCGCACCATGGCGGCCTGGTCGGGGTCGGTGATCTGCGGCGGGATGAGCGCGGCGGCCAGCAGCAGCACGATGCTCACCGCCAGCTCCGGTGCGAACCGCCGCAGTTGCCGCCGCTCCTGCGGGCTGTCCCGCACCACGTGCTGATAAAGGATCATGTGTACGGCCCGGACCACGACGTAGCTGATGGCCACCAGCATCGGGCCGGCGGCGCTCCCCTTCGGGTCGCTGAACGCCTGCGGCAGCGCCAGCGCGAACGCGAACAGGGCGACCATCGCGATCACCATGAGCACCGGGACGTAGCCCTCGCCGAGCCGGACCCGGGTGGCGACCAGGCTGTGTACCACCCAGATCCACCAGAGCACGGCGAGCACCAGGCCGGCGTGCAGCAGTTGGCGGCCGGAGATGTTCGCGGCGGTGGCCCGGGTGATGATGAAGAACGAGAAGACGAAGACCAGGTCGAAGAAGACCTCGAACTTGTCCACCCGGGCGCCGGGCGCGATCGGGACGGCCGGTCCCAGCTGTCCACCCCGCCGGTAGCCGCCCACGACCCCACTCTGGCAGCGTCCGGGCTGGTCGGAGGCCCGAACCGCGATGGCGACGGAGTCCGGCGTTACCTCCGGTCCGGGTCGGGGAAGCACCGGGACCCACTGCCTCCCGCAGCGGGCCGGCCGGTCCGCCCTACCCCGGACAAGGATGGACAATGACGACGAACAACCCGATCACCACTTCGTTCGCCCATCACTCCACGGCCATGGACGTGATCCGGGGCGTGGACCTCGTCCGGCGGCGGGCCATCGTCACCGGCGGGTCCTCCGGGATCGGCGTGGAGACCGCCCGTGCCCTGGCCAGCGTCGGCGCGGAGGTCACCCTGGCCGTCCGCAACCCCGACGCGGGCCAGCAGGCCGCCAACGACATCACCGCCACCACAGGCAACGACCGCGTCCTGGTCGCCCCGCTCGACCTCGCCGACCAGGGTTCGGTCGCCGACTTCGTGGCCAACTGGGACGGCCCGTTGCACATCCTGGTCAACAACGCCGGCATCATGGCCGCACCCCTGTCCCGGACCCCGCAGGGCTGGGAGATGCAGTTCGCCACCAACCACCTGGGGCACTTCGCGCTCGCCACCGGGCTACGCCCGGCCCTCGCGTCCGGCGACGGGGCCAGGATCGTCTCGGTCAGCTCCGCCGCCCACCTGCGCTCGCCTGTGGTCTTCGAGGACATCCAGTACGACAAGCGGGAGTACGAGCCGTGGCAGGCGTACGGGCAGTCAAAGACGGCGAACGTGCTGTTCGCCGTGGAGGCGTCCCGACTCTGGGCCGACGACGGCATCACTGCCAACTCGCTGATGCCCGGCGCGATCCGGACCAACCTTCAGCGCTACGTGAGCCAGGAGGAACTGGACCGGCTGCGCGCGGGCAACGCGGCGGCCTGGAAGACCGTCGAACAGGGTGCCGCCACCTCCGTGCTGGTCGCGGCCTCGCCGTTGCTCGACGGCGTGGGCGGGCGCTACTTCGAGGACTGTCAGGAGGCCGCCCCCGCCCAGCCCGGCGGGCGGACCGGCGTCGCCGACTACGCGTTGGACCCGGAGGCCGCCGAGCAGCTCTGGAAGGTCTCGACAGCGCTGCTCAAGAGCTGAGGACCGCAGACGAAAGGGCGCCCCGGTCGACGACCGGGGCGCCCTTTCGGCGTTGCGGGTGGATCAGGCCAGGCCCAGCTCCGACTCGAAGTTGCCGGCCTCCAGCCGCTCCTTGACCGCGCTCAGGAAGCGGGCCGCGTCGGCACCGTCGATCAGCCGGTGGTCGTAGGACATGGCCAGGTAGACCATCGACCGGACCGCGACGACCTCGCCCAGGTCCGGGTCGTTGACCACGACCGGACGCTTGACCACGGCACCCGTGCCGAGCATCGCCGACTGCGGCGTCGGCACGATCGGGGTGTCGAAGAGCGCGCCCCGGCTGCCCGTGTTGGTCAGCGTGAAGGTCGCCCCGGCCAGCTCGTCCGGGCTGATCTTGTTGGTCCGGGTCCGCTCGGCCAGGTCCGCGACCCGCTTGGCGATGCCGCCCAGGTTGAGGTCACCGGCGTTGTGGATGACCGGCACCACCAGACCCCGCTCGGTGTCCACCGCGATGCCGAGGTGCTCCGCTGCCGGGTAGGTGATCGTGCCGCCGTCCAGGTCCAACTGAGCGTTGACGATCGGGTACGTCTGCAGCGCCTCGACGGCGGCCAGGGCGAAGAACGGCAGGAAGGACAGCTTCACGCCGTGCCGCTGCACGAACGATTCCTTCGCCTGCGCCCGCAACTTGGCGATCCGGGTGACGTCCACCTCGACCACCGTGGTTAGCTGCGCCATCTCGTGCAGCGACTCGTGCATCCGCTTGGCGATGGCCTTGCGGATCCGGGGGAGCTTCTCGGTGGTGCCCCGCTTGCCACTCGGCTGCGGCTTCGCGGCCGGCTTGGCGGGAGCGGCCGACGGCGCGGCGGCCGGCTGTGCGGCCGGCGCAGGAGCGGCCTTGGCGGCCTTCGCCTTCTCGGCGGCCTCCAGCACGTCCTGCTTGCGGATCCGACCACCCACGCCGGTGCCGTTGAGCGCGGCCAGGTCGACGCCGTGCTCACTGGCCAGCTTGCGCACCAGCGGGGTGACGTACCCGGCGGCTTCCTCGCCGGCACCCGGTGCCGGGGCGGACGGACGTGGCGGCGTCGAGGTCGACGCGGCCGGCTGCGCGGCCTGCTCGGTCTTCGCCGGCTGCGCCGAGCTCTCGGTCTCCGCGGCGGGCTCGTTGTACGACATGCCGGGGGTCGGCTCCTCGACCTTCGGCTCCGGCTTCGGCTCGGCCTTCGGCGCCGGCTTGGCCTCCGCCTTCGGCTCGGGCTTCGGCTCGGGCTTCGCCGGGGCGGGGGCCGCGCCGGCAACGCCGATGATCGCGAGGTCGGCGCCGACCGCGGCGGTCTCGTCCTCGGCGACCTTGATCTCCAGCACCGTGCCGGCGACCGGCGACGGGATCTCGGTGTCCACCTTGTCGGTGGAGACCTCCAGCAGCGGCTCGTCGACCTCGATGGTCTCGCCGACCTGCTTCAACCAGCGGGTGACAGTACCCTCGGTGACGCTCTCGCCCAGGGCGGGCATCTTCACCGCGGTGCCCTCACCCGACGAAGCGGCGGCCGGAGCCGGCGCCTCGGCCGGAGCCTCGTCCTGGGCAACCTCGTCGGCGGTACCCTCGGCGGCGGCCGTCGGCTCGGCGGCCGGCTCGACCGACTCGGCCGGAGCCTGCTCCTGCGGAGCGGCCTCGCCACCGCCGGTCGACTCGCCCTCACCGGCGATGACGGCCAACTCGCTGCCGACCTCGGCGGTCTCGTCCTCGCCGACCACGATCCGGCTCAGCACGCCCGCAGCGGGCGACGGGATCTCGGTGTCGACCTTGTCGGTCGAGACCTCGAGCAGGGGCTCGTCAACCTCGACCGTGTCGCCCTCCTGCTTGAGCCAGCGAGTGACGGTGCCCTCGGTGACGCTCTCGCCGAGCCGGGGCATGGTGACCGATACCGGCATTTTCTGAGACTCCTTCATTCCCCTGGTGGGATCTTCGCCCGTCGCCGGACGCCGCGGTTTGGATGATCAGGCGTGCGCGTGCAGCGGCTTGCCGGCGAGGGCCAGGTGCGCCTCGCCCAGGGCCTCGTTCTGGGTCGGGTGGGCGTGCACGAGCTGGGCGACCTCGGCCGGGTACGCCTCCCAGTTGTAGATGAGCTGCGCCTCGCCGATCAGCTCACCCACCCGGGCGCCGATCATGTGCACGCCGACGACCGGACCGTCCTCGACCCGGACCAGCTTCACGAAGCCGGTGGTCTTGAGGATCTGGCTCTTGCCGTTGCCACCCAGGTTGTAGTTGTACGTCTTGACCTTGTCGGCGCCGTACTGCTCCTTGGCCTTGGCCTCGGTGAGACCCACCGACGCCAGCTCCGGGTCGCAGTAGGTGACGCGCGGGATGCCGACCTCGTCGATCACGGCGGGGGTCTGACCGGCGATCTCCTCGGCCACGAAGATGCCCTGCTGGAAGCCCCGGTGCGCGAGCTGGAGGCCGGGCACGATGTCGCCGACGGCGTAGACGTTCGGCACGCTGGTGCGCAGCCGCTCGTCGGTCAGCACGTAGCCGCGGTCCATCTTGACGCCCTGCTCCTCGTACCCGAGGTTGGCGGTGTTCGGGCCGCGACCAACAGCGACCAGCAGCAGCTCCGCCTCGACGGTCTCGCCGCCCTGGATGGTCAGCTTGACGCCGCTCTCGGTCTTCTCGACCTTCTCGAACGGCTTGCCGACCTTGAAGTTGATCTTCCGCTTGCGGAAGGCCCGCTCCAACGCCTTCGACGACTCCTCGTCCTCGGCGGCGACCAGCCGGGGCAGCGCCTCGACGATCGTCACGTCCACACCGAAGGACTTCCACACGCTGGCGAACTCGACGCCGATCACGCCGCCACCGAGCACGATCACCGACGACGGCACCCGGTCCATCGTGAGGGCGTGGTCACTGGTGATGATCCGCTCGCCGTCGACGTCCAGGCCGGGCAGGCTCTTCGCGTACGAGCCGGAGGCCAGGACGATGTTGCGGCCGGTGTAGCGCTTGCCGTCCACCTCGACCACGTTCTTGCCGACCAGCTTGCCGGCGCCCTCGACGATCGTGATCCCCTTGTTGCCCTTCAACATGCCCTGCAGGCCCTTGTACAGGCGGGAGATGACACCGTCCTTGTACGCGTTGACCCCGGCCATGTCGATGCCGATCAGCTCGGCCTTCACACCGAACTGCTCCGACTCGCGGGCCTGGTCGGCGATCTCGGCCGCGTGCAGCAGCGCCTTCGTCGGGATGCAGCCGTTGTGCAGACAGGTGCCCCCGAGCTTGCCCTTCTCGACCAGCGCGACCTTCAGGCCCAGCTGGACGGCGCGCAGCGCGGTCGCGTAGCCGCCGCTGCCACCTCCGAGAATGACAATGTCGAAGGTCGCTTCGTTCGGCTCGCTCACGTCCAACTCCCAGGTCGCGTCGCTGCATCGGGGGTCACGGGGATGTAACACGGACACACCCCACCTCGGTCATCTTGTCACCACTGGGCACAGGGTGCGTACTGAGGTGCCCAACGACACGTCATCGACACGTACCCTTGGCACCGTTGTCGATGACGCAGGGTGGGGGAGAGATCCGGTGGGCTTGTTCCGGCGCCGCAAACAGGCGGCTGTGCCGAGCCATGACCGTGCCGCCGATCGTGGCGATCTGGACCATCTGGAGAACTTCATCCGGAGTCGGCGCGGCGTCGAGGCGTACATCGAGCCCCGGACGACCGTGACGGAGACCACTGTCATCCTGATCGCCGACGACGGGGAGTGGACCCGCCGGCGGATCGACGGCCCGGACGGGGCTCGGCGCTTCGCCCACCGGCTGGGCATCCCCGTCTACGACGTCCGGCTGATGGGCTACCCGCAGCGGATGCGCGACTTCAACGAGCGCCGCAAACGTCGCCCCGAGCGGTACTGAGATACGCGAAGGGGCCCCCTGGACAGGGGGCCCCTTCGCGTATCCGTCAGCCGTTGGCGGCGACGTCCTCGACGAGCTGCACCAGCGTGCGGACCGGGACGCCCGTGCCGCCCTTGGTCCAGTAGCCGGTCGGCTCGCCCGAGTGGTAGCCCGGCCCGGCGATGTCGATGTGCGCCCAGGCCACGTCGTCGGTCACGAACTCGCGCAGGAACACGCCGCCCTGCAGCATGTGACCGGCCCGGTCCATGCCGGCGTTGACCTGCGAGATGTCCGCCACATCCGACTCCATGCCCTTACGGACGTCGTCGGGCAGCGGCATCGGCCAGGCCGGCTCGCCGACGGCGTCGCCGACCACCTTCACCCGGTCGCACAGCTCCGGGGTGCCCATCACGCCGGCCACCCGCTTGCCCAGCGCGATGACCTGGCCACCGGTCAGCGTGGAGGTCTCGAACAGGTAGTCGGTGCCGTCCGCGCAGGCGCGGGCGATGGCGTCGCCCAGGACCATCCGGCCCTCGGCGTCGGTGTTGAGCACCTCGACCCGCTTGCCGTTGAACATGGTGATCACGTCACCCGGCCGGTAGCTGGTGCCCGACGGCATGTTCTCCGCCATCGGCAGGTACGCGCTGACCGCCACCGTCGGCTTCAGCGCGGCGATCGCCAGCATGGCCGCGCCCACCGCGGCGGCGCCCGCCATGTCGGACTTCATCTCCCACATGCCCTGCGCCGGCTTGATCGAGATACCGCCGGTGTCGAAGGTGATGCCCTTGCCGACCAGCGCGACCCGCTTGCCGTTGCCGCCGCCCTGCGGGGTGTAGGTCAGCTTCACCAGCCGCGGCGGGGCCTCCGAGCCCTGCCCGACCGCGACGATGCCGCCGTACCCGCCAGCGGCCAGCGCCGCCTCGTCCAGCACCTCGACGCCGAGGCCCGCCTCGCGCGCCGCGCTGGCGACCGCGTCGGCGAACGACGGCGGACGCAGCTCGTTCGGCGCGGTGTTCACCCAGTCCCGGCTGAGCCGGACCGCGCCCGCCACCGCCTGCGCCCGCGCGATTTCCGCCTGCGCGCCCGCGTCGCCGGCGTCCGGAACCGCGATGAGCACCTCGGCCACCGGCTCTCGCCGGGTCGGCTGGGGCCGGGTCTTGTAACCGGCGAACCGGTACCCACCCAGCAGCGCGCCCTCGGCGACCGCGCGCAGCTCCGCCGACGCGTCCGCGTCGTCCGGCAGCGGCAGCGCCAGCGCGACAGTGGGTGCGCCGGCCAGGGCCCGGATCGCCGCACCGGCGGCCCGGCGCAGCATCTCCGGGGCCGGGGCGGCACCCGACGGCTCCGGGCCGAGCCCGACGGCGGTGACCAGCGGGGCGGTCACGGTGCCCAGGGTGGCCAGCTTGATGACCTCACCCGGCCCGCCGGTCGCGCCGAGCAGCGCGAGGGTCTCGGTCAGCTTGCCGTCGAACGCGGCCGCGATGCTCTCCGCGCCGCTGGCGAGCAGCAGGGTGCCGGCGAGGCCGCTGGTGGCGCCCTGCTCTCCGGTCTGGCTGTGCACGCCGATCACGATCGCGTCGACGGCGAGCTCGGCCGGGTCGGTGTCGACCAGGCTCAGGTTGGTGGTGCGGGGTGAAGTCACTGAAGCTACTCCGGGCGGGCCGGGCCGGTCGCGGCGTCGCGTACCAGCGGTGAAGGTCTCCGGCGGAACCTACCCGCCGGACGTCATGGCTGTCCCGCCGACAGCGCCAGCGGGCTCCCGCCGATGCTAACCAGCGACGTTGCCCCCGGTAAGTTGCCACCCATGACCGACGTGACCTCCGACGCCGCCGCGACCCGGCTGCGTCGTTCCCCGCTGCACGAGCGGCACACCGCCGCCGGAGCCAAGTTCGCCCCCTTCGGGGGCTGGGAGATGCCGCTGGAGTACGCCGGCGGCGGGGTGCTCAAGGAGCACACCGCGGTGCGTACGGCGGTCGGGGTCTTCGACGTGTCGCACCTGGGCAAGGCGCGGGTGAGTGGCCCCGGCGCGGCCGACTTCGTCAACTCCTGCCTCAGCAACGACCTGGGCCGGATCGGCCCGGGGCGGGCGCAGTACACGCTCTGCTGCGACGACGCCACCGGCGGCGTGGTGGACGACATCATCGCCTACCTCTACGCCGACGACCACGTCTTCCTCATCCCGAACGCGGCGAACACCGCCGAGGTGGTGCGCCGGTTGCGCGCCGCCGCGCCCGCGCAGGTGACAGTCACCGACGAGCACGAGGCGTACGCGGTGCTTGCCGTGCAGGGCCCCCGCTCGGCCGAGTTGCTGGCCGCCCTGGACCTGCCCACCGAACACGGCTACATGAGCTTCTCCGCCGCGAGCCTGGCCGGGGTGGAGCTGACCGTCTGCCGTACCGGCTACACCGGCGAGCTGGGCTACGAGCTGGTCGTGCCGGCGGAGCACGCGGTCGCCGTCTGGGACGCGCTCTTCGCCGCCGGCGCGGCGTTCGAGTTGCGCGCCTGCGGGCTGGCCGCCCGGGACACGCTGCGTACCGAGATGGGCTACCCGCTGCACGGGCAGGACCTCTCCCTGGACATCAGCCCGGTGCAGGCCCGTTCCGGCTGGGCGGTCGGCTGGGACAAGCCGACCTTCTGGGGCCGTGACGCGTTGCTCGCCGAGAAGGCCGCCGGCCCCCGGCGTACGCTGCGCGGCCTGGTGGCCGTCGACCGGGCCATCCCGCGCCCCGGCATGACCCTGCACGTAGGCGACACCCAGGTGGGCACCGTGACCAGCGGCACCTTCTCCCCAACCCGCAAACAAGGCATAGCGCTGGCCCTGCTCAACACCAACGCCAACCTAGCGGACGGCAACGAGGTCGAGATCGAAATCCGAGGCCGCCGAGCCCCCCTGAAGCTGACGAAACCCCCCTTCGTAACCCCCTCAGTGAAGTAACCCCCACCCCACCCCCACCCCACCCCCGCCCTCTCCGGCGTTGATCATGAGGTTGACGGGACGCTGGGAGATCAAATCCCCCGCTAACCCCATGATCAACTGGGGCCGGGGCCGGGGCCGGGGCCGGGGCCGGGGCTGGGGCTGGGGCTGGGGCTGGGGTTGGGGTTAGCGGGAGGGGGTTGGGGGTTCGCCTGAGTCCAGGACTGCTTGGGTCCAGCCGCCTTCTGTGACGCCTGTCGCGTCCAGGATGGCCCAGTCGACCACTCCGGACGCTTCCACCACGACCGGGGCGCCGATGCGCACCGACGGATCGGTGGCCGCGTCGCTGGCGCTCACGCCGACGATGCGCTCCGGGGTCTCCCACGAGGTGACGCCCGCCCAGACGTACTCCGGGCCGTCGTCTCCGGGCAGGCCGTACTTCACCACGAGCTGCGACTCGGTGGGGAGCTGGCCGGCGACGAACCGGGCCCGCGCGTCATCCAGCGCGGCACGGGCGGTGGCGACCGCACGGCTCATCGCGTCACCGGAGCGGGCGTAGCGCACGTCCGGCTGGATCCCGGAGAACAGGGTCGCGCAGGCGGCGGCGTAGTAGCGGCCGTCCGGGCCGGGGTGCCCGGCCGGCGGGCGCAGGCTGAGGAAAGAGTCGGCCTCCGGGTCGGTCGCCGGGTCCAGTTCGAGGCGCAGCAGCACCGGGGCGGTGGCACCGTGCTGTTCCGGGTTGCCGTACGCCACAGCGATGTCGTGCCCGGTGACCGTGGCCAGCACCGGCAGTTGCACGAACGCCGGCACCTCCTCGCCGGTGAGCCCGTCGGTCCAGTCCCGCAGCAGCCGGCGGGCCGCCCCGGTCATCACCGCACCCCAGGCGCGGGTGAGGTGGTCGGGCACCCCCTGGGTCTGCAACTCCAGCAGGCCGAAGCGGCGCAGCCCCTTGGTGGTGAACCACAGGCCCTCGGTGTCGGACGAATACGGCACCAGCACCCAGTCGACGAGTCGGATGCGGCCCTGCTCGTCGGGGAGGGAGCGCAGCGCTGTCGCCGGGTCGAGGAACTGGAGACCGAAGACGTCCACCACGTCGCTGTCGACGGATTCCGCCACGGCGGCCGCGACCGCCCGGGCGGCCCACTCGTGCGCGGGCGGCCAACCGGGCCGGTACTCGGCCTGCACGACCACCAGGTGCGTCGCCGCCGCCAGCCGGGCCAGCTGCTCCTCGGTGGCGCCGAACGCGGTGAGCAGGTCCGGTGGCAGCTCGGGGAACTCGGAGATCGGCCGGGTGTCGACGCTCATCAGCGGACTGTCGAGCATCTGCCGGGCCAGCCCGTGCACCGGCTCGGCCAGTCGGCCGGTCAGGGCCGCCACCGCGGTCTTCGCACTGACCTTCGGTAGCCCCGCCATCGGCACCAGATAGGTCGCGCTGAGCGACTCCGGCACCGGTACGGGCAGGAAGTCGTCCGTGATGAGCATTGTGGGTTCCCCCGGTGGCCGTGCCGGTGTTGTCGAGCCGAACGCTACCCGGCCCGCCGTGCCCGGTTCAGCCGGACAGCACCAGACCCAGGTAGACCAGCGTGGTGACCACCTCGACAGTCGCGCCGAGGACGTCGCCGGTGATCCCGCCGAGCCGGCGTACCACGTGGGTGAGCAGCAGGAGCGCGACGGCGATCGCGGCGACGACGGCCAGCGGCCCCTGCCACGGACGGCCCGGCACCGCGGGCACCGCCAGCAGCACGACGGCGACCGCGCCGGCGGCCAGGGCCACCGGGCCGACCGTGCCGGCGACCAGCGCGCCCAGCCCGTCCGGCCGGGCCGCCGGCACTCCCCGCCGGCAGGCCACCGTGACACCGAACCGCCCGGCTGCGGTCGCCGCGACCACCGCCGCGAGACACGCCGGCCAGGACCGACCCGCGAGGTCGGCGAGCGCCGCCGCCTGCACCAGGAGTACGACCACCAGGGCGACCACCCCGAACGGGCCGACGTCCGGCTTCTTCATGATCTCCAGGGCGGCGGCGCCCCGCCGGTACGAGCCGAGCGCGTCCACGGTGTCGGCCAGCCCGTCCAGGTGCAGCCCTCGGGTGAGCAGCGCGGCGACGCCGACCGTCACGCCGGCCGCCACCAGTGGGGGAGCGAGGGCGCCGGTCAGCAGCAGCACACCGGCCAGTAGCGCGCCGAGCAGCGCGCCGACCACCGGGGCGAGGGCCATCGCCGTGCCGGCGACCGGGCGATCGATGCGCCCGGCCCGCACCGGCAGCGTGGTGAACGTGGTGACCGCCAGCCGGGCTCCCGCGAGCAGCCGTGGCTCAGCCGGCACGCCAGCCCGACGCCGGCTGCTCGTCCGCCCGGGTGCTGGCGGGGCCCGGCCCGGCCGGCTCCGGCTCGACGAAGTCGGGCTCGGTCGAGTCGGGCTCGACGAAGTCGGGTTCGGTGAGATCCGGGTCGGCGTAGCTCGGGTCGGTGGACTCCGGCTCGTCGGCGCCCGGGTCGGTGTCGTCCCCGCCGTCCAGCGACGGGTGCGCCGGCAGCCCGGCGGACAGCGCCAGCACCGAGCGCAGCAGCGGCAGCGCGACAAGCGCGTTCGCGCCCTCGCCGAGATCCAACCGTAGGTCGAGCAGCGGGGTGAGGCCCAGCACGTCGGCGGCGAGCCGCACGGCCGGATGCCTGCCGTGGTCGGCCAGCAGGCACCAGTGCCGGGCCTGCCCGGCCAGGTCACGGCTCACCATCCCGGCGGCCAACCCGACCGGGCCGTCGAGCAGCACCGGCACCCGGCGGGCGGTGGCGCCGAGCAGCACGCCGGTGGCCACTGCCACGTCGCCGCCGCCCAGCTCGGCCAGGATGTCCTTGGCGCCGCGTGACGAGCGTCGGGTGCGGTGCAACGCGTCGCGTACCGCCGCGCAGCGGATCATCCACGCCGCGTCGTCGATCTCGCCGGAGTCGGTGATCACCCGGCCCAGCACGGCGGGCGGCTCCGCGCCCGCGGTCGCCGCGAGCACCGCCGCGGCGGCCGCCTCGGTGCCGGCGCCGCACGCCCCGAGCACCAGCAGCTGTACGCCGGCGTCGGCGGCCTGCTCGGCCAACCGCCAGCCGTAGCGCAGCGCGGACTCCACCTGGTCCGGCGTGAGGGCCGGCTGGTCCTCGATCGGCGCGGAGGCCGGAGTGTCCACCACCTGCAGACTGGCGCCGCTCTCGGCGGCCAGTCGTGCCAACGCGCCCTGGCCGGCGCGGGCCTGCGCGGCGCGGCGCGCCGACTCCCCGGCGACGGTGCCGGCCGACGCCCCGCCGGCGTGGTCGCCGTGCAGCAGCAGCACCCGCACCGAGTCCCAGGCGGCGGGGATCGAGGTGCCCTGGGTGGCGGCGGCGAAGCCCACCACCCGGTCCAGCACGCCCAGCCCGGCGCCCGGTACGTCAAGCGTGGCCAGCCGGTCCACCGCCTGCGGGCCCTCGTACTCGTTGGGCATCGGCAGCTCCATGCCGGGCTGGATGACCAGCCCGGTGGCCACCATCGGCAGCGCCATGGTCGGTGCGGCCCAGGGGTTGCCCGCCTCCTGGGGCGGGGTGGCCGGCGGCGTGTGGGTCAGCACGTCGGGCAGTTGCACCTCGGGGGTCGGCTCGGCGTCGGCCGGGCTCGCCACGACCGCAGCGGTGGCGGTGGCCGTCGACGTGGTCGCGGGTGCGGCCTGCTCGATCGCGGTGGCGGCCGGCTTGAGCCAGACCGGCTGACCGGCGACGACCAGCACCACCGCGTCGCAGGCGTCGGCGACCGCGCGGTTGGCCGCGCCCAGCGCGTCGGTGAACGCCCGGCCCAGCGGGGTGGTCGGTACCAGCGACAGCCCCACCTCCGGGCTCACCAGCACCACCCGGGCGGCACAGCCGCGGATCGCCTCGGCCAGCTCGGCGATCGTGGCCACGTCGTCGGCGGGCTGGTGGTCCGGGTCGAGCAGCACAGTCACCCAGCCGCCCAGGTCGTCGACGAGCAACATCTCGTTGGGCTCGGCGGACTCGAGCACGTCGGCCAGCCGGCGCGGGTCCTCGGTGGTCTCCTCGGTGGTCCAGCTGCCCGGCCGCCGGGCGCGGTGCGCCGCCAGCCGGGTCGCCCACTCGGTGTCCTCCGGGTCGCCCTCGGGCGCGGTGGCGACGTAGCGGACCACCGGCGCGTCGGTGACCAGGGACTCGGCGAACTCGGACTTGCCGGACCGGATACCGCCGAGCACCAGGACCGTGTTCCACCCGTCTACGGACATGCCCGTACCTTAGTTCTCATCCTTCGGTGCCGGGCACGTCGCCCCGACCCTGCCGAAGATCGAAAGTCCGTTCCGCGTCCATTGCGGGAAAGCGTCCAGTTCCCTTGCCTGGGCCAGATGGTCGGGTGCGGCGCGACCTCGGGCCGCTTCACCCGGCGCCGCTGGCAATCTTGGACACTTTCCGTCAGCTCGGAACGGAAAGTGTCCAAGATCTACCCTGCCAACCCCGGGCGGCGTCGCTGCGGGAGCGCGGCTGGTCGTGACGGGGCCGGCGCGGTGGTCAGTCGCAGTGTTCGAACCCGCTGCCGTAGCTGACCCCGCCGGTGGCGCCGCCCCATTTCACGCACGCGCCGGCGGCGGAGGCCCGCACCGGCCCCGCGTAGTAGTCGAAGGAGCCGCTGTCGGTGCTGCGGGCCCGCCCCTGCACCTCCAGGTACGCCGACACCGCCGATTTCGCGCCGACCGCGGTGTCCTTGAGGGTGACCACGCAGTTGTTGCCGTTGCCCGCGTTGTAGAGCAGGTAGACCCGGCCCTGGGGGCGGCCGGCACTGGTCAGCGTCGCCGAGTCGATCACCTGGTAGCCGCTGCCGCACGCCTGGGCTGCCGTGTACGGGTTGGGCCGGCTCGACGGGGTGCGGGTGGGCGTCGGTCGGCTGCTGGTCGTACCGGTAGGTGTGCTGCCCGGCGTCGCGGTGCGCGGGTCCGGGGTGGCGGTCGGCGCGTCGGTTCCTCCGGCGGAGCCGGTCGGCGCGGCGGACGCGCTGCGGCTGGGCCCCGGGGTGCCGCTGGGCGTGGGTCCCGAGATGCTCGCACCTCCGCCGTCGAGCGCGCCGCCGTCCGGGGCCGCCGCCGATTCGCCGGCCAGCGCGGGCGGACCGTCCGTCCCACCCGGCTCCCCGTCGGGCCGCAGGGCCGCCACGGCCACGGCGATCAGCGCCACGAGAGCGACCGCGCCGACCCCGATCAGCAGTTGCCGGCGCCGGCCGGACGACCCCGTCCGGAACGCCTCCTCCCGGGTCGAGCCCGGCCCGGTCACCGGCGAGGCCGCCGGCATGGGCACAGCGGCGGCCCCGACCGGCGCGGGTGGCCCGGTCGGCGTCGGCCCGGCCAACGGCGTCGGCCCGGCCAACGGCGTCGGCCCGGCCAACGGCGTCGGCCCGGCCAACGGCGTCGGCCCGGCCAACGGCGTCGGCCCGGCCAACGGCGTCGGTCCGGCCAACGGCGTCGGCCCGGCCAACGGCGTCGGTGTGGGTGGCGGCGCGGGCGTCGGGACGGGCGGCGTGGCGGCCGGGGTGACCGGAAGGGCCGAGGGTGTCCCGGGAGTGGGTACGGCCAACGCCCACGGTGGGCGGGCCGAGACCGGGATGCTCGCCAGTGTCGCGTCGCGGGCATCGGCGGCGGCAGCGGCCAACTCGGCGGCGCTGCCGAACCGGTCCTCCGGACGCTTGGCCAGCGCGCGGGCCACCACGGCCGCGACCGCCGGCGGGGTGTCCGCCGGCAGCGCCGCCGGTTCCTCCTGGGCGTGCCGGAGCGCCACCGCGAGGGGGTTGTCGCCGTGGAAGGGTGGCTGCCCGGCAAGGCAGAAGTACGCCACAGCGCCGAGCGCGTAGATGTCGGTGGCGGCCGAGACCGGCTGCCCGGTGGCCTGCTCGGGGGACATGTACGAGGCGGTGCCGAGCACCATGTTCGCGGCGGTGAGCCCGGCCATGTTGCGGGACCGGGCGATGCCGAAGTCGACGAGCACCACACTGCCGTCGGCCTTGACCAGCAGGTTGCCCGGCTTCACGTCCCGGTGCACGATGCCGGCGAGGTGGGCGGTGTGCAGCGCGTCCGCGGCCTGGGCCAGCACCGACATGGTGGTGGCCGGATCCAGCCGCCCCACCGTGCGCACCCGGGCGGACAACGGCTCGCCCTCGACGTACTCCATGACCAGGTAGTCGACCCGGCTGCCGTCGTCGAGCGCGGCCTGCCCCACGTCGTGCACCGGGACCACGCCGGGGTGCCGCAGCGCGGCCAGCATCCGCGCCTCGGCCCGGAACCGGGCGGTGAACTCCGGGTCGGCGACCAGCGACGGCAGCAGCACCTTCACGGCGACCTCGCGTTCCAGCAGCACATCCGTGCCGCGCCAGACCGCGCCCATCCCACCCGTCGCCACCCGCTCGCCCAGCCGGTACCTGTCGCCGAGCAGCACTCCCCGTGTCAGCACCGAGCCACCGTACCGGCCGGTGTCGATCGGATTGATCCACCCCGGGGGTCCCGCCGAGGCGAGCGAGCGGCCGTTACGCGTCGGGCCGACTACGCTGGCGAGGGTTCGTCCCACGGGGACTTCAGCGGCGAGGGGAGACGCGGCATGGCGTGGAGCTGGCGGTACGAGGGCACGGACGGCCAGACGGTCGAGGGACCGGCGGAGTCGTTCGGCAGCCAGGCCGACGCCGAATCCTGGATCGGTCAGACCTGGCGGGAGCTCGCGGCGTCCGGCGTCACCTCGGTCGCGCTCGTGGTGGACGACCGGGTGGAGTACCGGATGAGCCTGCTGCCCACGGCCGAGTGATGGCCTACGACCGCCCGGGCGGCGACCGGCTGGTCCTCGGCGTGCCCAGGGCGGCGTTCCGGCCCAGCCCGGTCTTCCTCGGCCTGGTCGCCCTCTTCGCGGTGAGCGGGGCACTGACCTGGAACGGGTACGGCAGCGTCCGGTTCAACGTGTTCCTCTTCGTGGTGTCCGGGTGGCTGGTGTCGCTCTGCCTGCACGAGTACGCCCACGCTGTGGTGGCCTACCGGGCCGGCGACCGGGACATCGCGCATCGCGGTTACCTGACGCTCAACCCGTTGAAGTACACCCACCCGTTGCTGTCGATCGTGCTGCCCGTGGTGGTGGTGCTGCTCGGAGGCATCGGCCTGCCGGGTGGCGCGGTCTGGGTGGACCGGCATGCCATCCCGGGCCGACTGCGGCACACCCTGGTCAGCCTCGCCGGCCCGGCGACCAACGTCCTGTTCACGCTGGTGTTGGTGGCGGCGGTGCGGCTCGGCGCCCAGTCGGGTGGGCCGATCGAGTTTTGGGCCGGGGTGGCGCTGCTCGCCTTCCTCCAGCTCACCGCCAGTTTCCTGAACCTGCTGCCGGTGCCCGGCCTGGACGGCGGCAACATGATCCAGCCGTGGCTCAACCCGCAGTGGCGCAAGATGTACGACCTGTTCGCCCCGTACGGCTTCATTTTGCTCTTCGCGCTGCTGTGGAACCCGCGCATCGGGGGCTGGTTCTTCGACGCGGTCTTCGCGGTCGGTGACCTGCTCGGTCTGCCGTCCTGGCTCTACGCCACCGGCCTGGAGCTGATCCGCTTCTGGCAGGGCTGAGTTGCTGACCTGACCTGACCGGTCCGGTCGACGCGAAACCCTCGCGCCGACCGGACCGGAACGGCGTCAGGGACGCTGCGCGGGGGACTCGGTCTTCGTCGGGTCCCGCTCGACGATCGGCTCGACGATGTCGTCGATCGCCTTGAGCAGGTCGGCGTCGAGCTTCACGCCGGCTGCCTTCACGTTGTCGTGCACCTGCTCCGGGCGGGACGCGCCGATGATCGCCGACGAGACGTTCGGGTTCTGCAGCACCCACGCCACGGCGAGCTGGGCCATGCTGAGCCCGGCCTGCTCGGCGAGGGGCTTGAGCTGCTGGACCCGGGTCAGCACGTCGTCGTTCATGAACCGGGAGATGAAGCCCGCGCCCGACTTCTCGTCGGTGGCGCGGGAACCTGCCGGCGGCGGCTGGCCCGGCAGGTACTTGCCGGAGAGCACGCCCTGCGCCATCGGCGACCAGACGATCTGCCCGATGCCCAGCTCCTCGCTGGCCGGCACGACCTCGGTCTCGATGACCCGCCAGAGCAGCGAGTACTGCGGCTGGTTGGAGACCAGCGGGATGTGCAGCTCCCGGGCGAGCGGGTGGGCGGCGCGCAGCTGGGCGGCGGTCCACTCGGAGACGCCGATGTAGTGCGCCTTGCCGGAGTGGACGACGTCGGCGAACGCCTCCATCGTCTCTTCCAGCGGGGTGCTGCTGTCGTAGCGGTGGGCCTGGTAGAGGTCCACGTAGTCGGTGCGCAGTCGGCGCAGCGAGCCGTTGATCGACTCCATGATGTGCTTGCGGGACAGACCACGGTCGTTGCGGCCGGGCCCGGTCGGCCAGTAGACCTTGGTGAAGATCTCCAGGCCCTCACGGCGCTCGTTCTGCAACGCCCGGCCGAGCACGTCCTCGGCCCGGGTGCCGGCGTACACGTCGGCGGTGTCGAAGGTGGTGATCCCCGCGTCGAGAGCGGCCCGGACGCAGGCGAACGCCGCGTCCTCCTCGACCTGCGAACCGTGGGTGATCCAGTTGCCGTACGAGATCTCGCTGACCATCAGGCCGGAACGGCCCAGGTGTCGGAATTCCATGTACCGACCCTAGCTCCAGTGGATCACCGGTGGCGACCGGCGACTCAGAGCACCGGGTTGGCGTCGGTGAGTAGCCGGTCGATCTCCTCCAACACCTCGGCGCGATCGCGGTGCACCGGGTCGATGAGCGGCACACCGCGCCGGTCCAGCGCACCCCACCGCCCGTTGCCGCTCTCGACCAGGAACGCCACCGGGTGGATGACCAGCGTCGGGTGCGCCGGCGGGACCAGCACCGTGCCGGTGCGATCCACCACGCCCCGCCGACCCGCCACGTCGACCACGGCGAGCCCTTCGTCGGTGAAACCGTCGATCTGCTGGCCGTCGGCCAACTCGGTGACGAAGCCGTGGTAGCGGGTGGGCACGACGATCCGGCCCGTCCGGTCGACCGCCCCCCACCCCTCGCGCCGCACCGCGGCCAGCCCACGCCGGAACGGTCGTACCTCGGCGAAGTTGGGGGCGACCTGCACCGCGCCGGTCGCGTCGATCGCCGTCCACCCGTTCTCGCCGACCACCCAGGCCAGGCCGTCGCTGAACGGACGCGCGGCCCGGAAGGACGGCGGGATCACCGTCGTACCGAGCAGGTTGATCAGCGACCAGCGGTCGGTGTCCGGCCGGCGGACCCAGGCCAGCCCGTCGTGGAAGGGCTGCGCCTCCGCGTACCGGGCGGGGACGACCACGTCACCGTCGTGACTGGTGTAACCCCACAGCGGTCCGTCCCGGTCCGGCAACGGGGGCCGGTCCCGGTCGAGCACCTCGTCCCGACCCCGGCGGTACGGCCCGAAGCCATCCGCCTCGGCCCGTACGGTGACCGCGTCGAGGGCCACCCGGACCCGGTCCAGCAGTTCGGCGTCGGCAGCGCCGCGCAGGTCGAGCGCCTTCTCGAAGTGCTCGCACGCCTCCATGAGCCGACCCTGGTCGTAACACGACCGCCCGGCGTGCTCGTGCAGCGCGGCCCGCAACCGGTCGGGCAACTCGATCGAGTTGGCCTGGGCGAAGAGCTGGTCCGCCTCGGGGAAGTCGCCGCGCCAGCGCAGCACGTGGGCCAGCCGGGCCTGGGCCAGCGCGGTCCGGCGCAGTTCGCCGGTGGCCTCCGCGTAGGTGAGGGCGAGCCGACCGTCGGCCAGCGCGTCGTCCAGGTCGCCGAGAATCCGCGAGGCCACCGCCCGCAGGCTGAGCAGCCGGGCCCGGGCGCGGTTGTCGACCGCCGAACCCAACTTCTCGGTCAGTCGTCGCCGGATGGCCCGCAGGTCGTCCGGCTCCGTCAGCTCCTCGCGCAGGGTGACCGGGTCCAACCGCCAGCGGTACGCGGCCAGCACCTGCTCCGGGTCGCCCGGGTCGGCCAGCGACGGGCGGGTCACCACCGGTGGTGCGTCGTCGGGTGGCGCGGACACCGGCACGTTCTCCCCGTCCGAACCGCTCCTCGGGGCGGGTACGGCCGAGGCGGGTGGCCCGGACGCCGGCTCCACCGACGCCGGTGGCGCGGAGACGGGTGCTACCTCGGGCGCCGGCGGCGCGGAGACGGGCGGTGAGGTCGAGGCTGGTGGCGCCGAGACGGGCGCCGCGGAGACGGGCGCTGCGGCGGGCGCCGGCGGCGCTGTGACGGGCGGCGCGGAGACGGGCGCTGTGGCGGGCGCCGGCGGCGCGGAGACCGGTGCTGCGGACGGCGCTGGCGGTGCGGAGACGGGCGCGGTGGAGAGGGGTGGCGCGGACACGGGCGCTGTGGCGGTCGCCGGTGGCGCGGATGCGGGCGGGGCTGTTACCGGCGGTGCCGGGGGAGCGGATACCGGTGTGACCGAGGCGGGCGGTGCGGAGACGGGTGGTGCGGAGATCGGCGGGTTCGTGTCGTCCGCAGATGTCATGGACAGCGCGGCGTCGACCGGCCACTCGTCGGCCCGCGAGCCATCCGTCGGGCTCGTGCTCCGACCGTCGGTCGCGTCTGCCGGCCCGCCACGGGGCGCGAGTTCGTCCGACGGGTCGTACTCGACCGGGTCGGCGTCCTCGTTCGGCGACGCTGCGGGGGGCCGCTGGTCGGCCTCGCCCTCGGCTTCGAGGTCGGCTTCGGCCTGCTGGTGAGGAATCGCGACGACAGGTGCGCCAGAGACGGCACCATCCGCGGTTCCCGTGTCGAACGTCGGCTGCGGGTCGTCGTCCAGGTCGTCCGCCCAGAGACGGGGAGCACCGGAGACCGGGTGGGCGGGCGGCGCGGAGACCGGGGCGAACGCGTCGTCCGGTGTCGACCCGCTGGCGTACTCGTCGGCCACGTCGAGGTGGGCGTCGGCCGTTGACGTTTCCGTGTCCGGCATGGCCGGTGTCGTGGAGAGGTCGGGGTCGCTGGACGTCGACTCGTCGTCGGCCGGGTCGAACGACTGCTGATCCGTCGCCGGCTCGTCCTGGTCGGATTCGCCAGGCTGAGCGGGGCTGAACCACGCTGCCGGACCGCGGACGCCGGGGACGTCGTCCGGCTCGCGAACGGGCGTCACCTGCTCTTCCGAGGGCGGCGGGGGCACGTAGCGGCGCGGCGTGCCCGGGGCCAGCGGGAGCGCCGGCGCGACGTCCTCCACCGGTGGCTGCGCGGCCGCAGGGGTCGGGGCCGTAGGCGCCGGGGCCGCAGGGGTCGGGTCAACCGGAGTCGGGTCGGCCGGGATCGGGTCGGGGCGGGTTGCCGGCGGCTCCGGCGCCCGCCAGGTGGGCGGCGGGGCGACCGACGGGCGTGCGTCCGCCGTCGGGGCCGCCCGCTCCGGCGAGTACGGGCGCAGCGGCGCGACCGGGCGCTCCGGCGAGTGCGGCGGATCGGCGGAGTGCGGCCGCTCTGGGGAGTGCGGCCGCTCTGGGGAGTGCGAGCGGTCAGGGGAGACCGGTCGGCGGTCGGTCGGTGGGGTGCCGGCCAGCGGGTCGCCGACCCGACGGCGATCCGGGCCCGGCTCCTCGCCGCGCCGCTGGTCGGCCGGGCGGTCCCCGGTGCCTGGGCCGGGATAACGCGGCGGCGGGGTGTGGCGCGCCCCGGACGTCGGTGGCGGGTCGGCCAGCGGCCGGCGTTCCGACGCTGGCGGGGGATCCGACCGCTCGTCGGCGCCGGGCGGGTCCACCGGCGCCGGCAGGTACTCCAGCCGCAGGCGCGCGGCGGGAGGCTCCGAGACGGGCCGGTCGAAGGCGGGAGAGACCGGGGCGGCGGACACCGGCCGGTCCCAACCGGGCGCGGCGGGCGAGACGGGTGCTGGTGACACCGGCCGTTCCGGGGCGGCCGACACCGGTCGGTCCCACCTGGGCGCGGCGGGGGAGACGGGCGCCGGCGGCACCTGCCGCTCCGGGGAAGCGGGGGAGACCGGGGCGGCGGACACTGGTCGGTCCCAACCGGGGGAGACGGGGGCCGGTGACACCGGTCGCTCCGGGGACACCGGTGGGGCCGGCATGGCACGACCGGAGGCGGGCGGCGCCGACGCGGCCGGGCGTACCTGTCGCTCGTCGTACCGCGTCGCCGGTCGCTCGTCGGGCCGGGACGGCGTGGCCGCCGGCCGTTCGGACCGGGCGGCCGGCCGCGCCGCGACGCCCGGCTCGGCGCTGCGGTACGGCTCCGTGGTGCGCTGCGGGTCGGGTCTGCGCTGCGGGTCTGCGCTGCGCTGCGGGTCGGTGCGGTGTGGATCCGCGGTGCGGTGTGGATCTGCGGTGCGGTGTGGATCTGCGGTGCGGTGTGGGTCGGCGCGGCGGTCCGGCTCCCGGGTGCGGTCCGGGGTGCGGTCCTGACGTACCGGACCCGGTGCCGGCCAGGGCAGACTGCCGTCCGACCGTTGGCCCGGCTGCGGCCGGGGCTCGCGGTACGCGTCCTCACGAGGCGCGTCCTCGCGGTAACCGGTCTCGCGGTACGTGTCCGGGCGGGCCTGCTCGCGGGGTCGCCGGTCCGGGTACGCCTCGGCGCGGGCCGCCGCCTCACGAGGCTGCTGCCGGTGCGGGTCGGTGTCGGGCCGACGCCGGGCGTCGTCGAGGCGGGGCTGGTCAGGCTGATCCGGCTCGGGTCGACGCCGTCGTCCACCGTTGGGTGAGGGCGCCGCGCCAATCTCCTCGTCCGCGCGGTAGCGCGGCTCTGGGCGGCGCAGGTCGTCGGCGACCCGGTCCGGGTACCCGTCGGCGCGGTATCGCGTCCGGTCATCCGCGCGTGCCCACGGGTCGACCCCGTCGGCGATCCGGCCGTCGTGGTCGCGGGTGGGTCGGACGCCGTACCCGTCGTCGGGGTGCCGTTCGTAACCGGCGGGTGTTCGCTCCGGTGTGCCGCGCCGGCGTGGTGGGTCGTCCGGCTCGGGCACCCAGCCGGGTTCGGGCCGGGGCGCCGGGGAGACCGGCGGCGTGCCCCGGTAACCCCGATCCCGCTCGGTGGGCTCGGGCCGGGGACGGCGACTGTCGTGCCGCTCGGGGGTGGGCTGGTCCCGGTGCCAGGCAGCTTCCCGCGCGGGTCCTCGTTCGTCGGCGGGGCGTCGGTCCGACCAGGCGGTACGCCGGTCGGACTCGGGGGAGCGGCGTTCGTCGCGGCGGGGTGGTTCGGGCAGCGGACGACGGTACGGCTCGTGGTCGTAGTGGCGGGAGTCGGCGCTGTCGGGTCGGCCGTAGGTCGACGTGTCCGCCGAGCGCTCGTCACTGCGGAGTCGGCCGTAGGCCGGTGTCTCGCCCGGCTCGTCATCCACCCAGGACCTGCCCGGGGGTGTCTGGTCCTCCGGTGGTTCGTCGGACCACGAACGGCCGAGGTAGGTGCCGTCCGGGCGGGTGGGCGCGAGTGGCGGCACCTCGGCGCGGCCGGACACCGTCGCCCGACCGCGCGGTGGCGGCTGGTGCGGCATGCCGATGTCGCCGGGGTAGCGCTGGCCGGGGAACTGGGGGTGCCATTCGGTGGTCGGTTCGACCACCCAGGACGGTTCGTTCGGGTCCGGCCACCGGTCGGTGTAGCGGCCGTTCATCCGTCGAGCCCGTCGCCACACCCGGCCGCTGGGCCGATCCTCGCCGGGGGTGAGCTGTCCGCAGCCGCCGCCGGGTGACCGCTGGGCGTCCGGTCGCCGCCTGCCACGCCCCGGTGGCCGGCTCGCGTCCGCTCGCTCACGCGTTGTCACCTCGTTGCAAATTGTCGCGCTGGGGCCGCACATGCCGGTCAGGTCGCCGCTCCGGCAGGCCGTGGCTGCGGATGGAGGGTAACGGCGTGGGCTCGCTCACCGCCACTGTGGTGCCGCCAACCGGGCAAACGTTATCCCATTGGTTTCGGACATTTGGTCCTATAACCGAATCTGTTCTCCGACCCTACCGCACTCGGCGATCACCTGGCTCCGGCGGGTTCGCAGCGCTCGTTCAGGGATGCTCCATGATGAGGACGGCGAACGTGCCGGGAGCGAGCGCCTCGTAACGGTGCGGTGCGTCGCCGGGGAACGTGGCGTAGTCACCGGGGTCGAGCTCGACAGGCGTCGCGTCGGGCCCCACCCGCAGTCGGCCGGCGGCGACCACCACGTGCTCGATGCTGCGGGGGGTGTGTCCGTGGCCGGCTCGGACCGCGCCCGGTTCCAGCCTGATCAGGTAGACGTCCCGGCGCAGGTGCGCCGCACCGGCGCTGAGCAGCGTTCCGCTGAAGTCGGCCTGCTCGGAGCGGACGTGGGGCCCGTCCCCGGCCCGGATGACCCGTACGCCGTCGTCGACGGGCTCCACCAGCCGGCTGAACGGCACACCCAGTGCGACGCCCAGGGCCCAGAGCGTCTCCACGCTCGGATTGCCGGTGCCCGACTCCAGTTGGGAGAGGGTGGACTTGGCCACCCCCGCCCGGCGGGCCAGTTCGGTCAGCGAGATGCCGACCCGTTCCCGCTCCCGGCGCAGGGCGGCGGCGATGGTGGCCAGCGGGGCAGCCGGTTCCGAAGGCATGCCTTCGCTCCATTGGGTCGAACGTTCGGTCTGGCGAACAACGGCAACCCGTTCAGCATGGTGAACGCATGCCAGGATCCGCGCAGTTACGGCGAAACTGCTGCCTCTGAGATGGCTGAGGCAGCAGTTTCGCTGATGTTGCGCGGATCTTGGGGTGCGGTGCGGAGCCCGGGGTCAGACCTTGTCGCCGAGCTTGACCTGGGGCGCCGGAGCGCGCATCCGCCGGAAGGTGATCGACCGCATGACCGCGTAGAGGAAAAGCGAGCCCATCCGCTGGCCGGTCTTCGGGAAACGCTCCCGGACCAGCCTGCTGATCTTGCGGCAGATCAGCACCGAGTCGACGACCACGCCGAGCGCCAGTGCGCCCCAGAGCACGTTGGAAATCAACCGGACCAGCGGCGGCATGGCCGCGTTCGACCCGATCAGCACGATCAGCGCGCCGCCGAAGAACCAGGTGCCGACGGTACGACGGGAGTCGACCACGTTGCGGGCCAGCAGCCGCTCCGGGCCACGGTCGCGGGGGCCACCCTCACGGCGGAACTCCGAAGCGGCCTCGGCGCGCAGCTGGCGGCGACGCTCCCGCTCCTCCTCCTTGGTGAGGGGGCGGGTGGGGCCGGCCGGGCGACGGCCGACGGTCGGCCGCTTGGGCGTCTCCCGACCCTTGGCGGGGGTGTAACCCCGGGAACGCTCAGCGGTCTCCTCGGGGGTCACCGAGGAGACGGCCTCGTCGACGAGGTCGGTGGACTTGCGGCGAAAGAGCGACGGCACGCGGCAAGGGTAGCCAACGTCCCGCGCCCGGTGCACATCGCGGTGCAATGGGCGACGGCCCCAGGTCGCAGGGTCGCGAGCTGGAGCCGTCGTGACGAACGAAGAGTGACTGAGGTTACGGACGCTCGGCGTGCGCGCCCAGGTCGGCGAGCTTCGCCTCGAAGTCCTCGTAGCCCCGGTTGATCAGGTCCACGCCGTACACCCGGGAGGTGCCCTCGGCCGCGAGCGCCGCGATCAGGTGGCTGAACCCGGCCCGCAGGTCCGGGATGACCAGGTCGGCGGCGTGCAGCTTGCTCGGCCCGGCGATCACCGCGGAGTGCTTGAAGTTGCGCCGGCCGAAGCGGCACGGGGTGCCGCCGAGGCAGTCCCGGTAGACCTGGATGTTGGCGCCCATCGAGTTGAGGGCCTCGGTGTAGCCCAGCCGCTGCTCGTAGACCGTCTCGTGGACGATCGACAGGCCACGGGCCTGGGTCAGCGCCACGACCAGCGGCTGCTGCCAGTCGGTCATGAAGCCGGGGTGCACGTCGGTCTCCAGCGCCACCGCGTTCAGCTCGCCACCCGGGTGCCAGAAGCGGATGCCACCCTCCTGGCCGGGGTCGCCCAGCTTCGGCGCGCGGGCGTCGGTGACCTCGTACTCGCCGCCGACCGAGCGGAAGATGTTCAGGAAGGTCATCATGTCGGCCTGCTGCGCGCCGAGCACCTCGACGTGACCACGGGTCGCCAGGGCGGCGGCCGCCCAGCTCGCCGCCTCGATCCGGTCCGGGATCGGCCGGTGGGTGTAGCCGTGCAGCTTGGGCACGCCCTGAATCTCGATCACCCGGTCGGTGTGGACCTTGATGATCGCGCCCATCTTCTGCAGGATGCAGATCAGGTCGATGATCTCCGGCTCCACCGCGGCGTTGCGCAGCTCGGTGACGCCCTCGGCCATCACGGCGGTCAGCAGCACCTGCTCGGTGGCGCCGACGCTCGGGTACGGCAGGGCGAACTTGGTGCCGTGCAGCCCGTTCGGCGCGGACAGGTGCAACCCCTCGGGCCGCTTCTCGACAGTGGCGCCGAACTCGCGCAGCGCCTGGAGGTGGAAGTCGATCGGGCGCGGGCCGATGTGGCAGCCGCCCAGGTCCGGGATGAACGCGTGCCCGAGCCGGTGCAGCAGCGGGCCGCAGAACAGGATCGGAATCCGGCTGGAACCGGCGTGCACGTTGATCTGGTCGGTGCTGGCGCTCTCCACGTTCGCCGGGTCGAAGACGAGCTCGCCGTCCTCGGCGCCGTCGGTGACCTTGACGCCGTGCAGGCCGAGCAGACCCCGGACCACCTCGACGTCGCGGATCTTCGGCACGTCGAACAGTCGGCTCGGGCTGTCGCCGAGGAGCGCGGCGACCATCGCCTTCGAAACCAGGTTCTTCGCGCCGCGCACGCGGATCCGCCCTTCGAGCGGAGTGCCTCCGTGAACGACCAGGACGTCGTCGGTCAACGCAACCTCCAGCGCGTCGGTGCTGCAGTGTTATTGGTGGGGCGCCTGAGCTTTCTCGCTACCCCGGATGCGGCCATATCGAAACGGCCCGCGTGTGTCGTCGCTTGGGCAGCATAGCCCTCGGTGACGAAAAAGGACTCGGTCACATCGGCGTGTGTGGCATTAATCGGTGATCCGGCACTTTTGCGTACCAAGAGCGCTACGGATCGTGATCAGGGCATCGTCGGCGGCGGAGTGTCCGCACCGGGCAGGGCGAGCATCTGATCCAGCGCGACCCGGGCGTGGTGCGCGGTGTCCGCGTCCACCGTGATCTGGTTGGCGACCCGGCCCGCGACCAGCTCCTCCAGTGCCCAGACGAGGTGCGGCAGATCGATCCGGTTCATCGTCGAGCAGTAGCAGACGGCCTTGTCCAGGAACATGATCTGCTTGTCCGGGTGCGCCAGCGCGAGCCGGCGGACCAGGTTCAGCTCGGTGCCGAGCGCCCACGCCGAGCCGGCCGGAGCCGCCTCGATCGTCCTGATGATGTATTCGGTGGAGCCGACGTAGTCGGAGGCCGTCACCACCTCGTGCCGGCACTCCGGGTGAACCAGGACGTTGACCCCGGGCACCCGCTCCCGTATGTCGTTGACGCTGTCCAGCGTGAACCGGCCGTGCACCGAGCAGTGCCCCCGCCACAGGATCATCTTCGCGTCGCGCAGCTGCTCCGGGGTGAGCCCGCCGCCGGGCTTGTGCGGGTCGTAGAGCACGCAGTCGTCCAGCGACAGGCCCATCTCCAGCACCGCCGTGTTGCGGCCCAGGTGCTGATCCGGCAGGAAGAACACCTTCGACCCCTGCTCGAAGGCCCAGTCCAGGGCGCGCTTGGCGTTGGACGAGGTGCAGACCACGCCGCCGTTGCGACCCACGAAACCCTTGATGTCGGCCGAGGAGTTCATGTACGTCACCGGCACGGTCTCGCCGGCGATGCCCAGCTCGGTCAGCGTGTCCCACGCGGCCTCGACCTGGCCCAGGACCGCCATGTCCGCCATCGAGCAACCCGCCGCGAGGTCGGGCAGGATCACCCGCTGGGTGTCGGTGGTGAGGATGTCGGCGCTCTCGGCCATGAAGTGCACGCCGCAGAAGACGATGTACTCCGCGTCCGGGCGGGCCGCGGCCTCCCGGGCAAGCTTGAACGAGTCGCCGGTCACGTCGGCGAACTGGATCACCTCGTCGCGCTGGTAGTGGTGCCCCAGCACGAAGACCCTGCTGCCGAGCTTCGCCTTCGCGGCGGTGGCGCGGGCCACCAGATCCGGATCGCTGGGCGCCGGCAGGTCGCCCGGACACTCGACGCCGCGCTCGGTGTCGGGGTCGCTGCCCCGGCCGAGGAGCAGCAGAGCCGTCGCCGTGTTGGAGGGTTCCACCCAGGTCGAAGTCACGTAGCCCATGGTCCCACAGCAGGAGCGCGACGCAGCTCCGCTCGGTGTGGGCTGCCACACTGCTCGGCATGCGCGTGCTGCTCTGCCCGGACAAGTTCGCCGGCACCCTGTCCGCACCGGAGGTGGCCGCCGCGGTCGCCGCCGGTTGGCGCACCGTCACCGACGGCGACGATCTGCTGATCCGGCCGCTCGCCGACGGTGGGCCGGGCTTCGTGGAGGTGCTCGCCGAAGCCCTCGGCGGTCGGCGGGTGCCGGTGCCGACTGTCGATCCGCTGGGCCGGCCGGCGGCCGGTGAGATCCTGCTCACCGCCGACGGCGCGACCGCCTATCTGGAGAGCGCGCAGGCGTGCGGCCTGCACCTGCTCTCCGCCGCCGAGCGCGACCCGAAGACCACCACCTCGTACGGGCTGGGTCTGCTGGTGGCCGCCGCGGTGGAGAGCGGCGCCCGCACGGTGGTGATCGGGCTGGGCGGCTCCGGCACCAACGACGGCGGCGGCGGAATGCTCGCCGCGCTGGGCGTGACCCCTCTCGACCAGGGCGGGGCGGCGCTGCCGTACGGCGGGGCGGCGCTCGCCGCGGTCGATGCGCTGGATGGCGCGCCCCGGCTGCGTGGCGTCCGGCTGGTCGCGGCCACCGACGTGGACAACCCCCTGCTCGGCCTGCACGGCGCGAGCAACGTGTTCGGCCCGCAGAAGGGCGCCGACCGCGCTGACGTGCTGCTGCTCGACGCGGCCCTGGAGCGTTTCGCGGCGGTGCTGGAACGGGACCTGGCCGGTTGCCCGGCGGGGCTGGGCACGCTGCCCGGAGGCGGGGCCGCCGGCGGCATCGGGGCGGCGCTGCTCGCCCTGGGCGGCGACTGCGAGTCGGGGATCGGCCTGGTCACCCGGGCCACCCGACTCGACGCCGCGTTGGACACCGCCGACCTGGTGATCACCGGGGAGGGGTCGTTCGACCACCAGTCGCTGCGCGGCAAGGTCGTCGCCGGGGTGGCCGGCGCCGCCCGCGACCGGGGAGTCCCCTGCGTGGTGGTGGCCGGGCAGGTCAGCACCGGCCGGCGGGAGGCCGCCTCGGCCGGGGTGACCGATGCGTACAGCCTGGTGGAGCACTTCGGCGGCGAGGAGAGCGGCGGGCTCGACGCCGCGCTGAGTCGGCCCGCGGAGGGGCTGCGCGAACTGGGCGTCCGGTTGGCCCGGCAGTGGAGCCGCTGAGCATCCCGACCGCCCGTGTGCCCGCCGCCACTGGGGCCGACCTGGGGCGGGGGTCACGCCACGCGGGTGAGCCCGGCCAAGGCGGCGTACGATCGGCTGAGGACCACAACCGGGAATCACTGGACGGCGCGCGACGTTGGCCAGTGCGTCCGGACCCAAACCGCGCAGGGAGACTTCCACGTGACCACGCCAGCGCAGACCGAGTCGACCGAGGCCCAGGCCCCTACTTCCGTCGTCCTCACCGACGTCGCGGCGCAGAAGGTCAAGGCCCTGATCGAGCAGGAGGGCCGCGACGACCTGCGGCTCCGCGTCGCCGTGCAGCCGGGCGGCTGCTCCGGCCTGCGGTACCAGCTCTTCTTCGACGAGCGTTCGCTCGACGGTGACGTCGTGACCGACTTCGGCGGTGTAGGGGTCGTCGTCGACCGGATGAGCGCCCCGTACCTTTCCGGCGCGACTATCGACTTCGCCGACCGGATCGACGCCCAGGGCTTCACCATCGACAACCCCAACGCGGGCAGCTCCTGCGCCTGCGGTGACTCGTTCAACTGAGTCACACCACACACCAGCGACGATGGGGCCGTTCTTCGGGACGGCCCCATCGCCGTACCGGTCGGCGGTCGCAGCGGCCCGGGAGCGATCCCGGAGGGTGCCGTGGCGGGCTGGTTGCCGTTGTCCGACCGAGCGGTGACCATCGGGTTGCCGTCCCGGTAGGCTGACCGCGCCCTGCTCCCGACCCCGAGGGTTGACATGAAGATCGCCGTCACCGGCTCGATCGCCACCGATCACCTGATGAGCTTCCCCGGTCGCTTCGCCGACCAGCTCATCGCCGATCAACTGCACAAGGTGTCCCTCTCCTTCCTGGTGGACGACCTGGTGCTCCGCCGCGGCGGCGTGGCGGCGAACATCTCCTTCGGGATGGGTCAGCTCGGGCTGCGCCCGGTGCTGCTCGGCGCGGTCGGCGCCGACTTCGCCGACTACCGCTCCTGGCTGGAGCGCCACGGGGTGGACTGCGACTCGGTGCACATCAGCGAGGTGGCGCACACCGCCCGCTTCGTCTGCACCACCGACACCGACATGTGCCAGATCGCCTCGTTCTACGCCGGTGCGATGAGCGAGGCCCGCAACATCGAGCTGGCCCCGGTCGCCGACCGGCTCGGCGGTCTGGACCTGGTGCTGGTCGGCGCGAACGACCCGGAGGCGATGCTGCGTCACTCGGCCGAGTGCCGCACCCGCGGGTACGCCTTCGCCGCCGACCCGTCCCAGCAGCTCGCCCGGATGCCCGGCGAGGACGTGGTGGCGCTGATCGAGGGCGCCGAGTACCTGATGACCAACGACTACGAGAAGTCGCTGCTGCAGAGCAAGGCGCAGCTGAGCGACGACCAACTGCTGGACCTGGTCAAGGTGCGGGTCACCACGCTGGGCAAGCACGGCGTGGAGATCGCCGGGCGTGGCATCGACCCGATCCACGTACCGATCGCGCGGGAGATCCGGGCGGTCGACCCGACCGGCGTCGGCGACGGCTTCCGGGCCGGCTTCTTCACCGCGCTCTCCTGGGGTCTCGGCCTGGAGCGCGCCGCCCAGGTCGGCTCGCTGCTGGCCACGCTGGTCCTGGAAACCGTCGGCACCCAGGAGTACGACGTCCGCCGCGACCTGTTCGTCAAGCGCCTGGCCGAGTCCTACGGCGACACCGCGGCAGAAGAGGTCCGCCCCCACCTCCTCCCGGCGTAGTCCCCCCACGCCCACCCCATCCCAGGGGGTCAGTGGGTGCGGCGGACGTCGTAGGCGGGGCCTTCGGGGCCGTTGACGGAGCCGAGGAACTCCTGGCCACGCATCCGGCACCAGGCGGGGATGTCGACAGCCGCCGCCGGATCGTCGGCCAGCACCCGGACCACAGTGCCGACCGGCACCTCGGGCATCCGTCGCGCCGCCGCGATCACGGGCAGCGGGCAGCGTTGCCCCCGACAGTCGATCACCTCGTCCGGCATCGTCACAGCCCCACCACCCCGGCCTCGGCGCGCAGCCCGGCGACGATCCCGGGCAAGTCGGTCAGGAACCGCTCCACGTCCGCCTCGGTCGTCTCCCGGTGCAGGCTGACCCGCACGTTGCCGTGCGAGAGCACCCCCATCGCCTCCAGGACGTGCGACGGACGCAACGTGGACGAGGTGCAGGACGAGCCGGACGACACGGCGAAGCCGCGCCGGTCCAGGGCGTGCAGCAGCGCCTCCCCGTCGACGTACAGGCAGGAGAAGGTGACCAGGTGGGGGAGCCGGAGCACCGGGTCGCCGACCACCTCCACGTCGGGCACCTCGGCCGCGACCCGCTCCCGGATCCGGTCCACCAGGGCGGCCAGCCGGGTCGCCTCGGCCGCCGCGTCGGCCGCCGCCGCGCGCAGGCTCGCCGCCGCCGCCACGACCGCGGGCAGGTTCACCACCCCGGGGGTACGTCCGCTCTCCCGCTCGTCGGCCGGCCAGGGTGACTCCCAGCGAGTGCCCTTGCGGACCGCCAGCACCCCCACCCCGGGTGGCCCGCCCCACTTGTGGGCGCTCGCGGTGAGCACCGACCAACCGGCCGGCAGGGGCACCCGGCCCACCGACTGCGCCGCGTCCACGTACAGCGGCACACCCACGTCGGCGCACGCGGCCGCCGCCTCGGCGACCGGCTGCACCGTCCCCACCTCATGACTGGCGGTGATCAACGCGGCCAGCGCGACCCCCGGGGCCCGAACGGCTGTCGACCACGCGGTCAGGTCCAGTCGGCCCAGCCGGTCGACCGGCACCGCGGTGGCGGTCCCGCCCGCGCCGACGTGCCGTTCCGCCGCGTGCAGCACCGCCGAGTGCTCGATCGCCGAGTGCACAAGCGTCGACCCGACCCGCCGCCGCCCCGCCAGGCCCCCGAGCACCGCGCCGTGGGCTGCGGTCGTACCGCTGGGGGTGAAGGACACCTCATCGGCGCGGACGCCGAGCGTCAGCGCGGTGGCCTCGCGGGCGGCGTCGAGCAGTTGCCGGGCCCGGCGGGCCTGCGTGTACAGCTTGCCCGGGTCGGCCCAGCCGTCGTCGAGCGCGGCCAGCAGCGCCTGCCGCGCGACCGGATGCATCGGCGCGGCGGTCGCCGCGTCCAGGTAGACCGGGGATGCACTCACAGGCCCGCCTTCGTTCGCGGCTGCGGGGCTCGCAACCCCGGCTCACTCCTCGCACTCACAGATCAAGACGCTATCGCGGCGGTATGCCTAGGATCCCCCCGATGGGGGTCGGACAGTGACCCCACCACGGCCGAGTCCGTCATGGTCGAGTAATCTGCGACCGTCGGTGACGCCTTTGCCGCCGGTGCTGACGAAGGACGCACCGCGGCGCGCTAGGGAGGCAGGACCAGGTGGTCGCAAGGAGTTCGGAGGTACGGCCGTCGGCCGTACGGCACAGCGCTTCCCCAGGGGTTGGTGGACGCCGGGGGCGTGGTGCTGGTCGCCTGACCGGGCTCGGTCTCGGTGGCGTGGCGTTGCTGGTTCTGCTCACGGGCTGTGACGTCGGTCAGACGTTCCACGGCTTCGGCTGGCCGCAGGGCGGCATCTCGCCGGAGTCCAAGCGGATGTACGACCTGTGGATCGCCTCCTGCATCGCCGCGCTCGCGGTCGGCGTCTTCGTGTGGGGCCTGATCTTCTGGTGCGTCGTGCGTTACCGCAAGCGTGGCAACGCGCTGCCGGTGCAGACTCGCTACAACATGCCGATGGAGTTCCTCTACACCATCGCGCCGATCCTGATCGTCTCCGTGCTCTTCTACTACACGGCGATCGTGCAGACCGACGTCGACAAGTTGTCGAAGAACCCGGACGTCACTGTCGAGGTCGTCGCGTTCAAGTGGAACTGGCAGTTCAACTACCGCGACGGCCAGGGCACGGAAGCCCGCACCACCGCGTCGACGCTCGGCACCAGTGAGGTCATCCCGGTGCTGGTGCTGCCGACCAACCGGTCCATCCGGTTCGAGGAGACCAGCCGCGACGTCATCCACTCGTTCTGGGTGCCGGAGCTGCTCTTCAAGCGGGACGTCATGCCGGGCAAGATCCGCAACGTGTTCGAGGTTTCCAGCCTGGACGCCGAGGGTGCCTACGTCGGGCGCTGCGCCGAACTGTGCGGCAGCTACCACGCGTTCATGAACTTCGAGCTGCGGGTGGTCTCGCCGGAGAAGTACGACCAGTTCCTCGCGGCCAAGCAGAGCGGCAAGTCGACCCAGGACGCGCTGTCCGCGATCGGTGAGCAGCCGTACGCGACGACCACGCAGCCGTTCGACACGCGGCGGACGCAGGACAACTTCAACCCGGACAAAGTTCCGGCCCGCACCGGAAGCTGAGGCAGCGGCATGAAGACCGAGTGGCGTATCTTCCTGATCATCGCCGGGTTCCTCTTCGGTGCCACGATCCTCTACGGCGCGTGGACGCACGGCGAGTCGGGCGGCGTCGAGTGGGTCGGCACCGTCGCCCTGCTGCTGTCGTTCCTGCTCTGCTCGATGTGCGGTGGCTTCTTCTGGTTCGTCTCCCGCCGCATCGACCTGCGCCCGGAAGACCGCCCGGATGCCGAGATCGCGGACGGCGCCGGTGAGGTCGGCTTCTTCAGCCCGGGCAGCTACTGGCCGTTCGGTCTGGCGCTGGCCGCCGCGATCGCCGCGCTCGGCATGGTGTTCTGGCAGTTCTGGCTGATCGGTGCCGGCCTGCTGGCCGTTGTCTTCGCCGCCTGTGGGCTCCTGTTCGAGTACTACAGCGGCACCCGGCGCACCGCCGAGCACTGACACCCCGGTCGCCGTCGCGACCGACCCCGCACGACGAAGGCCCGTTCCCCGAGTGGGGGAGCGGGCCTTCGGTCATGGTGCCGGCAGGTCGGCGGGGCTGTGGTCGGGTGGCGCCGGGGTCAGGCTGCGCGGCGGCGGGCGGGCTGGCGGCGGCGGTCGGCCAGCCGGGTGACCGGGATGGCGAACGCGCTGACCACCACGGCGGCGCCGCAGTCGGTGCAGATCAGCTCTGGACAGTCGGTGCCGTGGCCGTCGACGCAGGGCGGCGCCTCGAACAGCGCCACGCCCTCGCAGACGTCGCAGTAGAGCTCGCGATGCGACACGGGCGTCTCCTCTCGATACCAGGCGAACCGCCCCCGGATGCGACAGTGACGCACCGACGGCAGCAGAGAACTACTCAGCTGTAGTTTCCCAGACGGGTCCGACAAATCTCCGCGCACCGTCGCCCGCCCGTCGCCCGCCCGTCGGCGTCCGGCGGCGGTGGTGCGGTCAGGCGTTGGCGGTCTCGATCCAGCGGTCCAGGGTCGAGGCGGCCGAACCGGAGTCGATCGACTCGGCCGCGCGGGCCAGGCCGGCACGCAGCGCCTCGGTCAGGTCGCCGTCCAGCGGGCCCTGGGTGGCCAGCGCCGCCGCCGCGTTGACCAGCACCGCGTCCCGCACCGGGCCCGTCTCGCCGGCCAGCAGGCGACGGGCCACACCCGCGTTGTACGCGGCGTCACCGCCGCGCAGGTCCGCGATGGTGGACCGGGGCACCCCCAGGTCCGTCGCGTCCAGCACGGCCTCGCGTACGGTGCCGCCCTGAGCCGCCCAGACCCGGGTCGGCGCGGCGGTGGTGAACTCGTCCAGCCCGTCCTCGCCGCGCATCACGATCGCCGAGTCGCCACGAGCCGCGAACACGCTGGCCATCACCGGGGCCATCCGGAGGTCGAAGCAGCCGACCGCGCCGGCCATGGGGCGGGCCGGGTTGGTCAGCGGGCCGAGGAAGTTGAAGAAGGTGGGCACCCCCACCTCGCGGCGGACCGGGCCCGCGTGCCGCATCCCCGGGTGGAACCGGGCCGCGAAGCAGAACCCGATGCCGGCCTCCTCGACACAGCGGGCGACCTGCTCCGGGCCGAGATCCAGCGGGATGCCGAGGAACTCCAGCAGGTCGGCGGTGCCGCACAGGGAGGAGGCGGCCCGGTTGCCGTGCTTCACGACCCGGACGCCAGTGCCGGCGACCACCAGCGCCGTCATCGTGGAGATGTTGACCGTGTGGGCGAGGTCACCGCCGGTGCCGACCACGTCGAGCGCAGTGCGGCGCAGCTCCTCGGGGAGCGCCACCGGGACCGCGCGACCCAGCATCGCCTCCACCAGGCCGGCCAGTTCCGCGGGGGTTTCCCCCTTGGCCCGCAGCGCCACGGCGAAGGCGGCGATCTGCGCCGCGCTCGCCGAGCCGGTCATGATCTCGTCCATGGCCCAGGCGGTGTCGGCGGTGGAGAGTTCGTCACCGCGCAGCAGCGCGTTGAGCAGGTGCGGCCAGGTCCGATCGCCCATGGCGGGCCTCCCGAGCATGCGAAGTGCGGGTGGGCTGGAACCGGCGCCGAGGAGATCCGGCGCCGTGGGGGTGCCGGAGGAGCGTGGGACGTCAGGCGGGTGCGTGCGTCCGCAGCAGCTCGGCCACCGTGCCGCCGGTGGTCACCGGGTCGAGCGGGTGCACGAGCGTCGCGTCGACCTCGGCGTACGCGGCGAGCCATCGGTCGGCGGCGCGGGCGATCACCAGGCAGGTCGGGGGAGCGTCGTCCCGGTCGTCCTTGATCTGTCGGGCGATGCCGATGCCGCCGCCCGGGCTCGCCTCACCGTCGAGCAGCAGCAGGTCGATCTCGTAGTCGTCGACCAGCCGGATGGTCTCCGCGTAGGTCGACGCCTCGACGAACTCGATCTGCAGACCGGGCGCGGGACGGGTGCCGACAGCCATCCGCATCCGATCACGGACCTGCGGGTCGTCGCTGTAGAGCAACACGGTGCAAAGACGATCGGTCATGCCGGAACTCCCACCTCGTAGCTGCCCGCAGATCGTACCGGTCGGCGTGACGTAGCCGACATCCCGCCCGGGGTGACGGGTCGGGGCGTACCGTCCGGGCAGCTCAGGCGGGCGCGGCGTCGGCGGCGCGCTCGCGGGCCTCCTGACGGTCCAGCTCGCGGTCCACCCGGCGGGCCTCCCGCTCGGACTGCTTGACCCACTGCACGACCAGCACCGCGAGCATGGTCACACTGACGAATTCGCCACCGGCCCAGAGGATGCCGCCGGCGACCACCTGGTCCTGCCAGGGGTCGACCCAGCCGAGGTTGAGCGACGGGTACCAGTCGCCGCCGAAGAGCGTGCTGCTCTGCATGATGGTGAGACCGAGCACTGTGTGGAACGGCACGGAGAGCAGCATCAGCAGCGCACGCGCCGGGTACGGCCAGCGGCCCGGCAGCGGGTCGAGGCCGAGCAGCGGCCAGAAGAACACGCAGCCGGTCATGATGAAGTGCGCGTGCACCAGCTCGTGCGCCCAGGCGTGTTCGAGGGTGTAGCGGTACAGGTCACTGAAATAGAGCACGAACGGGTTGACCACGAAGATGGCGAACGCCACAAGCGGGAAGCTGTAGACCCGGGCGACGCGGCTGTGCACGATCGCGAGCAGGCGCTTGCGCGGCCGGACCGGCAGGGTTCGCAGGGCCAGGGTCATCGGCGCGCCCAGCGCCAGGAAGATCGGCGCCACCATGGACAGCACCATGTGCTGGATCATGTGCACGGAGAGCAGCGCGGTGTCGTACGCGTGCAGCCCGCTGACCGTGACCAGCGCGATGCCGCCCAGCCCGGGGCCGAGGAAGAACACGGTACGGACGATCGGCCAACGGTCGCCCCGCAGCCGCAGCCGGTACACCCCATAGAGGTACAGGCCGGCGGCGAGCACCAGGCCGAGGGCCAGCCAGCTGTCCAGCCGGGTCTCGGTCAGCACCGCGCCGACGGTGAACGGTGGCGGGGCCGAGGTGGCGGCGAAGATCGGATCGACGTGCAGCACGCTTTTCAGGCTAGGCCAGGCGAACCGGACCTTGACGGCCGGGCCACGGAAGGCGCAGGTTTGCCACCCCGCTGATCGCCGGCCCCGGTCAGGGGCAATAATGACGGCGTGACTGCGGCCCCAGCCATTGACAAGAGCCGGATCCACTCTCTGACCCGACCGAACATGGTCAGCGTCGGGACGATCGTGTGGCTCTCCAGCGAACTCATGTTCTTCGCGGCGCTGTTCGCGATGTACTTCTCGATCCGCGCGGCTGCGCCGGAGCAGTGGGAGAAGCACACCGAGGCGCTGAACATCCCGTACGCGACCACCTTCACGGTGATCCTGGTGCTGTCCTCGGTGACGTGCCAGCTCGGCGTCTTCGCGGCGGAGAAGGGTGACGTGCACGCGCTGCGGCGCTGGTTCACCGTCACCTTCGTGATGGGCCTGATCTTCGTCCTCGGTCAGCTGAACGAGTACCGGCACCTGGTCGAGGACGGCATCAAGATCAACGGAGACGGGTACGGATCGGTGTTCTACCTGACCACCGGCTTCCACGGCCTGCACGTGACCGGCGGTCTGATCGCCTTCGTCATCTTCATGGTCCGTACGACCATGGGCCGGTTCACGCCGGCGCAGGCGACGTCGGCGATCGTCGTGTCGTACTACTGGCACTTCGTCGACGTCGTGTGGATCGGGCTGTACGCCATGATCTACTGGCTCCAGTGATCTTGCGCGTCACATTCCGCGCTGCTGCTCCGTCCCCTGAGACAGGTCCAACCGGTTAAGGACACCGCTCATGACTTCTGACAACGACCGCCGACGCGGTCTGCTCGCGCGGTTGCGTGAGCGGCCCGCCGCGCGCAGCAGGGGCCGCCGCCGGCTGGGCGCCGCGGTCCGGCTGATCGCCGCGCTGATGCTCGCCGGCGGCGCCTACACCGTCTTCGCCCCGGGCGCCCAGGCGCAGGACAACCCGCAGCTGACCGGCGCCGCCGCAGAGGGCAAGGCGCTGTTCGACGTGAGCTGCGTGACCTGCCACGGCCGCAACGCCCAGGGTGTCGAGGGCCGCGGGCCGAGCCTGATCGGCGTCGGCGCGGCATCTGTCGAGTTCCAGGTCAGCTCCGGGCGGATGCCGCTGGCCCGCCAGGAGGCCCAGGCGCACCGTAAGCCCCCGGTCTTCACCGACGAGCAGACCCGCCAACTGGCCCAGTACATCCAGGAGCTGGGCGGCGGTCCGGTCGTGCCCGAGGGCGACGACCTCCGCGAGGACGGCAACATCGCGTCCGGCGGCGAGCTGTTCCGGATCAACTGCTCGCAGTGCCACGCCTTCGGTGGCGGCGGCGGCGCGCTCTCCTCGGGCAAGTTCGCCCCGAGCCTGCACCCCGCGACCGACCGCCAGATCTACGCGGCGATGTTGAGCGGCCCGCAGAACATGCCGGTGTTCGGCGACAACCAGCTCCGGCCGGAGCAGAAGGCCGACATCATCGCCTACATCCAGGAGACGCTGAAGCACGACCAGGACCCGGGCGGGTTGAACCTCGGGCGGTACGGCCCGTCCACCGAGGGCCTGGCGATCTTCCTGGTTGGCATCGTGGCGCTCGTCTTCGCTAGCCTGTGGATTGCGGGTAAGTCGTGATCGAGCAGGGCATCCGATTCAGTGCCGTGGTGCCGCTCGGCGCCACCCGTAGCGAGGTGACGGCATGAGCACCCACACCGAGCACCCGGCCCCGCAGGGTCAGGAGCCGCTCGACGTGAACGACCCCAAGCTGACCCGGTTCGACATCGTTCGTGAGGGCGCGCGCAGGGACGACATCGAGATCGTCCACTACGAGCCGCAGGTGCTTCCGGGCACCAAGGCGGAGCGTCGGCTGACCCGGGTTGTCGCCGGCTTCTTCCTGATCACCGGCCTGGCCGCGACCGCATTCCTGGCCATCTACATCTGGTGGCCGTGGCAGTACGAGGCGGGCAGGGGTGGCGACAAGTTCTACACCCCGCTGCTCGGCTTCACCCTCGGCGTGGCGCTGCTCGCCGTCGGCTTCGGCATCCTGACCTGGGGCAAGAAGTTGCTGCCCAAGGAGGTCTCGATCCAGGACCGGCACGAGGGTCAGGTGGACTCCGAAGGCCGCACGATCACCGGCCAGACCATGCTCTACATGGCGGACGAGCTCGGCGTGAAGCGTCGCCCGCTGCTCGGCATCTCGCTGCTGGCCGGTCTCGCGCCGGTCGCCGCGGTCGCCGCGGCACCGCTGGTCGGCGGGCTGATCTCGCAGCCGCACAAGAACAACCAGATGTTCACCACCGGGTTCGCCATGCCCGAGGGCGGCCAGCGGATCCGCCTGGTCCGCGAGGACGGCCGGCCGATCCGCCCGGCGGACATCAGCACCGGTGGGCAGCTGACCGTCTTCCCCGGCATCGACCACGGCGTGAGCAACAAGCACGCCGACTCGCCGACGCTGCTGATCCACCTCCGCGACTCCGACGCGCAGGAGTCGCGCCGGGCCAACGAGCGGGTCGGCCACGGTGACTACATGTGGGGCAACTACGCGGCGTTCTCCAAGATCTGCACGCACGCGGGATGTCCGGCAAGCCTGTACGAGCAGCAGACCAACCGGCTGCTCTGTCCGTGCCACCAGTCCCAGTTCCTGATCACCGACAACGCCCGGCCCATCTTCGGCCCCGCCAGCCGGCGGCTGCCGCAGCTGCCGATCGAGGTGGACTCCGAGGGCTTCTTCGTGGCGAAGTCCGACTACACCGAGACCGTCGGGCCTGATTTCTGGGAGCGGCCATGAAGCGTCGAAAGTTTGACCTTGCGGCGACGCCGGGCAAGGCCGCGGTGGGAGTGGACGACCGCTTCGCGGTGGCCACCCCGTTGCGCAAGCTACTGAACAAGGTCTTCCCGGACCACTGGTCCTTCCTGCTCGGCGAGATCGCGCTGTTCTCGTTCGTCGTGCTGCTGCTGACCGGTGTGTTCCTCACCTTCTTCTTCGAGCCGGCGATGACCGAGGTGGTCTACGACGGCAGCTACGCGCCGTTGCAGGGCACGCCGATGTCCGCCGCGTACGCCTCCAGCCTGGACATCTCGTTCGACGTCCGCGGCGGTCTGGTGATGCGGCAGATGCACCACTGGGCGGCGCTGCTGTTCATGGCCGCGATCGTCGTGCACATGCTCCGGGTCTTCTTCACCGGCGCCTTCCGCAAGCCGCGTGAGACCAACTGGATCATCGGTTCGCTGCTGTTCTGGGTCGGCTTCCTGGCCGGCTTCACCGGCTACTCGCTGCCGGACGACGGCCTCTCCGGCACGGGCCTGCGGATCGCCTCGGCGATCATGCTGTCCATCCCGGTGATCGGCTCCTGGGTCACCTCGTCGGTCTTCGGCGGCGAGTTCCCTGGCACGATCATCATCAGCCGGTTCTTCATCGCCCACGTGCTGCTCATCCCCGGTCTGCTGGTCGCGCTGATCAGCGTCCACCTGGGCCTGGTCTTCAAGCAGAAGCACACCCAGTGGCCCGGCCCCGGCCGGACCAACAACAACGTGGTCGGCGAGCGGATGTTCCCCCGGTACGCGCTGAAGCAGGGCGGCTTCTTCATGGTCGTCTTCGGCGTCATCGCGCTGATGGGCGGTCTGTTCCAGATCAACCCGATCTGGCTGTTCGGCCCGTACGAGGCGTGGGTGGTTTCGGCCGCCAGCCAGCCCGACTGGTACGTCATGTTCCTCGACGGGTCGACCCGACTCATGCCGGCCTGGGAGATTCCCATCCCGATCGGTGACGGGTACGTCATCCCGCCGCTGTTCTGGCCGACTGTCGTGCTGCCCGGCATCCTGGTGGGCCTGTCGACGATGTACCCGTTCCTGGAAGCCCGGCACCTGAAGGACCGCGAGAGCCACAATCTGCTCGAGCGTCCCCGGGATGCTCCGGCCCGGACCGCCGTCGGCGCCATGGCCGTCTCGTTCTACATCGTGCTGACGCTCTCCGGCGCCAACGACGTGATCGCGGACAAGTTCCAGATCAGCCTGAACGCGATGACCTGGGCGGGCCGGATCGGCCTGCTGGTGGTCCCGCCGCTGGCGTACTACGTCACCTACCGGCTCTGCCTGGGTCTGCAGCAGCACGACCGGGAGGTGCTCGCCCACGGCGTGGAGACCGGCATCATCCGGCGCATGCCGGACGGCCGGTTCGTCGAGGTGCACCAGCCGCTCAGCGCGTCCAACGGGCACGCGGACGGCCACGGCCAGTTGGACTACGTCGGCTGGGTCGTGCCGAAGAAGATGAACCGGCTGGGGGCCCTCGGCCCGGCCATCCGGGGCTTCTTCTACCCGATCGAGAAGCCGGTCGAGGCGCCGGTCTCGCCGGGGCACCCGCCGGTCGAGGCCCGACCCGAGCGCGAGGAGATCGGCAGCGGCGAGAGCCGCCGCTGACCGCCCATTCGCACCGTTACGTGGCGCCCGCCGGATTCCGGCGGGCGCCACGTCGTTTTCCACACCCCCCGCCCATCCGACCAGGAGTCGGACGGCCACGGCGGGACCGGTCGACCCCGTGCGACGGGCGATCGCAGGAATAACCCCGGTGAGCCGGGTATCCGTGCGGTCCAACGTCTCAAGGGGGGGAAGCATGTTGGGTATCAAACGCCTCGGCCTGTTGGCCGCGCTGGTACTTGTCGGTGTCGCGCCGGCTGCGGCCGCGCAGGCCGCGGCACAGCCGTCGACGCAGGACACCCAGTACCTGCAGGCGGTACACCAGGTCAACCTGTTCGAGATCACCGCTGGTGACCTGGCCCAGCAGAAGGGTCAGGACCAGGGGGTCAAGGACCTGGGCGCGATGCTGAAGACCGACCACACCCAGCTGGACCAGACGGTGCAGCAGACCGCTTCGCAGCTCGGGGTGGAACTGCCGAACGAGCCCAGCGCCGATCAGCAGGCGGTCATCGACAAGCTGAACAACGCCAGCGGTGCGGAGTTCGACCGGCTCTGGGTGACCAGTGAGCTGGCCGGTCACGTCCAGGCCATCCAGGCCACCCAGACGGAGATCTCGCAGGGCTCCGAGCAGTCGGTGGTCCAGTTGGCGCAGACGGCGCTTCCGACGCTGCAGACGCACTACGACGAGTTGGTGGCGCTCGCCAACAAGCTGGGCATCCCGGTTCCGCAGACCAGCGCCAGCGGTACGCCCAGCCCGGGCGGCACCGGCACTGAGTCGCCGGCTCCGGGCGGCACCGGCACCGAGTCGCCGGCTCCGGGCGGTGGCAGCACCGAGTCCCCGGCTCCGGGCGGCGGCACCACTGAGGTGCCGGCTCCCAGCGAGAGCTGACGTAGCCACAGCAGACGGCCGGTCCACCCAACGCGGTGGACCGGCCGCCCTGTGCGCGTCAGGCGCCGTCGTGGGGCCGGCACGGACCCCGAAACGGCGGGCGGGTCAGTCGGCGCTGGCCAGGCCGATCGCGAACGCCTCCTCCAGGTCGTGCTGGGAGTACGCCCGGAAGGCGATGTGCGACTCGGTGTTGAGCACGCCCGGGACCTTGGAGATGCTGCCTGCGATGACCTGGGCGATCTGGTCGAACTCGCGGACCCGGACGATGGCGATGAGGTCGACGTGCCCGGCCACCGAGTAGACCTCGCTGACACCGGGAAGGTTGGCCAGGTTTTCCGCCACCTCGGGGATCGCATCGGTGGCGCAGTCGATCAGCACGATCGCGGTGATCACGGGGCATTTCTCCGTTCGTCGGCGTCGTCGCCCATGCTAGATGTTTCGGTCCGAGACCGGAGGCGGGAGCCGTCGGTGCTCAGCCCTGGGCGGGGCAGGGCACGGTCAGGTCGTTCCCGGCCCGGATCACGTTCCGCAACCGCTCGCCGGCGCGTACTGTCGCGCCCGGCCACACCACAGTGCGGAACACGTCGCCGTGCACCCGCGCCCCCGCGCCGACCACCGACTCCACGCAACGGCCGGTCACCGTCGCGGACTCCTCGACGAGAGCGCCCCCGGACGCGGCGTGCAGGTTGGCCGCCAGGTAGTCGGCCGGGGTGCCGGTGTCGAAGAAGGTGCCCGGGTAGGGCACCACCGTCAGGGCGCCCGCGGCCTCGGCCGGCCGCCACACGGCGCGGACCAGGTCCGAGAAGGCGACCGGCAGGTCCCGGACCAGCCGCCAGGGCAGCAGCGAGAAGCCGGTGAAGCAGTGCCCGGCGAAGGTGCCCGGCGCCGCCGGGTCCGCGGCCGGCTGGCCGAGCAGGCGCACGCTGCGCCCGTCCCAGCCGTCGAGCAGGGCGGCCACGTCCGGGCCCGGGGGAGCAGCCGGGTCGGCGAGGTACGCGTCGGCGTTGCCGACCAGCACCGGCCGTCCGTCGATCCAGTCCCGCAGGTTGGCCACCCCACCCGCGGTGCCCAGTGGGTCGCCCGGCTCCACCGACAGGTGCGCGCGGTCACCGACGTGCGCCACCACCTGGTCGCCGAGGTAGCAGGCGTTCACCGCGACCCGGTTGGGACCGGTCAGCCCCAGGCCGGCCAGCCGCGCCAACGCCCGATCCAGCAGGGGCACGTTGCCGACCGGGCAGAGCGCCTTGGGCACCCGTTCGGTGAGCGGGCGCAGCCGGGTGCCCTCGCCGGCGGCGAGCACCACAGCGCACAACTCGGCCGGCGCGGAGGCCCCGCCGGTCATGGCAGGTCGTCGGGGATCGGGGGCGGGAACTGCCCGGCCAGCGGCCCGATGTCGTAGTAGGCGAGCAGCCGGGCGGTCGGCCAGGTCAGCTTGGGCAGGTCGTCCAGGGGGTGCCACGCGGCCTCGAAGACCTCCGCGCCGTCGACCGCCAGCTTGGTGTCGGACGCGGGCACCTCGGTCTCGAAGACCATGTCCACCCAGCCCTTGGCGTGCACGATCGCGTTCGGCACCGCCGGGCGTAACCGGGACGGGGGGAGTCGGACGCCGGATTCCTCGAACAGTTCGCGGGCCGCACCCACCACCGGGGGCTCGCCCCGATCCAGGAGACCGGCGGGCAGCGACCAGCCCTTACCTGGCGGTTGGCGCAGCATCAGCAGCCGGCCCGCGCCCGTCGCCTCGGAATCGCGGACCAGGGTGACCGCGCCGACGATGTACTTGGGCATCGCCAGCTTGACCAGGCGCCGACGCACCGGCAGCGGCAGCCGGTAGAAAGCCTGGTAGAAGACGGCCCGACCGGTGGCGCGGGAACGGGGGATCATGGCTCCAGGCTAGTGGTCGCGAATGTCCCTCGGACGCGCTGGGCCGCCAGGGTCACTGTCGATGGTCGACCAGGTCGATGAGCTGGCGGACCACGGTGTCCGGTTCGATCACCCGGTCGAAGACCGCGACCAGCAGGGTCTCCAGGTCGGGGTAGCCCAACTCCTCGGAGAGGCGCAGCAGTGGCAGGTCACTGGCGAGGCCCCGGTTGTGCTGGCGCAGGGCGAGCCCGATGGTGGCCCGGCCGAGGCGCACCTTGTCGCTGATCGTGATGCCCGGCTCGGTGTGCTCGGCGAACCACCTGTTGATCTGCATCTGCGCGTGCGGCGACTTGACGAAGCTCAGCCACTCCCGGCGGGGGCCGCGTGGCGCCACACCTGCCTCGAAGCCGTTGTCGCCGTCGTTCTCGGTGAAGATCTCCACCACGTCGCCCTCGTCCAGCTCCGAACTGAGCGGGGCCAGCCGACCGTTGATGCGGGCGGCCAGGCAGTGGTCGCCCCGGTCGTTGCCCAGCTCGTACGCGAGGTCGACAGGTGTGGCACCGGCGGGCAGCACGACCTGCCGCCCGTCGGAGAAGACCTGGATCTGCCCCTCGGCGAGGTCGCAGCGCAGCGATTCGAGGAACTGTGCCGGGTCGGCGGCGTCCGGCTCCCAGTCGAGCACCCGGCGCAGCCAGTCCAACTGCTCGGCGCGGGCCGCGGCGCTGCTGCTGCCCGAGCGGGGGAAACGGAAGTCGGCGGCGATGCCGTACTCGGCCGAGCGGTGCATCTCCTCCGTGCGGATCAGCACCTCCACAGTGCGGTCCTGGGGGCCGCAGACGCTTGTGTGCAGCGAGCGGTAGAGGTTGTTCTTCGGTGACGCGATGAAGTCCTTGAAGCGGCCGGCCACCGGTCGCCAGGTGCCGTGGATCGCGCCGAGCGCGGCGTAACAGTCGGTGGCCGGGCCGTCGACCACCACCACGATGCGGGGCAGGTCGTACGGGGCCGTGTGGCCGCCGGCGATGGTGTCCTTCCAGATCGAGTAGAGGTGCCGGGGACGAGGGGTCACCACGGCGTCGACCCGGCCGCGGCGCAGCGCCACCCGGGCCTGGGTGACCACCGAGTCGAGGTACGAGTCCCAGCCCGGCCGGTCGTGCACGTGCCGGGCCAGCCGGGCATGCTCGTCGGGCTCAAGGTGCAGCAGCACCACGTCGTCCAGCTCGCGCTTGAGGGTCTGGATGCCCAGCCGGTCACAGAGTGGGACCAGCACCTCCTGGGTCTTGCGGGCGATCCGTTCCCGCGACGACGCGGAGCGCACCCCGAGCGTGCGCATGTTGTGCAGCCGGTCGGCGAGTTTGATGATCAGCACCCGGACGTCCTTGGCGGCCGCGACGATCATCTTGCGGATCGTCTCCGCCTCGGCGGCCTTGCCGTAGAACGCCTTGTCGAACTTGGTCACCCCGTCGACCAGGTGGGCCACCTCGCCGCCGAAATCCTCGGAGAGCGCCTGGAGGGTGTAGCGGGTGTCCTCCACGGTGTCGTGCAGCAGCGCCGCGACCAGGGTGGTGGCGTCCATTCCCAGCTCGGCGCAGATCTGCGCCACCGCGAGGGGATGGGTGATGTACGGTTCCCCGCTCTTGCGGAACTGCCCGCGGTGCATGTTCTCCGCGATCGTGTAGGCACGGCGCAGCACCGCAGGGTCGGTGCCGGCGTGGATGCCCCGATGGGTGCGGACCAGCTGGGTGACCGGGTCGGAGTCGGTGGTCGGCCAACTGAGCAACGACCGTAGCCGGCGGGCGAGCGGCAGCTCACCTGGCTGTGTCGGCAGGGCGCCCCCCAGGGCGGCGCCGTGTCCGGCGTCGACGTCCACGAGGGACACCTCCTCACCCCGGCTCCGCGTCGCCGGAACCCCGGCGGCGGGAGCAGGCCCACGAATCGGGCAGGACTGCACTTCTCTAACAGCCTAAGCGAGTCGACGTAGTCCGATCGGTCAGTTGGTCATGAGCGTTCGGTCGAGAGTTGGTGGGACGCGCCGCCCTCGGCCTTCGCCAGCAGGTCACGGAACCGACCCGCACCACTCGCCGGAGAGGACCAACCGGAGGACATCTCGACGAGTCGGGTCTCCGGTCGCTCCAACCAGGACAGGATCCGCTCGGACTCCTCGGCGGTGGCGGCCGGCACCGGACCGTGCCCGCCCGACACCGTCTCCGCGGTGGCCCGGATCGTGGCCAACGTGGGACGCGGGTGCACGCCCGGCGGGGACACCCCCGCGCCGGCCAGCCGGCCGTGCCGGACCAGCGCCAACTCCCAGCCGCCCCGGGCGGCCGGCCGGGCCGCAGCCAGCTCGACGATCCCGGTCAGCGCGGCCAGCCGCTGCATCCGCACGGTGGCCCGCAGCACGGCGGCCAGCCGGGACCGCACCACGGCGGCCTCCTCGTAGCGCTGGTCACGAGAGAGCGCGTCGATCCGCGCGAGGAGCGCGTCCACCACCGGCTGGGGGTCGCTGGCCGTCGCGGTCCGGAAGGGCGCGGCGGCGCTGTCGTCGTACTCCTCGGGGGTGATCTTGTGCTCGCAGGGCGCCGGGCAGCGACCCAGCTCGGCCAGCGCGCAGGCCGGCGTGACGGTGCGCAGCGAGAGCCGGTGCGTGCACTGGCGCAGCGGCACCGCGTCGTGGAAACCGGCGGCGGCCAGCTCGGCGGCTCGCCGGGAGGTGAACGGCCCGAGGTACGCGGTGTCGGTGGGGGAGAGCTCGCGGACGATCGACAGCCGAGGGTACGGACCGTCGGTCAGCTTCAGCCAGACCATCCGTTCCGGGTATTTGGACCGGCGGTTGTACGGCGGGGCGTGGGCGGCGATCAACCGCAGCTCACGGACCTCCGCCTCCAACGAGTGGGCGCACTCCACCGCCTCGACCCGTTCGGCCGCGCCCAGCATCTCGGAGATCCGGGCGCGCTTCTCGCCGGCGGTGAAGTAGCTGCGCACCCGGGTGGCGATGTCGACGGAGGTGCCCACGTAGAGCGGCCGGTCGTCGGCGGCCCGGAAGATGTAGACCCCGGGGACCTTGGGCAGCCCCTCGGCCAGGTGCCGCTTGCGGCGCTGGGTCGGGGTGACCGCGCGGGCGAACTCGATGGCGTCGCCGACAGTGTCCACCCGGTGCCCGCCGAGCCGACCGATCAGCCCGTGCAGCACGTCGACTGTGGCCTTCGCGTCGTCCAGCGCCCGGTGCGTGGGCTGGGTGGCGGTGCGGAAGTAGGCGGCCAGGGTGCCCAGCTTGCGGTTGGGCACCTCGTCGCGGGTCAGCACCCGGCGGGCGAGCGCAGCCGTGTCCAGTACCCGGGGGTTGGGCCAGCGGTAGCCGTGCTTCGCGCAGGCGGCCTTGAGGAAGCCCACGTCGTACGGGGCGTTGTGGGCCACCAGCACCGCCTCGTCGATGAACTCCAGGAAGCTCGGCAGCACCTGCTCGATCGGTGGCGCCGGCACCAGCATGGCCTGGGTGATGCCGGTCAGCACGGTGATGAAGGGCGGAATCGGCTGCCCGGGGTTGACCAGGGTCGCCAACACCCCCAACTGCTCGCCACCGCGCACCTTGACCGCGCCGATCTCGGTGATGCCGCCGCCGTCCGGTGCCCCGCCGGTGGTCTCCAGGTCGACCACCACGAAGGTCGTCGCGTAGAGCGGCAGCGCCGGGTCCACCCCGCCCACCGCCGGGTCGAGACCGGCCAGTGACTCCTGGACGTACTCCGCCTGTGCCATCGGCGGCACGCTAGCGCCACGGTCCGACACTCCCGTCGCAGCCGTCCCATCCGTCACCATGGGGCTAGGATGAGAGATCGGCTCACTCACCGGGCGGTGGGCCCGGTCGCGGTGGGAGACTTGCCACATGCCCCTCACCGAGCCGTACGACGACCACCTCCCGCAGGAGGACACGGTCGCGCTCGACGGTGCTCTGGGCAACCCGGACGACAACGTAGTCAACAACACATCGGGCGCATCGGACCCGACAACGACGGGCGACGACCCCGGCGCCGAGCCGGCGCCGACCCTGCCCGAGCTGGAGCCGACCCTGCCCGAGCTGGAGCCGACCCTGCCCGAGCCGGTCCGGCAACGGATCGTGACGCTTACCGCGGCGGTGCTGCCCACCCTCCCTCCCGACGAGGTCCCCGTGCCGTTGCGCCGGGTGGCCAAGTTCGCCCCCAACCGGCGTGCCCGGCTCGGCGCGCCGGTCATCGCC